>CALGMY010000033.1 GCA_937958785.1 uncultured Gammaproteobacteria bacterium | reverse complement strand
CGGTTCGCGTCGTAGCTCGCGGAGATGGCGAGGGCCTTGGTGACGCCGGCAACACTCTGCTTGTCCCCGTGGGCGAGCCCGGCGGCGAAGAGCGGAAAGCTGGCGTCGTCGAGCTGGCTGGCGAGCAGGGTGACGAGGCTGCCGGCCTGGTCCTTGCTGGCGGTGGCGAAGGCGTCGATGACCTTGGGGATGGCGGGGGCGCCGATGCCCTCCAGCGTCTCAAGCGCCTTGCGGGCCTCCGGGCTGGCCACGTCCCGGGCGGCCAGCAGCTGCGTCAGGCAGCGCTCGGCCTTCAGTGTGCTGAAAAACTTCATACGCCCCGGAAACCGCTCCGTGACCCGCTCATCCGGTCGTCCTTGCCCAGGCCCCAGGACGGCCCGACCGGCCCCAACCGGTCACGCCGCGCGGCCAAATTATGCCACATGGGGTGGCGGCGCCCGTTGCTGCCACCCGCTACAATGTGGCGGCTGTCCCCCCACCTTACTGTTAATCCCATCACGAATTATGGCAACCGCATGACCCGGGTCGTGGCCCGTGCCGTCCAGGGCAACCTGGCGCCCCTGCCCGGCGTCCGGAACGTGATTGCCGTCGCGTCCGGCAAGGGCGGCGTCGGCAAGTCCACCACCGCCGTGAACCTCGCCCTGGCCCTCGCCGCCACGGGCGCGCGGACCGGCATCCTGGACGCCGACATCTACGGGCCGAGCCAGCCCCGGATGCTGGGCCTCCTCGGCCAGTCCCCGGAATCCCGGGACGGGAAGACCTTCGAGCCCCTGGTGGCCCATGGCCTCGAGGCCAACTCGATCGGCTTCCTGGTGGAGGAGGAGCGGCCCGTCGTCTGGCGCGGGCCGATGGCGACCCAGGCCCTCCAGCAGCTCGCTTTCCAGACCAACTGGCACGACCTGGACTACCTCGTCGTCGACCTGCCGCCGGGCACGGGCGACATCCAGCTCACCCTCACCCAGAAGGTGCCGCTGGCCGGCGCCGTCATCGTCACCACGCCCCAGGACATCGCCCTCGCGGATGCCCGCAAGGGCCTCAGGATGTTCGAGAAGGTCGGCGTGGCCGTGCTCGGCGTGATCGAGAACATGAGCACCTTCGTCTGCCCCTGCTGCAACCAGGAGACCGCCATCTTCGGCGCCGGTGGCGGCGAGAAGCTCGCCGCGGAGACCGGCGTGCCGTTGCTGGGGCGGCTGCCGCTCGAGGCCCGGATCCAGCAGGAGGCCGACACCGGCCGGCCCACGGTGGTGGCCGCGCCCGATTCCGTGCTGGCCCGTCGCTACGGGGAGATCGCCGCGCGCCTCGTGACCGCGCTCGAGGCCCGGCCGAAGGACCAGCGGGGCATCTTCGGGTCGATCGTCGTCGAGAAGAAGTAGGGGAGAACGCCTGAGATGAGCATCCGTCCCGACCGCTGGATCCGCCGCATGGCCGAGCAGCACGGCATGATCGAGCCCTTCGAACCGGGCCAGGTCCGGGAGGTGCACGGGCAGCGGGTGATTTCCTACGGCACGTCCAGCTACGGCTACGACGTGCGCTGCGCGCGCCAGTTCAAGGTGTTCACCAATATCAACTCCACCATCGTCGACCCGAAGGCCTTCGACCCGAGCAGCTTCGTGGACATGGACACGGACGTCTGCATCATCCCGCCCAATTCCTTCGCGCTGGCCTCCACCGTGGAGTACTTCCGCATTCCCCGCAACGTGCTCACGGTGTGCCTCGGCAAGTCGACCTACGCCCGCTGCGGCATCATCGTGAACGTCACGCCGCTCGAGCCCGAGTGGGAAGGGCACGTGACCCTGGAGTTCTCCAACACGACGCCCTTGCCCGCCCGCATCTACGCCAACGAGGGCGTGGCCCAGATGCTCTTCTTCGAGTCCGACGAGGTCTGCGAGACCTCGTACAAGGACCGGGGCGGCAAGTACCAGGGCCAGCGGGGCGTGACGCTGCCGAAGGCCTGACGCCGGGCAGGCCCATGTCCGACGTCCTCCGCTCCGGCCTCGCCGCCCTGCTGCTGGCCTTCGTCCACGTGGCCCACGGGCCCATCGAGGCGCGACTGCGACCCTACGGTGCCATCTGGCGGCCGCTGAGCGCGGGCGTCGCCATCGGCTACGTCTTCCTCTACCTGCTGCCGAAGATGGCCCGCTACGCCGCGGGTTCCGGTGACGGCCAGGTCGACACGGTTCTGTTCGCCTGGGCGCTCGCCGGCATGCTGCTGTTCTACGTGGTGGACCGCTTCCGCGGCCGCACCCGGTGGCACGGCCTCGCCGTGGGACTGCACGGGGCCGGCTACACCGCGTACTTCCTGCTCTTCGGCTACCTGGTCGCCCGGCTCGGGACAGCCCGGGAGGGCTACGTGCCCTACGGCGCCATCGTGGCGGTGATGGCCCTGCACTTCACGGCGGTAGACCACCTGGTGCGGGAGTGGCATCCCGCCGCCTTCGACCGGGTCCTGCGCTGGCTCTTCGCCCTCGCCCTGGTGACGGGCTGGCTGCTCGGTGAGCTCACCCCGCTGCCCGGCACCGTCGTGGCCACCTGGACCGCGTTGCTCGCCGGCGCCATCCTGCTGAACGTGCTGAACCTGGAGCTGCCGCGCCCCACGGGCCCCCTCTGGCCGTTCCTCGCCGGCGTGGGCTTCTTCGCCGCGGTGTCGAGGCTCGTGTCCGCCGGCTGAGCGTGGCGGGGCGCGCCCTGCGTGACGGGCGTCACGCCGGCCGCCAGCCATCAAGAATTCCCCGTTCCGCCCGACACCACCGACGGGACCCGGAGCGGACTCGCAGCAGGCATGAGGCGCGTGGACAAGGCCAGGTGGGGGCTTGCGCTCGCCATGCTGCTCTTCGGGGTCCTGAGCCACGACCCGAAGAGCGACCTGCGCTGGCTGGTGCTGATGCTGGGGCTGTACGGCGTACCCCTCGTGGCGCAGGGGTTTCCCCAGGCCTGGGTCCGGGTCTACGGCCGCACCTCGACCGGCCCCTCGTCGTCGTCGGCGACAACCTGCCCGGCATCTCCGGTCCCCAGCGGCTGACCACCGACGG
>CALGMY010000032.1 GCA_937958785.1 uncultured Gammaproteobacteria bacterium | reverse complement strand
GACGAGCTGGCGAAGGGCGGCGCGCGCCTCGAGCGCTTCTACGCCCAGCCCATGTGCACGCCGTCCCGGGCCGCGCTGATGACCGGCCGCTACCCGCACCGCTACGGCATGCAGACCCTGGTGATCCCGTCCGCCGGCACCTACGGCATCCCCACCGATGAGTGGCTGCTGCCCCAGGCGCTGAAGGAGGCCGGCTACCGCACCGCCATCGTCGGCAAGTGGCACTTGGGCCATGCGGACCGAAAGTACTGGCCCCGCCAGAGCGGCTTCGACCATCAGTACGGCGCGCTGCTCGGCGAGATCGATTACTTCACCCATTCCGCCCACGGCGTGCGCGACTGGTTCCGGGACAACGAGCCCGTGGTCGAGGAGGGCTACGTCACCGAACTCATCGGCCAGGATGCCGTGAAGCTCATCGAGGGGCACGATCCGAAGACGCCCCTCTTCCTGTACCTCACGTTCACGGCGCCCCACTCGCCCTACCAGGCACCCCAGGCGTATCTCGATCGTTACAAGGACGTGGCGGATCCGTCCCTGAAGGCCTACTCCGCGATGATCACCGCCATGGACGACCAGATCGGCCGGGTGCTGAAGGCGCTGGAGAAGAAGAAGATGCGGAAGAACACGCTCGTGGTCTTCCAGAGCGACAACGGCGGGCCCCGGGACGCGCGCTTCACCGGGGAGGTGGACATGTCGAAGAGCACCATCCCCGCCGACAACGGGCCGTACCGGGCTGGCAAGGCTTCCCTGTACGAGGGCGGGACCCGGGTCGTGGCCGTTGCCAACTGGCCCGGCCGCATCCCGGCCGGCAGCGTGGTGGACGGGCCCCTGCACATCGTCGACATGTACCCGACCCTTGCCGGCCTCGCCGGCGTGGCCACCCACAAGGGCAAGGCCCTGGACGGCCTCGACATGTGGCCGACCCTCGCCGGCAAGGCGCCCTCGCCCCGCACCGAGGTGGTGTACGACGTCGAGCCCTTCCGGGCCGCGGTGAGCCAGGGCGACTGGAAGCTGGTCTGGCAGGCCACGCTGCCCGCGAAGGTGGAGCTGTTCAATCTCGCCAGCGACCCGGGCGAGGCCAACAACCTGGCCACGAGCAATCCGGCGAAGGTCGCCGAGCTGCAGGCCCGGGTGCAGGCGCTCTCGAAGGAGGCCGCCCCGCCGCTGATCTTCAACGATGCGCTCGGCACCCTCCGGATGACGCTGTTCGGATCCGTGCTGTTCCCGGCGGAGGGTGAGGCGGGCAACGCGCAGGCGGTCAGCGAGCAGCCCTAGGCGCGCGCCGCCGGTGAGCGATGCCAGGCGGGTGCTCGGGACGGTCGTCGGCGTGGCGGCGGTCCTGGCGCCCGCCTTCCACTCGGCAACGGACTTCGCCGAGTGGTACCAGCAGGGTTTCTCGCCGACACAGCTCTGGGTCAACTACCTGGCATTCCTGCCGATGGGCTGGCTGCTCCTCGGCCTCAGCGCGCTGCACCGGCCTGGCCCCGGCATCGTGATGGTGCTTGGAGCGGTGCTCTACGGCGCCGCCTTCACCTACTTCAGCCACACGACGCTGTACGCACTGGCGGAAGGGTTGCCGGACTACGCCGCCCTCTGGAACCGCCTCGGTGTCACCTATACCGTGCACGGCGCCCTCATGGTGGGTGGCGGCTTGCTGTTCACGGCCGCGGCCCTCCGGGCCGCCTGGCTGCCCCGGTTTCCCCTCCTGCTGTTCGGCTCCGGGCTGCTGCTCAACCTCGTGCTCGCCCTGCTCCCGGTACCCGAGCTGGCCCAGACCCTGGGAAGCGTTGTGCGCAACGCCGGGCTGATCGGCCTGGGACTTGGGGTACTCTCCCGGCGTGGAGGTGAGCTGAGATGAAGTTCCTCGAGAAGCGCATTCCCCCGCCCCTCGTCGGCGTCATGGCGGGCGTCGTGGCGTGGCTGGTGTCGCGGGAGTTCGCGCCCACGACGCTGCCCGCGGGGCCGCGCCTGGCGGCGGCCGTGGCCTTCGTGCTGCTCGGCATGTGGCTCGCGGGCACCGCGGCCCGGACCTTCGGCCGGGCGAAGACCACGCTGAACCCCATCAAGCCGGAAACGTCCACGTCCCTCGTCACCCACGGCATCTTCCGGCGCAGCCGCAACCCCATGTACCTCGGCATGGCCAGCCTGCTGCTGGCCTGGGCGGCCTGGCTCGGCACCCCCGCCGGGCTGCTCGGCCCCCTCATCTTCGTGCCCTGGATGAACCGCTTCCAGATCGGGCCGGAGGAGCGGGCGCTCGGCGAGCTGTTCGGCGCGGAATACACCCGGTATACCAACACCGTCCGGCGCTGGCTCTAGCGATGGCTGACTACACCGCCCTGTCGCTGCAGGTGTCGCTGGAGCTGGCGGCCTTGCTGCGGCGGGTGGGCTAGCGCCTTTCCGGCGCAAATCCCGGGATTCTCGCCTCGCCCGCGCAGGCTGCCGGGCCGATACTGGCCCCGGTGGACCGCCATGGGTATGATGAATTGTCATACTAGGTACACCGATGATGCCCAGCGTGAAGATCGCCGTAACCATTGACCAGGCCACCCTCCATGAAGTGGACCAGCTCGTGAAGGCCCGGATGTTCCCGAACCGCAGCCAGGCCTTCCAGTCCGCCCTCGCGGAGAAGCTGGCCAGGCTGCGCCGCACCCGCCTGGCGACGGAGTGCGCACGCCTCGATCCGGCTGAAGAGCAGCGGCAGGCGGATGAGGGACTCGCCCTGGACCGCGCCGCGTGGCCCGAGTACTGAGCCCGATACGCCGGGGTGAAGTCCGGTGGGCTGACCTGAACCCGACCCGCGGGCGGGAGCAATCGGGTCTCCGGCCCGTGCTGATACTCAGCCACGACGTCTTCAACGAGCGGTCGGGCACCGTCATCGCCATGGCCATCACCAGCCAGGCGCCGCGGGCGGGTTTTCCCCTGACGCTCGAACTGGCTGGTGTAAAGTTGCCCAAGCGCTCCTGGGTCAAGATCAGCCAGGTGCGGACCCTGTCGGTGGAACGGCTTGGCAAGCGACTCGGCCGGGTAACTCCAGAGGATTTGGGCCGTGCCATCGAAGGCCTTGACGAAATCATCGGCGACTAGGTCGCGCCCGATCCAAGGTGGTCAACGTGGCCTGCCAGTGGGAGACGATCGGGCACTGACCATCCCTTTCGGACCATCCCCTGGAAAAGCAAACGGCCGGCGGGTCGCCCCTGCCGGCCGCCGTGACGTCTGACTGACGCGCCTACCGCTTCATCGAGTCGAAGAAGTCCACGTTCTTCTTGGTGTCCTGCATCTTCGAGAGCAGGAACTCGACGGCGGCGAGCTCGTCCATGGGGTGGAGGACCTTGCGGAGGATCCACATCTTCTGCAGCTCGTCGTCCTTGGTGAGGAGTTCCTCACGCCGGGTGCCGGAGCGGTTGATGTTGATCGCGGGGAAGACCCGCTTCTCGGCGATGCGGCGATCCAGGTGGATCTCCATGTTGCCGGTGCCCTTGAACTCCTCGTAGATCACGTCGTCCATCTTGGAGCCCGTGTCGATCAGGGCGGTGGCGAGGATCGTGAGGCTGCCGCCCTCCTCGATGTTGCGGGCCGCGCCGAAGAAGCGCTTCGGGCGATGGAGGGCGTTGGCGTCCACGCCGCCCGTCAGCACCTTGCCCGAGGACGGCACCACGGTGTTGTAGGCGCGGGCCAGGCGGGTGATGGAGTCGAGG
Source organism: uncultured Gammaproteobacteria bacterium (assembly GCA_937958785.1). GTDB lineage: Bacteria > Pseudomonadota > Gammaproteobacteria > Steroidobacterales > SHZI01. The sequence goes on along the minus strand of CALGMY010000032.1, from coordinate 1,088 downwards.
AGGATGACCACATCCTTCTTGTGCTCGACCAGGCGCTTGGCCTTCTCGATCACCATCTCGGCCACCTGCACGTGGCGGCTGGCGGGCTCGTCGAAGGTTGACGAGACCACCTCGCCACGGACCGTGCGCTCCCACTCCGTCACTTCCTCGGGCCGCTCGTCGATGAGCAGGACGATGAGGAAGCACTCCGGGTGGTTGGTGGTGATGGACAGGGCGATGTTCTGCAGGAGCATCGTCTTGCCGGCCTTCGGCGGCGAGACGATCAGGCCGCGCTGGCCTTTGCCGATGGGCGCGCAGAGGTCGATGATGCGGGCCGTCAGGTCTTCCGTGCTGCCGTTGCCCTGCTCGAGGCCGAGGCGCTTCTTGGGGAAGAGCGGCTTCAGGTTCTCGAAGAGGACCTTGTTGCGCGCGTTCTGGGGATCGTCGAAGTTGATCTCGCTGACCTTCAGGAGCGCGAAGTAGCGCTCGCTCTCCTTCGGCGGGCGGATGAGGCCCGAGACGGTGTCGCCCGTGCGCAGGTTGAAGCGGCGGATCTGGCTCGGCGAGACGTAGATGTCGTCGGGACCAGCGAGGTACGAGCTGTCGGCGGAGCGCAGGAAGCCGAAGCCGTCCTGCAGGATCTCGAGCACGCCGTCGGCGAAGATGTTCTCGCCGCTCTGGGCGTGGGCCTTCAGGATGGCGAAGATGATGTCCTGCTTGCGGGACCTCGCCATGCCCTCGAGACCCATGGACTCCGCCATGTGGGCGAGTTCGTGGGGTGGCTTGTTCTTGAGTTCGTTGAGGTTGAGGAGCTGGCCACCCTCCAGTGCGCTTTTCGAGATCACCTCGTCCTCGGTGAAGGTGACGATCTCCTCGTGCTCGCGGCCACCGCCGCCGCCGCCACCACCGCCACCGCCACCGCCCCGGCCCCGGCGCCGGCCGTCGTCGCGGCCCCGGTGCTGGCCGGCGATGTTGCCGTTGGCATTGGGATTGCCGCCATTGTTGCCGCCGGCGACGTTGCCGCCGCCACCGCCCTTGGAGCGGTTACGGGCTGAATTGCCGAGATAGCCTCTCATGCATCGATCCTTGTGAAGGAGTCAGGAGAATCC
>CALGMY010000031.1 GCA_937958785.1 uncultured Gammaproteobacteria bacterium | reverse complement strand
ACCCCGCCCCATCGCGCGTGAACGCGCTCCTACCCCAGCACCTGCCGGGCCGGCACGTGGTCGTAGCCCAGCGCCTCGGCCACCGCCTGGTAGGTGACCTTGCCCCGGTGGATGTTGAGGCCTTCCAGCAGGCCGGGGTCGTCGAGGAGCGCCTGGCGGTAGCCCTTGTCGGCCAGCGCGAGCACGTAGGGCAGCGTCGCGTTGTTCAGCGCGAAGGTCGAGGTGCGGGCCACGGCGCCCGGCATGTTGGCCACGCAATAGTGCACCACCCCCTCCTCCACGTAGGTCGGCTGGGAGTGGGTCGTCGGCCGCGCCGTCTCGAAGCAGCCGCCCTGGTCGATGGCAACGTCGACTACCACCGAGCGGTCCCGCATCTCCCGCACCATGGCCCGGCTCACCAGGCGCGGCGCGGCGGCGCCCGGCACCAGCACGGCGCCGATCACGAGGTCGGCCTCCGCCACGTAGTGCTCGATGGCCTCGACGGTGGAGTAGATGGTGTTGAGGCGCCCGCCAAACTGGAAGTCCAGCTCCTTCAGGCGCGGCAGGGAGCGGTCGATGACGGTGACCTGCGCCTCCATCCCCATGGCGACCCGGATGGCATTGGTGCCGACCACGCCGCCGCCGAGCACGACCACGTTGGCCGCCTTCACGCCCGGCACGCCACCCAGCAGGATGCCGGCGCCGCCTGCCTCCCGCTCGAGGCAATGAGCGCCCGCCTGCACGGCCATGCGCCCCGCCACCTCGCTCATGGGCGAGAGCAGCGGCAGGCTGTTGTGGGGGCCGGTCACCGTCTCGTAGGCGATGCCGATGGCCCCGGACTTCACGAGGCCCTCGGTCTGCTTCGGATCGGGCGCGAGGTGCAGGTAGGTGAACAGCACCTGCCCCTCCCGCAGCAGGGCGATCTCCGGCGGCTGGGGTTCCTTCACCTTGACCACCATCTCCGCCTTGGCAAATACGTCCCGGGCCGAGGGCACGATGGTCGCACCGGCCCGCTCGTAGTCGGTGTCGCGCACGCCGATGCCGGCACCCGCCTTGCTCTGCACCAGCACCTGGTGGCCGTGCACGGTGAGCTCCCGCACGCTGGTGGGCGTGAGGCCCACCCGGTGCTCGTCCTGCTTGATCTCGGTGGGTACGCCGATGAGCATGGGATGTTTCCGTTCTAGTGGACGGCCCGCAGGGCCTTGCCGATGGCGGCGACGATCTGGCCGACCTGGGCCTCGTCGACGACCAGCGGGGGGGTCAGGGCAATGGTGTCGCCGGTGGTACGCACCAGCACGCCCTGGTCGAAGCAGTGGCGGAAGACGTCGAGGGCGCGCTCCGTGGGCTGGCCTGGCCGCGGCTCGAGTTCGACGGCGCCCATCAGCCCGATGTTCCGGATGTCGATGACGTGGGGCGCGCCCTTCAGGGAGTGCAGCGCCGCCTCGAAGGCCGGGGCGAGCCGGGCCGCCCGCCCGAACAGGCCCTCGTCCCGGTACACCGCGAGGGCTGCGAGGCCGGCGGCACAGGCCAGGGGATGACCCGAGTAGGTGTAGCCGTGGAAGAACTCGATGGCCTGCCCCGGTCCGGCGGCATTCATGCAGGCCTCGTAGATGCGCCGGTCGACCAGCACCGCGCCCATGGGCACCACGCCGCTGGTGATGCCCTTGGCGACCGTCATGAGGTCCGGCTGCACGCCGAAGGTCGTGGCCCCAAAAGCGGAGCCGGTGCGACCGAAGCCGGTGATGACCTCGTCGAAGATCAGCAGCAGGCCATGCCGGTCGCAGATGGCGCGGATCCGCTCCAGGTAACCCCTGGGCGGCACCAGCACGCCGGCGGAGCCGGACACGGGCTCGACGATGACCGCGGCAATGGTGCTGGGGTCATGCAGGGCCACGATCCGCTCGAGCGCGTCCGCGAACTCGGCCCCGTGGGCTGGCTGCCCCCGGCTGAAGGCATTCCGCGCCGGGTCGTGGGTATGGGGCAGGTGGTCCACGCCGGGCAGCATGGACGCGGCGAAGACCTTGCGGTTCGCCACCATGCCCCCCACGGAGATGCCGCCGAAGCCGACGCCGTGGTAGCCCCGCTCCCGGCCGATGAAGCGGAAGCGCTGGCCCTCGCCCCGGGCCCGGTGATACGCGAGCGCGATCTTGAGCGCCGTATCGACCGCCTCGGAGCCCGAGTTGACGAAGAACACGTGGTCGAGGTCACCGGGTGCCAGGTCCGCCACCTGGGCAGCCAGCTCGAAGGCGGCGGGGTGGCCCAGGTTGAAGGCCGTGGCGTAGTCCAGCTTCGCCACCTGGGCCTGGACGGCGGCCACGATCCGGGGGTGGCAGTGCCCCGCGTTGACGCACCAGAGGCCGGCGATGCCGTCGAGGATCTGCCGGCCGTCCCGGCTGCGGTAGTACATCCCGGACGCCGACTCGAGCAGCAGCGGGTGCTGCTTGAAGTGGCGGTTGGCCGTGAACGGCATCCAGTAGGGGCTTCGGGGGCCATGGCGACGACACTACCGTACTTCCACGGAGGGGCACAATTGCGCCGCCCCCGCTATGATCGGGCCATGAAGCGGATGCCCTCCATCAAGGCGGTCATGACCCCCTTTCCCTACTCGGTGGATGCCGGGGCGAGCGTCGCGGACGCCCTTGCCTTCATGCGGGAGCACCGCATCAGGCACCTGCCGGTCACCCGCCAGGGGGAGCTCGCCGGCAGTGTCTCGGACCGGGACATCAAGCTGATCCTGGGTCCCGACTTCGCCAGCCCCGACGAGCACGCCACCCGGGTGGCGGACGCCATGGTGACCGACGCCTACATCGTGGACATGGACGCGCGCCTGGACGAGGTGCTGGCCCACATGGCGGAGCAGCACCTGGGTTCGGCCATCGTCACGCGCCGCGGGAAACTGGCCGGCATCTTCACGGTGACGGACGCCTGCCGGCACTTCGCCGAATTCCTGCGGGAGCAGGTGCGAAGGTCCGGCGGCGACGATGCCGCCTGAGGCGGTATCATTGTGGCCATGCCCCCCACGAACGACCGACCCCGGGAATTCCAGCCCCTCGCGATCGCCATCCTGACGGTCTCGGACACGCGCACGCTCGATACCGACACCTCCGGCGCGCTGCTGGTGGGCCGGCTCGAGGACGCGGGCCACGTGCTGGCCGACCGGGCTCTGGAACCCGACGACATCTACCGCATCCGCGCGACCGTCTCCGCCTGGATCGCCGACCCGGGCGTGCAGGTGGTCATCACCACCGGCGGCACCGGGGTCACCGGCCGGGACGGCACGCCGGAGGCCATCGAACCCCTGCTGGACAAGGTCATCGAGGGCTTCGGCGAGCAGTTCCGCCGCCTCTCCTGGGACGACATCGGCACCTCGACCCTCCAGTCCCGCTGCCTCGCCGGCGTCGCGAACGGCACCTACGTGTTCTGCCTGCCCGGCTCGTCGAACGCCTGCGCCACCGGCTGGGACCAGCTCATCGCCGCCCAGCTCGACTACCGCACCCGCCCCTGCAACCTGGCAGAGCTGATGCCCCGCCTGAAGGAGACCTGAGGGCCGTGGCCGGGCTGGAGATCGTCCAGGTCCCGTGCCTCCAGGACAACTACGGTTACCTGGTCCGGGATCCGGATTCGGGGCTCACCGCCAGCATCGACACGCCGGACGCGGCGGCGATCCAGGCGGCGCTGGCGGAACGGGGCTGGCGGCTCGACGTCATCCTGAACACCCACCACCACTTCGACCACGCGGGCGGGAACCTGGCGCTGAAGGCCGCGACCGGTTGCACGGTAGTGGGCTGCGCCGCCGACGCGGCGCGTATTCCCGGCATCGACGTCCGGGTCGCGGAGGGCGACAGCTTCCCGCTGGGCACCCGGGTGGCCCGGGTTCTGGAGACGCCGGGTCACACCGTGGGCCATATCTGCTACGTCTTCGACGCGGACCGGGCCGCCTTCGTGGGCGACACCCTCTTCTCCCTCGGCTGCGGCCGTCTGTTCGAGGGCACGCCGGCGCAGATGTGGGCTTCCCTGCAGAAGCTCATGGCCCTGCCCGACGACACGCGGGTGTACTGCGCCCACGAGTACACGGCGTCGAACGGGCGCTTCGCGGTCACGATGGAGCCGGGCAATCCGGCGCTGCAGGACCGGGTGGCCGAGGTGGCGCGGCTGCGGGCCGCCAACCAGCCGACGGTGCCGAGCACCATCGGACTCGAGAAGGCCACGAACCCCTTCCTGCGGCCCGCGAGCGCCGGGCTGCGGTCCACGCTGGGCCTTAAGGACGCACCGGACGTGGAGGTCCTCGCCGAGACCCGCCGGCGCAAGGACCGGTTCCCGTAGGAGCGCCTTCAGGCGCGATCGTCAATCTGCCGGATCGCGGCTGAAGCCGCTCCTACGCGGAAAAGCGGCCGCTCCTACGCAGTAAATATGGCCTGGTGGTCGCGGATGAACTGCTCCAGGGAGGTCGGCGCGCGACCCGTGAGCTTCTGCACCGTGCCCGTGACGTGCAGGTCCTGGCCGTCGGCGATCTCCTGGAAGAGCTCGCAGACCGCATTCAGGTGCCACTCGCTGGTGAGGAAGCGGGCCAGCGTCTGGCGGTAGGCCGCCATCGGCACGCTGACGTACTCGATCTTGCGGCCAAGCACCTTCGTGAAGCGCTCCGCGGCGTCGGCGAAGCCGAGCTCCTCGGGGCCCGTGAGCTCGTAGGCCTGGCCCTCGTGGCCGGTGCCCGTCAGGGCCACGGCGACGCAGGCGCCGATATCCCGGGTGTCGATCATCACCGTACGGCCCGTACCCAGCGGGAGGAAGAACTTGCCCTGCTCCTTGATGGTACCGGCGCTGCCGAGCAGGTTCTGCATGAAGAAGTTCGGCTTGATGAAGGTCCAGGCAAGGCCCGACTGCTTCAGGTACTGTTCCGACGCGTAGTGGATCTTCGGGATCGGCGCCTTCGCGCTCGCCATGGCCTCCATGGACGACATCTTCACCACGTGCTTCACGCCCGCGGCCTTCGCCACGTCGACGAACTGCTTCTCGAGGTCGAGCTGCTTCTCGCCGTTCGGCATGGTCATCAGGGCCTTCGTCACGCCCTTCATGGCGGCCTCGAGCACGGCCTTGTCGGTGACGTCGCCGGTCACCAGCTCGACGCCGGCGGCCTTGAGCGCGGCGGCCTTCTCCGGGTTACGGACGATGGCGCGGAACTTCACGCCCTGCTTCAGCAGGGCCTGGGCGGTCGCGCCGCCGGTCTTGCCGGTGGCGCCAGTGAGCAGCAGCATGGGTGGTCTCCAGGGAAACGTTGAGCGGCAGACAGTCTAGCGGAATGTCCCGCGCCCGTAGGAGCGCCGACCGGCGCGACCATTCTCCGGATCGCGGCTGAAGCCGCTCCCACTGCTCCTGCGGCGGCGGATCGCCAGGAGCCCCGAGGCCAGCAGCCAGGCCGCCCCCGGCACCGGCACCGTGGTCAGGTTGTCCATGGCGAAGTAGGCCGGCGTGTTGAGCCCGAAGGGGCCGTTGTCCGACCCCGTGTAGCTGAAGCGCAGGGACTTCACGAGGCCGAGGCTCGCGAGGTCCACCCAGGTCCACTGGTCCAGGATGGCGGTGCCGTCCGCCAGCGCGACGTCGACGGAGCCCGTGACCGCGTCACCGGCGTCGTAGCCCGTGACCGTCAGGGTGAGGAAGTCGCCCGGGCCGAAGGGCCCGCCCACGAAGGGTGGCACGTTGCCGTCGTTGCCGTCCCGCACCGCCAGGTACGTGTAGGTCGTGTTCGTGAAGAAGGCCCCCGCCAGGGACTGCGCGATATCGAACTCGAGCAGCGCCCCGTCCGACGTGGACACCGCGTAGTTGTCCTGGCCCGGGCCGGCCCCATCGCCGGTGATCGCGCTGCCATCATTCAGGAACCCGGGCGTCACGACGTCCGTCCGGTTCGAGTAGGTGAACCCGAACCAGCAGCAGTCACCGAAGGGCGCGTCGTGGTGGAAGGTGGCACCGCCGCTTTCGAAGGTCGTCGTGACACCCGGCTTGAAGTAGCTGTCGGGCGCGAGCGCGAGGTCGTCGAAGGTGATGACGGCAGCCGGCGCGGCGGTGGCCACGAGGCAGGCCCCCGTGGCGAGGATGGCGGGGAATCTGTGGTGCACTGTCGTTTTCCTTGTTGTTTGATCAGGGGTGCGGCGCCGACGGGCCCGGTGGCCGGCCCAGCAGGCTGCGGAAGAGCGTGGTGTCCTGGGCGTTCACCGCCCCGTTGCAGTTGAGGTCGGCGGGGTGGTATCCGGGCGCGACGCTCGGCTGGCCCAGCTGCTGCCGGAGCAGCACGGTGTCCTGGGCGTTGGTGGCGCCGTTCCCGTTGAAGTCGCCGTCGCAGCGGTTGCCGTAGCCGTCGCCGTCGCTGTCGCACTGGCTGGTGTTCGCCACCTGGGTGCAGTTGTCCGCGCTGTCCTGCACGCCATCCCCGTCCATGTCCGCGGGCGCTGCGACGTGGAGCACGCCGACCGCATCCAGGTCGAAGCCGGCGCTGCCCACGGTCGGGTACGGGTCGTAGATCGCGGCCGGCGCGCCGCTGGCGATGGCGACGAGGGACGGCGGCAGCGACGCCAGCGGCATGCCGAGCCACCCGGCCAGGCTCGCGGGCGTGAGGTCGTTGGGCGCCGAACCGTCGCCCACCACATCGACGAGCCGCACATGGGTCACCGCCGCCCTGTCCAGTCCGGCCGCGCCCGCGAGCCCTGCGAGGTCGAAGGGCGTGCCGAACCCGCCCCGGTACTTGCCGGCGAGTCCCTCCAGGTTGGTGGCGTCCATGCTGGCGCCGAACGCGGCCACAGGGCCGGGTGTCAGCGAGAAGGCCGGGAAGCGCACGAAGTGGCTGCCATCCGACGACACCTCCACCCACGCCACCTCGAGGAAACCGTCGCTGAAGGCGTTCTCGAACACGGCGAAGTCGCTGCCGGGCCCGTCGGCGATGGGCGGATCGAAGCGGAGCGTGATGCTGCCGCCCCGGCCCAGGGAGACGACGTCGTAGATGAAGCCGGCGCCGGTCCCGTCGGAGTTGCCCGCGGCACCCAGGGATTTCTCCGGCGTGCGGAAGGCGGCATCGACGTTCGTGCCCGGCGTGTAGTCCTCCACCACGGCGGCCCAGCCGGTGATGGCGCCGCTGGCCGCCTCCACCGCCGTGGAGCCGGGCTGGCCCGCGGCGGGGGCGAAGATGCCGGCACGGGCGGAAACGGCCACTGCGCCCAGGAGGAGCGCGACGGCGAACACGGCGGCAGGCTTCATCTCGGGATTCCTTCAGAAGGAGCGGGACACGCCGGCGTGGAAACGCCGGCCGGGCAAGGGATAGACGGCGGTCGAGTAGGCGGACGCCGCCGCCACCTCGTCGAACAGGTTCTCGACGCCGGCGGTCCAGGCCACGGCGCCCGGCTGCCAGGTGAGCCGGACATCGGCGATGACGTAGGGGTCGAGGCGCGGGTAGGTGCCGCCGCCGAAATCATTGCCGTCGGCCCGGCTGCCGACGTAGCGACCGGTGACGCTGCCGGAGAACGCCTGCCCGGGGCGCCAGCGCAGCCCCAGGGAAGCGGTCCATTCCGGCACGAGCGGGACGGCGGCACCGGAGGCGAATCGGGCCCGGGTGTAGCCCGCGGTGCCGGTGACGGCAACCACGCCGGTGGCCTGCCAGCGCAGCTCCACCTCGCCGCCGGTCCGCTCCGTCTCCTCCGGCGCGTTCCTGTTCAGCACGTCGCCGGTCAGCGGGTCCTCGCCGTAGAAGATCTCGTCGTCCACGCGCATGAGGAACGCGGCGACGCTGAGCTCCCAGTCGTCGCCCGGCGCGAGCCGCACGCCCGCATCCAGGTGCCGGGACGACTGGGGCGAGAGGTCCGGCGTGCCCCGGGCGAGTTCGTCCACGTTGGGCACCCGGAACGCGCGGCTGTAGCCGGCAAAGATCCTCGCGGCGGGACCGAGCGTCACCACGAGCCCGGCATCGGTCGCGGTGTTGTCCCAGCGCTCGTCCCGCACGGCGCCGGCCACCTGCTCCGGGCGGCAGTTCACCGGCACCGGGAACGGGATGCCCGGCACGGTCTCGAAGTCGCACACCTCGACGAGCGCCCGCGTGGACGCGTCGTAGCGGGTCTCGCTCCAGCGCTGGCCCGCGCTCACCTGCCACTGCTCCGTCACGAACCAGGTCGCGGCGACGAAGGCCCCGGCCTCCGCCAGGTCGCCGAGGAGTGCCCGGCTGGTCCCGACCTGGGCCGTGCCATCCTCCTGCCGGGTGTAGTCGGTGCTGCCCCAGGTGGCGCCGACCGTGACCTCCTGGCGGCCGGGCCCGAGTGCGAGCGGCACGTCCCAGGCCAGCTCGAGGCCCCGGGTGTCCTCGCTGATCTCGTCCAGCTGGGCGCTCCGGGGCAGCAGCGGCGTGTAACCGAGCACGTACTCGTTGCTCCGGTCGCGCAGGGCCGCGGTGAGCGTGACCTGGTGACCGGGGGCGATGGCGTAGTCCAGGCCGGCCCGGTAGCGGGCGTCCCGGGTCTCGCCGCCGTCGTCGGGGCGCTCGGTGCTCCGGCGATCGGCGTCGGAGCCCGCGTAGTCCTCGGCGCTGACGGGTCCGGGCAGGCCGTACTCGTCCGCGTGGAACTGCAGCGAGGCGTCGACGGCGACCCGCGGCGTCGCCTGCACGCTGCCCTTGAGTTGCAGGTCGGTGCGCTCGAGGGCGCCGTTGTCCCGGTAGCCGTCCGTGTCGGACCAGGCGAGTTCGGCCCCGGCCCGCCAGGGCCGGTCGCCGTCGGCGCCGGTGCCGGCGGCCACCGCGGCCCCGACCGTGTCGTCGCTGCCGGCCACGAGCCGGCCCGCGGCCCGGGGTCCGGCCGGCGGGTCCCGGGTGATGATGTTCACCACGCCGCCTACCGCCCCGCCGCCGTAGCGCACGGCGTTGGCGCCGCGCACGATCTCGATGCGCTCGACCTGCTGCAGCGAGACGCTGGCAAGGTCGGGCCCGGCGAGGTCGGGCGTATTCAGCCGGACGCCGTCGACCAGCACGAGCACGTTGCTGACCCAGGTGTCACCCATGCCGCGGATGTCGACGCCGGCAAACTTGTCGTTACCGGTCACCGAGCGCAGGTTGAGGTTGGCCTCGGCGGCCAGCAGTTCCGCAAGCCCGGTCGCGGGCGAGGCGGCGATGTCGTCCGCACCGATGACGGTGACGCTCTTCGGCAGGCTGGCCAGCGGCCGGGGCCGGATGCCGGTGACGACGATGACGTCGCCCACGCCGGGCTCCGCCGCCACCGGGGCCGTGGCGAGCAATGCGGTCAGGGCCAGCCCGAGGGCGAGCGCGAGAGCGCCGGCTGCAGCGAGACCGCTACCCGGCATGCCAGCGCTCCCGGGTGCACGACGGCACCGGGCGCAGCGCTGACACGGGGGGCAAGGTCGAAATAATCAGACGTAGGCCGTTCTTGCCTGCCATGTCGCCCTCCGCGACTGCATTAAGGAGTGACCAGGCCGGTTCCGGACTCGTGGGCGACGCCTCAGGGCGCCGGGCCACTTACCGTTGCGGGGGCAGTGCCGGGATCACGGGGGATCGTCCCCATTCACCGGCTTCCCGTTTAACCTCGCGCCGACATGACGACGAGGCACCTGATAACAGCGGGCACCTTACGGGGCGCGCCCGGGCACGTCAAGCGCAAGTAGGAGCGCCTTCAGGCGCGATTTCCTCCGGATCGCGCCTGAAGGCGCTCCTACGGGTCCGGGCGGTCCGCCTCGAACAGCTTCTCGAGCTGGGCCGCGGATGCCTTGGTGCTGGCGAGGAACTTGTCCTCGTCCCCGTGCACCCCGAACTGCTCCGCCAGCGTGGTCTCGTCGTGGGCCCGGAAGAGGGCCACGCGCCGGCGCGCGTCGGCGGGGGCGTCGCCGAGCCACTCGAGCACCTGCTCCGCCATCTCGAGGCTGGACAGGTAGGTCTCCCGGATGATGTAGGGCACGCCGGCCTCCATGAGCCGGAACGCGTGCTGGCGGTTCCGGGCGCGGGCGAAGACCTTCACGTCGGGGAAATGCTGGCGGGCGAACTCCGCGATCCTGACCGCCGCGTCCTGGTCGTCCACCGCGATGACTAGGGCCTCTGCCTTCTCGAGCTGGGCCGCCCGCAGGAGCTCGGGGCGCGCGGCATCGCCGTAGAAGATCCGGTTGCCGAAGCGCCGGACGAAGTCGACCTGGGTCTGGCTGGCCTCGAGGGCCGTGAAGGGGATGCCCCGGGCCCTAAGGATCCGCGCGACGATCTGGCCGAAGCGGCCGAAGCCCGCAATGACGACCCGGTGATCCTCCGGCGGCCTGATCTCGTCGTAGGCGGCCGCGCCCTTCCCGGCGAACAGCCGGCTGAACCAACGGTCGTCGGCGATGAGCACCAGGGGCGAGAGCAGCATGGAGAGCGTGACCGCGAGCACCAGCAGCTCGGCGGTGTCCCGGGTCATCAGGCCCGCCGTCACCGCGATGGGGAAGAGCACGAAGGCGAACTCCCCGCCCGCGAGCATGACGAGCGCGAGGGGCCGGGCCTGGGCCGCGAGCGGCGGGGACCCCAGGCGGCCGAGCGCGTAGAGCACCGCGCCCTTCGCCGCCATGAGCCCGGCCGTGAGGGCGAGCACCGTGAGCGGCGCCTGGCCGGCGAGCCCGAGGTTCACGGACATGCCGACCGCGATGAAGAAGAGCCCGAGCAACAGGCCCTTGAAGGGCTCCAGGTCCGCCTCGAGCTCGTGCCGGTACTCGCTGTCCGCCAGCAGCACGCCGGCGATGAAGGCACCGAGGGCCATGGAGAGCCCGGCGGCATCGACGAGCAGCGCGGTGGCGATGACGAGCAGCAGCGCCGCCGCCGTGAACACGTCGGGGATGCGCGTGTCGGCGACGATCCGCAGCAGGGGTTTCAGTGCGTAGCGCCCGGCCACGACGATGGCCGCGACCGCGCCCATCGCCAGCAGGGGCTTCAGGCCGCCCTCCCCCGCGTCGCCCGCCGCCACCCCGAGCAAGGGCAGCAGCGCGAGGGCGGGCAGCACCGCCAGGTCCTGGAAGAGCAGGATGCCGAAGGCCCCGCGCCCGTGCTGGCTGGTGAGCTGCCGCCGCTCGCCGAGGAGCTGCAGCACCATGGGCGTGGACGACAAACTGAGCCCGAAGCCGGCGACCACCGCCGCGGGCACGGGCAGCCCCGCGAGCAGCCCGAGGCCGGCGAGCACCGCCGTCGTCGCCAGCACCTGGGCGGCGCCGAGGCCGAACACGACCTTCCGTAGCGCGACGAGCCGGCTGGGCTGCAGCTCGAGTCCGATCACGAAGAGCAGCAGCACCACGCCGAACTCGGCGAAGTGCAGGATGCTGTCCACGTCCTGCACCCAGCGCAGCCCGAAGGGCCCGATGAGCATGCCGCTGGCGAGGTAGGCCAGCACCGCACTCAGGCGGAACCGGCGAAAGAGCGGCACCGCGATGACGGTGGCCGCGAGGAAGAGGGCGACCTGGGCGAGGAGGCCTTCCACCTAGGGTGCCGTGAAGCCCGCCGCCTTGTGGCTGCCGTCGCAGTAGGGCTTGTTCCTCGACGCCCCGCACCGGCACAGGTAGGTCTCCTGCACCCGGTTGATGGTGCGCCCGGTGCCGGAGACGACCTCTAGGGGCCCCTTCACCTGCAGCGGCCCGTTGGGGAGCGGCGCCACCGTGACGGGCCCGTCCCGCACGGCGAGCGGCTGGCTCTCGGCCGTCGCGGGCTCGCCGGTCGCCGTGAAGCCGGCGGCCACGTGGCTGCCGTCGCACCAGGGCTTGTTCCTGGACGCCCCGCACCGGCAGAGGGTGGCCCGGTGGCCGGCGTCCGCCCCGCCGATCACCAGTTCGGCGTGGATTGCCAGGGGGCCGTTCTCCCGGACCCGGACGGTGTTGACCTTAGGCCCCACCTCCCCGCCCCCGTGGACCAGCTCGTAGGTGATGGCCCCGGACGGGCAGTTGTGGGCGAGCTCGGCGACCTCCTCCGGGGTGGCCCGGTCCGGGAAAATCCAGTCCCCTTTGACATTTGGGACGAAGACGTCGGGCCGGCCGAGTACGCAGTTCCGGGAGTGGATGCACCGGGCGGCGTCGAAGCGGATGATGGCCTTCTGGCCGCGGACTTCCTCGATCTTGTCGGGCATTTCGGGGACCTCCAGCCTGTAGGAGCGCCTTCAGGCGCGATCTTTTTCCGGGCTACCCGAGCATACCGCTTCCCATCCCCACCAGATTGCCTATAATTTGCGCCCCGCCATCCGAATCCCTACGAATAACGCGCTCGTAGCTCAGTTGGATAGAGCGTCTGGCTACGAACCAGAAGGTCGGGAGTTCGAATCTCTCCGAGCGCGCCACGTCTTCCAAAATTTGAAATTCATTCAAGTCGGCCATGAGCCGGGATGGCTCCTGGCGGCAATCGAGTACGCGCCATACCAGACAGGTGCCATTCGTCACCAAAGAGTCGACCCAGCGCCGGATCAAAGGCGGCGTAGAACCTCTTGCCTCGATCCAGGTCCGCGAGGGGGGACGGCAGGATCTGCAGATTCATTCACCGGGCTTCCTCAGGGCGCGCCTGGCAACATCCCAGTCCACGGGTTGCTCGCGACCCGCCGCATAATTTTCACGGGTCTCCTCAAGTGCGCGGGCGTGCCGGGCCGGGGGTGGGGCAAGGAAATCACGGGAACAAAACCCGTGATTTCCTCCGCATACGCCCTCACACCACGAACGCCAGCGGATCCCGCGCCTCCCGCCGCAGCGGGCGCGGGGCCAGGCGCCCGGCGGCGCGCGCCGGCGTGCCGTTGATGCCGATCAGGCTCACCGTCACCTCCGCCACGCCCTTCCGGTACACCGCCCGGCGGCCGGGCCCGAGGATGTCCTCGCGCTGGCCGTTCAGGTAGACGATGGCGATCTGGTCGGCGCGGGTCTCGATGACCTCGTAGCGCTCGCGCTCCGCCGGCGTCCAGGACTTCACCAGCAGGTCCTGTAATCCGGCGCGGCCGGCCGCGGGCGCGGCGTCCACGAGCTGCACGTCGAGCGCGCCGGTGAGGTCCAGGCGCCAGTGCACGCCGGGTCCCAGCAGCTCCCGGACCTCGCCGCGCCGGAACACCAGCGCGCGCTCCTCTGCCCGCACCACGATCTTCTGGACGATCCCTGTCATTTTCCCTCTCCTCGCTTCTTCCTTCTTCTTCATCAAGTGGTGGACCGCGAGGGATTCGAACCCCCATCTTCCCGGTTAGGCGCGGGACGCTCTCCATCGTTGAGCTAGCGATCCGTAGTCGCGGGGCACAAAAAAGCCCCGGTGGCGATGCCGACCGGGGCTCTGTGTTTCCACCGGAAGGCATCAGGGGCCTTCCGGGATCTGTCCGGAAGACCGTCAGTTCAGCGCGGCACCCATTACCGCACGCATGAAGGCGCGGTCATTGCACACGGCAAAAGCCGGGGCGACGGGCGTCGCGGTGATCAGGTTGTGTGTTTTGGTCTGCATGGGGGCGCGTACTTTACGCACGAAGTTTCTCGTGTCAAGCACTTTCTCGCAGTTCACTCTTCCACCACCACCGTCAGCCGCCGCCCACCCAGCCGGATGTCCTTCCACCGCCGGTCCTCCACCACCGCGCCGGCGGCGAGGTCCACCAGCAGGCCGTCCGGCTCCCCGGCCTCCCGGTCGGCGACCACCTGCCCCGCGACGACCCAGCCGTCGTCCTGGCGGGCGTAGACGACCCCGTTCCCCGCGGACAGCAGCAGAAACTCCTCCTGCCCGTCGCCGTCCACGTCCAGGTAGAGGCCCGCCGTGCCGGCGGCGCCATCGGGCGAGGTCACCGGCCTCGCCGGTTCGGGCGGCGAGGCCTCGAGGGCGGCCCGCAGGTCCGGCGTGAGCACCCGGCCCCGGGGAAACACGGGCAGGGTGGCGAGCGCTGCCCTGGCGGCGGCGGCTTCGAGCGCCGGCGGGTCCGCGGCCTCGAGGGCCGCGCGCGCCGCCCGGCGGATCCCGTCGGCACCGGGCCCCTCCCCCAGCGCCGCCAGTTCCCGCAGGCGCGCGCGCCCGTACCCGCCACCCTGGAACCGCAGCCATTCGATGGGCGATGCGCGCCCGCCGGAGTTCGTGGCGGCCGGCGGCGCGGTGAGGGCCCGCTCGAACTGGCTCTCCGCCGCGAGCCGCGCGGGCGACAGCAGGGGCGTCAGCGACAGCGCGATGACGCCCATCAGCGCCAGCGACGCCACCACGTTCACGGGGGCCAGGCCCTGCATCCACGGCCCGCCCCGGAACGCGGCCCGCGCGTAGCCCGCCGACACCAGCAACGCCGTGGCTGCCACCACGAAGCCCCACCAGCGCTCGATCGTCAGGCCGTACTGGCCCGTGCGAAGGAACAGTGCGTACAGCGCCAGCGCCGACACCAGCACCGCGAGTGGCACGGCCCCGCGGATCGCGAGGCCGAGCCAGGCCGGGTACGGCGCCGGGTCCGAGCCGTCCCGGTAGGCGGCGTTCAGCAGCAGCACTACCACCGCCACCAGCCACAGCAGCACTTCCGCGCCCACCGCCCAGTCACCGGTGGCGAGCAGGCGGGGCAGCTTCACGATCAGGGCCAGGCTGAAGATGGCGAGGATGAAGGTGCCCGGCACCGCCAGCCACTTCAGCACGCCGAGGGCCTGGTCCAGCACCGTCGCCGTCAGCCGGTCGAGGGAGCCGATGAGGTGCAGGGCGATGCCGAAGGTCAGCGCGGTCACCGGGTAGATGAAGACGAGTTCCCGGAACAGCTCCCGGAAGAAGCTGATGCCGAGCAAGGCGAAGAGCGCCTGCCAGAGGAACAGCAGCAGCCAGAAGAGGCCCGTGAACACGGCCGCCTCGCCCAGCACCAGCACGTTCCGGCAGGCGGCGGCAAACAGCCGCGGGTACTCCGGGCGCCAGCGGCCCGTGGCGAGGCGCCCCTGGACGAAGGGCAGCAGCTGCAGCCAGATGAGTGCCAGCAGGAAGAGCAGCGGCCCGAGTTCCGGATCGCCCGGCTCGTCGCCCCGGACGAAGCCGCCCTCGTGGAGCCCGAAGCCGAAGAAGGCGGCGGCCGCGGCCGCCAGGAACAGCCAGACGGTGCGGGACACCGCCTCCCCCGCGAGCACCTGGATCGTGAGGGGAACATAGACCGCCACGGCATACAGGGCGAAGAGCAGCGCGGGCGACGTGGCCGGCCAGGCGCCCGCGTCGATGGCGTGGTGCAGGCCGTAGAGCACCCAGCCCTGGACCACCGCGGCCAGGAGGATGAGCGGCAGGGCGGCTGCGGGCCTCACGCCACCTCGTGCGCCCGGCTCCCCGGCCCGGCCTCGAGGATCTTCTTCGCGAAGATGAGGTCCTTCCGGACCAGTTCCGCGTCGGCCGCGAAGCGCGCGTCGTCCATGCCGGGCTGGCGGAACAGCGTGAGGGTGAGCTCGCAGCCCTTGCCGTTGGCGACCACCCGCAGCGGCACGTAGATCTCGCCGCCGGCCTCCGGATAGACCCAGTGGTCCAGCACCCCAAGGCTGTTGCGGGGCGAGAAGCGGAGCTTCATGGCGCCGAGGGGCGAGGCCGCGATCCACTCCCCGTCCACTTCCTCCAGCGACGTCGCGAGGCCCGCGGCCCAGAGCGGGAAGTTCTCGGGAATGCACAGCCAGCCGTAGGCGAGCGGCTGGGGACAGTCGATGCTGATGCTGAGGTGGCGGATCTCGGTGGTCATGACGTGCAACTCCCGCTAGCGGACCCGCGCGTAGATGAACACATCCCGCGGCTCCGGTGAAATATTCGGATGCACGCCGTAGCGCGCCAGCCGCCCTTCGCGCAGGAAGCCGGACTTCTCCAGGACCCGGGCGGACGGGGCGTTCTCCGTGTCGCAGACGGCCTGCACCCGATAGACGCCGGGCAGGGCCAGGCTCGCGGCGGTGACGGCGCCGACCGCCTCCCCCATCAGGCCCGCGCCCCAGCGGTCGCGCTGGAGCACGTAGCCCAGGGAGACGGTCGTGCCCGCGGGACGCGCCGCGATGGTGCCGATCGGCAGGTCGGACCCCCGGTCCGTCAGTGCCCAGACCAGCGGGGTGCCCGCCTGCCAGCCCGCGAGGCACGCCTCGATGAACACCCGGGTCTCCGCCACGGAGCCGTGGGGCGCCCAGACCATGAAGCGGCAGACCTCGGGGTCCTGGCAGTACGCCGCGAACAGGACCGCCGCGTCGGCCGGCACCAGCGGACGCAGCGTGAGCCGCGGGGTCGTCAGCCGCTCCGGCAGGCGATTCATGGCCGCACTCTATAACGCCCGCATTGGCCTGTCCCCGGGCTGCCGGTGTGCGGCATCCCGCCGCAGGGCGGCCGCGGGGCGGCAGCCCGGGTTCCCGCGGGCATAGAATCGCCCTTTCCCGCCCGCCTGGAGTTGCCCATGGCCATCCGCGCTGCCGTGCTTGCCACCCTCGCCGCCTGGAGCCTCGCGGCGCCCGCCGCCACCACGGCGGACTGGCCGGACTACCGGCTCGCGTCCACCATCGACCCGGCCACGCACCGGCTCACCACCACCGCCGAGGTCACGGTGCCCGCGGCCCAGGCGGGCAAGGCCGTGGAGTTCGTGCTCGGCGCCAATTTCAAGGTCGCCACCTCGAAGCCCCAGGTCACGCGGCTGCCGGACGCGGCCGGCCGGCAGGTCTTCGCCGGCATCAACGGCACCAGCGATGCCCTCGCCAGCCGCCGCGGGGTCGCCGCCTACCGGGTGCAACTCCCCGCCGGCCAGCGCACCTTCAAGGTCGAGTATTCGGGCCTCGTGGACCTCCCGCCCACGGCCAGCCCCGAGGAATACGCCCGCAGCTTTGCCGAGACCCCCGGCATCGTCTCCACGGACGGCATCTACCTCTCCGGCAGCACGCTCTGGTATCCCCAGCTCGCCGGCGACCTGGCCGGGCTGCTCGTCACCTACACCTTCTCGGTCAACACGCCCGCCGGCTGGCACATCATCGCGCCCGGCAACGGCGTGGCCACCGGGGCCGACGGCATGGCCCGCTGGGAGACACCGAGCGCGGTGGACGAGATCTCCGTCTCCGGCGGACCGCTGACGCCCTACACCGCCAGTGCCGGCCTCGCCCCGCAGCCCATCGAGGCCCAGGTGTACCTGCGCAAACCCGACCCGGCGCTGGCCAGCAAGTACCTGGATGCCACCAGCCGCTACATCCGGATGTACAACGAGCTCATCGGCCCCTACCCGTACCAGAAGTTCGCGCTGGTCGAGAACTTCTGGGAGACCGGCTACGGCATGCCGTCGTACACCCTGCTCGGGCCCCAGATCATCCGGTTCCCCTTCATCCTCACCTCGTCCTATCCCCACGAGATCCTGCACAACTGGTGGGGCAACTCGGTGTACGTGGACTACGGCACCGGCAACTGGTGCGAAGGCCTCACGGCCTACCTCGCCGATCACCTCATGAAGGAGATCGAGGGCCAGGGCGCCGTCTACCGGCGTGACGTCCTCAAGAAATACCGGGACTTCGCCGCCGTCAGCGCCGACTTCCCCCTGAAGGACTTCCGCTCGCGGCACAGTGCCGCCACCGAGGCCGTCGGCTACGGCAAGACCCTGATGGGCTTCCACGAGCTGCGCATGCTGGTGGGCGACGAGCTCTTCCGGCAGTCGCTGCGCACCTTCTACAAGGACTACCGGGGCACCCGGGCCAGCTTCGGCGACGTGCGCGCCGCCTTCGAGAAGACCACCGGCCGCGACCTCGCCCGCTTCTTCGACGACTGGGTCAACCGCACCGGTGCCGCGGACCTCGCCGTCGCCGACGTGAAGGTCGCCGCGGCCGGCGGCCGGTTCACGGTCACCGGCAACGTGATGCAGCGCCAGGCCGGCGCCTACGACCTGCAGGTGCCGGTGGTGGTCAGCACCGCCGCAGGCCCGGTGGTCGCCAACGTGCAGAGCCGGTCGGCCTCGACCGCGTTCAGCATCGAGACCACGTCGGCGCCCGGCGCCGTCTCGGTCGACCCGGCCTTCGACCTGTTCCGCGTACTGGACCCGCGGGAGACCGCGCCCAGCATCGGCCAGCTCTTCGGCGCCAGCCAGGTCGTGGCGGTGCTGCCCACTGATACGCCCGCCGAGACCGAACGCTGGCGGAACATGCTCGCCGCCTGGAAGAGCCCCGCCAACGAAATCAAGGTGGTCACCGACCGGGAGATCACGGCACTGCCCCGCGACCGCAGCGTGTGGCTGCTCGGGCGCCAGAACCGCCTTGCCACCGGGCTCTTCGCGAGCGAGCCCGCCCTCGGGCTCGCGCTCAGCCCGACCGGGGTCAAGGTGGGCAGCGAGGAGTGGCCCTTTGCCGGCCACTCCCACGTGCTCACCCACCGGCACCCGGACGACCCGCGGCTCGCGGTGGGCTGGGTGACCTCCGACCCGGCCGAGGCCCTCGAGGGCCTGGCGCGCAAGCTGCCCCACTACGGCAAGTACTCCTGGCTCGTGTTCGCGGGCACCGAGCCCGCCAACGTGGGCAAGGGCGAGTGGTCCACGGCCGACTCTCCGCTCAACGTGAACCTGGCGAAGGCCGGTGCGCCCATCGTGCTGGCGCCGCTCCCGAAGCGGGCGGCCCTCGCCGAGCCGCCGGCGGCCTACTCGGCCGAGAAGCTGCTCGGCCACGTGCAGTGGCTCGCCGCCCCCGAGCGGGAAGGCCGGGGCTTCGGCAGTGCGGGCCTCGCGGCATCCCGGGACTACATCCGGGACCAGTTCGCCGCGGCGGGCCTGGCGCCGGGCGGCGACAACGGCACCTGGTTCCAGGACTTCAAGGCCGTCGGCGGCCCCGACAAGCAGGAGCGGACCGTGCAGAACGTCATCGCCGTGCTGCCCGGCGCCGACCCGCGCTTCAAGGGCGAGGCCGCGCTGCTCACCGCCCACTACGACCACCTGGGCCTCGGCTGGCCCGGCGCGCGGGTGGACGGCCTCGGCAAGGTGCATCCGGGCGCGGATGACAACGCGAGCGGCGTCGCGGTGCTGATCGAGATGGCGAAGGCCCTGGCCGCGGGTCCGCCCCCGCCCCGCACGATCGTGTTCGTGGCCTTCAGCGCCGAGGAGGCAGGGCTCATCGGCTCCCGGCACTACGTGAAGAACCCGGTGCCGGTGCCCCTCGCGGGCATCGTCGGCGTGATCAACCTGGACACCGTCGGCCGGCTCGGGACCAACCCGGTGTCGGTCATCGCGACGGAGAGCGCGCGGGAGTGGCCCTTCGTGTTCAGCGGCATCACCGCGGTCACCGGCGTGCCGACCCGGAGCATCCCGGGCGCCAGCGAGTCCTCGGACCAGCGGGCCTTCATCGAGGCCGGCATACCGGGCGTGCAGATCTTCTCCGGCGCGGGCTTCGACTATCACAGGCCCACGGACACCGCCGACAAGGTGGACGCCGCCGGCATGGTGAAGGTGGCGACGGTGGCCACCGAGGCCATCAACTACCTCGCCTCCACCGAGAAGCGGCCCACCGCCATGGCGGCGACGCCGCTCACCGGCCCGGGGCCGGTGGCCGGGGGCCAGACCCGCCGGGTCTCGGTCGGCGCGGTGCCGGACTTCGCCTATCCGGGCCCAGGCCTCCGGCTGGACGGCGCCGTGCCCGACTCGCCCGCTGCGAAGGCCGGCATGAAGGCCGGCGACATCCTCACCCATGTCAACGGCAAGGAGGTGGCGAACCTCGGCGGCTTCAACGAGATCCTGAAGACGCTGGAGCCCGGCCAGAAGGTGGAACTCCGCTGGACCAGCGGTGGCGAGGCGCGCCAGGCGACGGTGGAGCTGGTGGCCCGGTGATTCCCGGGCCCGTCCGCCGGGACGAGCGCATCGCGGCCCTGGACGTGGCCCGGGGCATCGCCGTGCTCGGCGTGCTCGTCATGAACATCTGGGCCTTCGCCGGGCCCCAGGCGTTCTTCGACTACCCCGTCGCCATCGCCGACCGGCCCGGCGCGCCGGTGGGCACCTGGCTCGTGATCCACACGCTCTTCGAGGGCAGCCAGCGCACGCTGCTCTCGCTGCTCTTCGGGGCAGGGGCGCTGCTGCTGATGACCCGCCTCGGCCGGGAGGCGCCGGCGGCCGCCCGGGGCATCTGGTACCGGCGCACCGGGGTGCTGATCGCCTTCGGCCTGGTGAACGCCTACGTCTTCATGTGGCCCGCGGACATCCTCTTCGTCTACGGGCTCGCGGGGCTCTGCCTCTATCCGCTGCGGAACCTGCGCACGCCGGTGCTGCTCGCCGTCGTCGCGGTGGCCCTCGCGATTCCCGCCGGCCTGCGCTTCAAGGAGGTGCAGGACCTCGGTGCGCTGGAAGCAGCGGCACTCGCGGCGCCGGACAGCCCCGCCGCCACCGCATGGGCGAAGGAACTCGCCGAGGCGCGCCCCGACCCGGCCGCCCCGGAGATGGCGGCCGAGATGCGCACCATGCAGTCCGGCTCGCTGCAGGAGATCTTCCTGCGCCAGGCGAAGGTAAGCCTGATCCTGCAGACCATCGTGGCGGTGAAGTGGTGGTTCCTGGACGCGCTCGCCATGATGGTGCTCGGCATGGTGCTGTGCCGGGCGGGCCTGTTCACGTCGTCCTGGCCACGCTCCCGCTTGCTGGTGGTGAGCGGGGCCGCGTTCCTCGTCGGCCTGCCGCTCGCGGCCTGGCAGACCGGCCTCATGCTGTCCTCCGGCTTCCACCCGGTGGACGTCACGGCGAGCAAGCTCGGCTACGACCTCCGGCGGCTGGCGATGGCGCTCGGCTACCTCGGCCTCATCCTCTGGTTCGCGCGGGGAACCGGCGCGGCGGCCGTGCGCGGCGCCCTGGCCGCCACCGGGCGCATGGCACTGACCAACTACCTGGCCCAGTCGGTGCTCTGCGCCCTGCTGTTCTACGGCTTCGGGCTCGGACTCTACGGGCAGGTGACCGGCTGGTACCTGTACGGCATCGTCCTCGCCATCTGGGCCCTGGAAATCACCTGGAGCGTCTGGTGGCTCGCCCGCTGGCGCATCGGCCCCGTCGAATGGGTTTGGCGATCACTCACCTACCGCCAGCGACAAAATTGGGGACATGCCTAATTTGGCGGTGCCAAACTAGGCATGTCCCCAATTCAGGCGTGTCCCCAATTCAGGCGCGGAAGAGGAATTCCTGCATGCCGTTCCGGAGGAGCATGGCACTCTCGGAACGGAATCCCTTGAGGCACCGGCCGAGGTCTTCCGGCGTGTAGCGCGGCGCGGGGCGGCGGGCCTCGGTGACGGGCATCTCGATGAACCGGCCGTCCGCAAAGGCGGCGAAGCGGCTCGGCTTCGCGGGCATGGTGGTGCCCGAATAGGTGATGAGCAGGTGGGCGAAGCCGCCGGGGCGCATGCGGGCGGCCAGGCGCTCGGCGAGGGCGGTCAGCGCCGGCCGCTGCAGGTAGTTGAGCAGGTCCCAGCACAGCACGATGTCGACCGGCTCCCGGCGGGCGATCGGCAAGAGGTCCTCGGCCCGGTCCCGGAGCGCATTGAACTCGGTCTCTGCATCGAGCGCCGGCAGGTCGTCGGCGAGGTCGGCAATCTCGAGCCGGCAGCGGAAGGGCGTCAGCAGCGCGACCGTCTCCGGCCGGACGGGGCCGAGGTCGAGCACCACGAGTCGGCGCTCCTCGCTGAGGGACTCCACCAGCCGGCGGAACAGCGGCGCATTGACCGCCGCCGGTTCCGCTGCTGGCCCGGAAGTCCGGGAAACCCGGTTGGCGAGACTCACGGCCCTTGACCCGGCGTGGCCGGCTAGCGCGACTGGCCGCCCACGTTGCCGATCGGCGCGTTGCTGCTCACGGGCTGCGGGCCGGTGGCGGGACGCGCCGGGCCGCGGCTGCTGCCAGCGCTGCCCATCGCACCCTTGACGGCCTCCGGGTCCATCTCGATGGAGCCCTTGAACGTGGCACCGTCCTCGAGCGTCACCCGGGGCGCCGTGATGTTGCCGCGGACCTTCGCGCTCTTGCGGACGATGACCTGCTCGGCGCCGAAGAGGTCCCCCTCCATGGCGCCCTCGACGAACACGGTGTGGGCGTAGACGTCGGCCCGGATCCGCCCGGTGGTGCCGACGGTGAGCGTGTTGCTCTGGAGCTGGACGGTGCCGGAGATCTCGCCCTCGACGAAGACGTCTTCCTGGCCACGCAGCGTGCCTTCGATCTGGATGGACGGCCCGATGACGGCGGCGGCGCGACTGCGGCTCGCGGTGCCCGGCGAGGGGGCCGGACGGGCAGGCTCGGCGGCCGGTGCGACCGGCGACGGAGCGGCCGTCGTCCCGGGGGTGTCGGTGGCTTCGCCGGGCTTCTTCGTGCGTTCGAACATGACTGTCTCCCTGAGGCTTGAACGGGCTGGCTTTTCGAAGGGCGGTTACCGGGGAGTGTACCGAAACCCGCGGGGGAGCCAACGGGCCTTTCGCCGGCGTCCGGCCGTTCAGGATTGGTTCAGCGCGGGTTCCGGATTTGACGCGGCGCCGCCCGCCGCTTTGAGCCGGGGCACCCCGGGGGTACCCTGCAACGGCATCCCGGGGAAAGGTCCACCATGCTCAGGAAGATCCTGCTCAATACCTTCGGCGCGCTCTTCGTCTTCTCCGGCTGCGTGTGGATGGGCCAGGGCGCCGGATTCCTGCCGGGCAAGCTCATGCGCAACGATCCCCAGTGGATCCTCTGGGGCGCGCTGCTGGCGGCGCTCGGCGGGGGTCTGCTCTACCTCGCGAACCGGCGGCGCCCGGCCGGCTGACCGGGACTTCCCGCCCGTGTGCGGCCGCTACGTCACGAAGATCGAGGCCTCGCTCGAGCGGGACTGGCACCTGGACCGCCCGCCGCCCCTCTTCGAGAGCTACAACATCGCCCCCTCCACCCGGGTGCCGGCCGTGCGGCAGAGGGACGGCGCCCGCACCTGCGAGCTGCTCCGCTGGGGCCTCGTGCCCTTCTGGGCGAAGGGCGTGCCACCGAAGCTCAGCACCATCAACGCCCGGGTCGAGACCCTGGCCACCGCGCCCACCTGGCGCGGTCCCTGGAAGCGCGGCCAGCGCTGCATCCTGCCGGCGACGGGCTTCTACGAGTGGCAGGTCCGGGAGGATGGCAAGCAGCCCTGGTACATCCATCTCGCCGACCAGCCCGTGTTCGGCTTCGCGGGCCTGTGGGACGCCTCGCCCGCCGCTGACGGCACCCTGCTCGAGTCCTGCGCCATCATCACGCTGCCCGCCAATGACTTCATGGCGGAGATCCACAACAGCAAGGCCCGCATGCCGGCGATCCTGAAGCGCGACGATCACGACGCATGGCTGGCTGGGGAGACGGACGGGGCGCTGGGATGCCTCGTCCCCTACCCGGAGGCGCTCATGCTTGCCCACACGGTCAGCAGGACCGTGAACTCGCCGAAGAACAACCAGCCGGGCCTGCTGCAAGCCATGGCGCCGGAAGCCTGAGCGAAGAGTTACCGTTTACCCCTGCTGGCGGGCCCGGAGCTGGCCGCAGCCGGCATCGACATCCTGCCCGGCGGAACGGCGCAGCTTGGTGAGCACCCCGTGGCGATGCAGGTAACGGGCCATGGCGGCCGCGCGCTCCGCGGAGGGGCGCCGGAAGCCCGCGCCGTCGACGGTGTTGTAGGGGATGAGATTCAGCACCGCGTACCTGCCCTTCAGCAGGCCCACGATCGCCGCGAGCTCGGCGTCGCCGTCGTTGACGCCCTCGAGCAGGGTCCACTGGTACTGGATCGGGTAGGTCGTGGCCCGGGCATAGCGCTCGCCGAGTTCCACCAGTTCCGCGGGATCGATGCGCGGCGCCTTCGGCAGCAGCCGCGCCCGCAACGCCGCATCGGTGGTGTGCAGCGACAGTGCCAGGGCGGGCTTCACGGGCCCCGCCGGCAGGCGCTCGAACACCCGCCGGTCGCCCACGGTGGAGAACACCAGGTTCTTGTGGCCGATGTCGCCCGCCGTGCCAAGCAGCTCGATGGCCTCGAGCACGCTGTCCAGGTTGTGGGCCGGCTCGCCCATGCCCATGAACACGACCTTGCGCACCGGCTGCAGCGACCGGGCCAGCACCACCTGGGCGACGATCTCCGCGCTGCCGAGCTGGCGCAGCAGCCCCTCCCGTCCAGTCATGCAGAAGGTGCAGCCGACCGCACACCCCACCTGGGTGGACACGCAGACCCCGGTGGGTGGCAGGAGCACCGTCTCGATGGCGTGGCCGGCGGCCAGGTCCAGGAGCAGGCGCGTGGAGCCGTCCGCACCGCGATGGTCCGACCGCACGCGGGCAAGCGCAGCCAGTTCGGCCGACAACCCGGGCAGCAGCGCCTTGAGGCGCGACGGGAATTCCCGGGGCCCACCGTCGCCATCGAGGGGCCAGCCCCGGACCCAGTGGCGCAGAACCCGGGCCTCATGCACCGGGCGGGCACCTGCATCACGCAACCGATTGCGAAGGGTGGAAATCTGCATGGGTAGACGAGTGTCGCGCCTGAAGGCGCTCCTACGGGCGCTCCTACGGGCGCTCCTGCCCCCGCCGCCCGCTGCCGGTGGGCACCTTGAAGGCCGACGGCTTCCACGGATATCCGGGGGCCTCCGGCGGGATGTCCGCCGCATAGGCCTTCCAGGTGTCGACCCGGGAGTTGTCCGGCGTCCAGCCCGGCGACACCGTGAGGAACTCCGGCGCGTGCTTCTCGACGTAGGCCAGCACCTTGGGCGGGACGTCGCCGGTCCCCGGCAGCCCCTTGTGGCTGAACATGCGCCCGAACAGCGTGGCGCCCGCGAACTCGGTGCCGCCCATCTGCATGAAGGGCCAGCACTCGGACACCCGGGAGAAGCCGGCCGTGAACCGCACGCTCGGCACGCTCCGGTCCTCGAGTTCACGCCGCGAGAAGTTGAACGTGAAGTGCTCCGACGGCGTGGTGCGCTTGCCCGTGGAGGACCGGGGCCAGCCCTCGGGCGTGACCGGGTTGGTGTAGTCGTGGGTGTAATCCCAGGACAGCATCATGTCGTCGCCGTAGGTCTGGAACGGGAGGAGGAACGGGTACCGGCCGTCCTTGTCCGGGAACGCGGTGCCCTCGTTCATCAGCGTGGGACTGTCGCCTTCCACGCCCAGGAAGAACTTCGGGATCTCCTTGCCAACCTTGCCCACGAGGATGTCGTTGTAGAAGTGGTAGACCGGCACGGTCTTGCCGGTGAACGGATTGGCCCAGGTCTCCAGGATGTCGCCGGTCGCAAGGTCGGTGAAGTAGCCGGTCTCCCGGGACTTGATCCAGAGGTCCCGGTTCTCGTCGATGCGCGCGAGCATCGCGCCGGTGCCCGTGTAGCCGAAGACCGGCACCATGCGCCGCCCCGGAATGCGCAGGTACATGAGGCCGTGGAAGCCCCCGATCACCGGGGTGTCGTAGCCCGCCCAGATCTTGCCGAATGCGTACAGGTTGTCCGCCGGGTCCCCGTAGTCGAGCCCGCCGCCCTTCCCCGCCGCACCGGACAGGGACGGGGCGCCGAGGCTCGTGGCAACCCCCAGCGCCACCGAGTGCCGGAGGGCGGCGCGGCGGCTCATCAGGAGGTCATTGACGAAGGTCGAGGTCATGGGGGCAGCTCCGTTGAGGGTGTAAGCGAAACGGTCGCGGGCCGGTCCCGGTCAGGCCATGCGGGCGGCCAGCCGGAACACCAGCGGGTTCAGGGTGATCGACAGCAGGGCACCGGCCACGATCAGGCTGAGGCCGGCATCGGGCAGTACGCCGAGCGTGACCCCCATGCCGGCCAGGATGAACGAGAACTCGCCGATCTGGGCGAGCGCGGCCGAGACCTTGAGGGCGGTCGACCTCGCCTGGCCGAGCAGCAGGACGATGCAGACCGCCGCCGCGCTCTTGCCGACCAGGATGATGAGCAGGACGGCGAGCAGCTTCAGCGGCTGCTCCACGAGGATGGCCGGGTCGAACAGCATGCCCACAGCCACGAAGAACAGCACCGCGAAGGCATCCTGGAAGGGCCGCAGGCGCTTCTCCACCCGGTGCCTGCTGTCGGACTCGTTGATGACCACGCCGGCGAAGAAGGCGCCGAGGGCAACCGACACGCCGAAGAGCAGGGCCGAGCCAAAGGCCACGCCGATCGCGATCGCGACCACGCCGAGGGTGAACAGTTCCGGCTGGCCGGTGGATTCGACCTGCCTCAGCATCCAGGGCAGTACCCTCGGGCCGATCAGCAGCATCACCAGCACGAAGGCCGTGACCTTCAGCACCGTGAGCCCGAGGGCGGCGCCCAGCGTGGCGCCGGGCCCGGTGTCATCCGCGCCGATGAGCCAGCCCGCCAGGGGCGGCAACAGCACCAGGACGAGCACCATGACCAGGTCCTCGACGACCAGCCACCCCACGGCGATACGCCCGTCGTCGGTGTGGAGCACGCCCTGGTCCTCGAGGGCCCGCAGCAGCACGACCGTGCTCGCGACCGACAGGGCGAGGCCGAAGACGAGTCCCGCGGCGAGGCTCCAGCCCCAGAGCGCCGCGATGCCGGCACCGAGGGCGGTGGCCACCAGGATCTGCGCGACGGCGCCCGGCAGCGCGAGGCGGCGCACCGCCAGGAGGTCCCGGACCGAGAAGTGCAGGCCCACCCCGAACATGAGCAGGATCACGCCGATCTCGGCGAGCTGGGCCGCAATCTCCGCGTCGGCGACGAAGCCCGGGGTGAACGGCCCCACGGCGAGCCCGGCGAGGAGATAACCCACGAGCGGTGGCAGGCCGATGCGGTGGGCGATGAACCCGCCGACGAACGCGTAGGCCAGGCTCGCGGCGATGGTGGCGATGAGGGCGGGGTCGTGGGGCACGCCCCAGTCTAACCCGGCGGCCCCCGCCAGCCCGGGTAGAACGGCGTATGGGGGTCGGTGAGCGGGTCCCTTGGAATGTAGCCGGTGCAACGCGGCGGGCGGCCGTTGGTCCGCCGCGCGTAGTCGACCGCCCGCGGTGCCGCCCAGGGCGCGGGGAAGCGCATCCCGAGTGCCGCCGACACGCAGGCGATCACCTGGGCGCTGACGAACACGAAGTAGCTGTCGTGGAGGGTGAGGTGGGTGAGGCCAATGACGAGGTTCGGGATGTGGCAGCCGAGGGCCTTGATCTTCTGGGTCAGGGGCGTGTCGTGTTCCGGGGCGATGTAGTGGTCCCAGTAGATGTTGTGCCAGTTGGGCTGCCAGGCGCCGAGGATCAGGAAGGTGACGATCCAGGTGCCCCACTCGGGCATGCCGAGGCGACCCACCAGCAGCCAGACGGAGAGGAACAGCTGGCCCGAGCTGGAGCCCCAGAGGAAGCCGAACGCGGCTGACACCACCCGGTTGCTCGGCCGCCCGAACACCGGGGTGAAGTAGGACCAGACCCCCGCATAGGCCACGACGATGAACGCATAGTAGCCGGCGGTGAACCACCGCCAGCCCGGGTCGGCCAGCTGTTCCGGCGTCGCGAGGGGCGTCTCCACCAGCAGGCGCAGGGCGCCGCTCCAGTAGGAGACCAGGTAGCAGCCGCAGAAGTAGATCCCCGCACGCAACCACGCGAGCTTCGGGTAGTAGATGTCCCAGGGGTGCTCCCGGAAGCGCAGGAACCAGGTGAGGACCAGGACCCCGAGCAGGATGGCGACGGCGATGGCGAACAGATCGAGCACGGGCAACTTCCTGGCCAGTCCCTGTGGTGGACGGCGCCTATGATGGCCGGCGACGCCACCCCGCCAGGAGACCGAGCGTACCGAGCAGCCACCAGTCGGTCGCCCCGCCGCCGCCTCCCCCATCCCCGCCGCCCGCCGCCGCGACCGTGGTGCTGGCGAAGGTCGCCGGCGTCCA
>CALGMY010000030.1 GCA_937958785.1 uncultured Gammaproteobacteria bacterium | reverse complement strand
GGCGATCCAGCGCCACGGGCTGGCCACGACCGCAGGTGACGGCGCGGCGGGCCGACGCGCGCGAAGGGCACGCCGCCGACGGTGAGGGTGGTGCTCACCGTCGTGGCATTGCTGGCTGAGCTCGTGTGGCGGACGCAGACGGTCTGGCCGTTCACGACCGTGCCTCCGGTTGAAATGTAGGTGCCGGTGCAGCCGACGGAGTAGGTCCCGCCGGCCACCGTGACGGGCGCGGGGGCGTCGATGCCCGTGATCGTCACGGGCGCCGACGTGATCACGCTGCCCGTCGCCACCCCGGTCTGGTCCGTGAAGCCGAAGGCATCGGGCACGGTATCCGGCGGCGGCGCCCCGGCCGTGGTGCTGGTGAAGGCATCGGAGACCCCGCCCACGGTGAGCGTGGTGGTGACCGCCGTGGACGCGGTGGCCGCACTGGTGTGCCGCACGCAGACGGTCTGCCCGTTGTTGACGCTGCCCGCCGAACTGACGAAGGCGCCGGCGCAACCGATGGCGTAGGTCCCGTTGGCCACCGTGACCGGGGCGGCCCCGGTGATGCCGGTGATGGTCACCGGCGTGGACGTCACCACGAGGCCGGTGGCGACGCCCGCCTGGTCCGTGAACAGGAACGCGTCCGGTGTCGTGTCCGGCGGCGCCAGGGCAACGGTCAGGCTCGTGAACCCGTCGGACACGCCCCCCACGGTGAGCGTGGTGGTCACGGCGGTGGCATTGGTTGCCGAGCTGGTGTGCCGGACGCAGATGTCCTCGCCGTTGGCGATGGTGCCGGGGGCGGCCGTGAAGGTGCCCGTGCAGCCCGCCGACCAGGTGCCACCGGCGACGGAGACCGGCGCCGGCGAATCGATGCCGGTGATGGTGACCGCCGCCGAGGTGACGGTGGTCGACAGCGGGACGTCGACGAGGTCCGGGAAGAGGAAGGCATCCGGCGTCGTGTCCGGGGGCGGCGCGGCGGTGGTACTCGTGAAGACGTCGGCCACGGTGCCCACGGTGAGGGTGGTGCTGGTCGGCGTCAGGGGCGTGGCCGCGCTGGTGTGGCGGACGCAGACGGACTGGCCGGCCACCACGTTGCCGGGGGCCGCCGTGAAATTGCCCGAGCAGCCGAGGGAGTATTCGCCGCCCGCCACGCTGACCGGCGCGGCGGTGTTGATGCCGCCGATGGTCACGGGGGCAGACACCACGGCCGTGGACAGGTCGACGTCGGTGACGTCGGTGAACGCAAAGGGGTCGGGGTCCGTGTCGGCGGGGATGGTGCTGCTGGTGAAGGCGGCGGTCACGCCGCCGACGTTGAGGGTCGTGACCGTGTCGGTGCCCGGCGTGGCGGCGCTGGTGTGTCGCACGCACACGGTGCTGCCCTCGGGGATGTTGCTGGCCGCCGACGTGAAGGTGGCCGTGCAGCCGACCGAGTAGGTCCCGCCCGTGACCGTCACCCGGGACGGCGCCACGATGCCGGTGATGGTGACGGTGTTGGACGTCTGCACCGTGCCGAGCGCCACGTTGCCCACCGCCGTGAAGCTGAACGGGTCCGGCTCGGTGTCCACCGGCGTCGCCGTGCCGGTGATCTGCAGGGTGCCGGCGGTGAGGGTGCCGCACACGAGCGAGGAGCCGTCCCAGCGGATCTGGCCCGGGCACGTGGCCCCCGGGGCACCGCTGCTGCTGGCGACGCCCGACCGGTACTCGCCGTGGCTGGTCGAGAGGATCCCCCCCGGCCCCACCGCGATGCTGGCGAGCACACCGCCGAGGCTGGCCACCGGAGTGCCTGCCGCGTCCCGGACGATCACCTCGGTCATCGCGGTTCCCACCCCGCCACCGTCGGCATCGAGGCCGAAGCTCAGGTGGGAACCGTCGTTGCTGTAAGTACCCGGCAGCGTGGATCCGGCCACGCAGAGGATCCCGCCCGCGCCACCGCCGACACCACCCTGCTGGCACTGGAACCCGGGATCGCTCAATCGCACGGTGCCCCCGGTGATCTCCCAGCCGGCTGCGCTGAAGTCGCCGGTGAGGTCGACGACGAGCGTGGCGCCCGTGCTGACCCCGTACCAGACGTTGCCGAACGCCGAGATATCGAGCGCCCGGAGGTTGAAGCCGCTGGCGCCGTCGCCGATCGAACTGGCATTGCCCCCGGTGGGCTCGTCCGTGGTGGAAACCACGGTGAGCGTTCCCGTCAGCGTGGTGTCGGTGAAGAAGAGCTGGCCCACGGCCGCGGCGGCCGGCCCCGCGTCGACGACCGGCGACCGGTTGAAGGCGGGAAGGTTGGCGCCCTGGGAATCGGTCTGGCGACAGCCGTACTTGCGGAGCTCGATGACCTCGTAGCCGGGCAGCAGCGTCAGGCAATCGTCGGCGGTGCCGGCATCGTAGTTGGAGCTGGCCGCGAAATCCGGGTTGAACCAGGTGGTGACGTTGCTGCCCCCCACCGTCGTGAACCGGGTGGAATTGCTGACGGTGGTGAGGACGTGCGGGAACGTGTACGACCAGTTCAGCGCCGACCCGTCCACGCCCCAGGACAGCGTCACGTCCGCGACGCCCGAGTAACCCGAGGCGGCGGCCGGGATGACGAGCGCGATGGCGGCCGGAGACCAGCGTGGCATTGGCGGACTCCCCTTCCCTGGCGATCCCCGCGGCAAGATTAGCCGCTTTGGGGGTGGAAGTCCTCCCGGCCGAGGCGGTACCAGCGGAGCAGCACCATCGCCAGCACCTGGGTGGCCACCGGGATCCAGACGAAGCCGATCACCATGGCCTGCTGCGCGCCTGGCGGCTGGTCCGCCGCCGGATCGAGGCCCTTGTCGAAGCCCATGGCCGAGAGCAGCGCACCGACCAGCAGCGGGCCGATGGCGAGGGAGAGCTTCTCGACGAAGCTGATGGCCGAGGCGAGGAACCCCTCGCGCCGGAGCCCGGTGACCTGGTGGTCGAAGGCGTAGGTGTCCACCAGCATCGAGTAGCCGAAGAGGAAGAGCCCCGCATTGAAGGCGCCGAGCCAGACCGCCCGCAGGTACAGGGCCAGGTCCGGCTCCGCGGGCGTCGCGAGCAGCCAGGACAGCATGCCGACGCCATAGGCCCCGAGGCACACCAGGTAGGCGAGCCGCTTCTCCACCCGGCGGGCGACCCGGAGCTGGATGGGGGTGAAGGCGATGGTCGCCAGGGAGAACACGCCGAAGAAGGCCCCCACGTCCCCGGGCGACTTCTTGAGCAGGCTCGAGAAGAAGAAGAGCAGCACCGAGCTGAAGGCCGCGATGCCCACGTACATGAGGATCTTCGTGCCCATGAGGACCAGCAGCGGCGTGTTGCCCCGGAGGAGCCGGAAATTGGCGCCGAGCGACCGGGGCACCGGGTCCGGCGCCCGCCGGGCGGCGCCCGCCGTGCCGAGGAAGGTGAGGAACATGGCGAGGAAGATCACGAGCCCGACGAGGATGCCCATCCGCCCGTAGGCCGCCCGGTCGGCACCCAGCGCGGCGACGATCAGCGGCGGCACTGCCGAGCCCATCAGGTTGCCGAAGGTCATGAACACCGTGCGCCAGGACATGAGGCGCGAGCGCTCGTGGTAGTCGTCGGTCATCTCGCCCGGCATGGCGAGGTAGGGCACGGCGAAGGCCGCGTAGGCCACCGTGTAGACGAACAGCCAGGCCGACAGGAACAGGTAGGTGCCCGCCTCGCCCGGCCCGCCGGCCACGTTGAACAGCATGGCGAAGGACAGGCCGCAGAAGAAGGAGGACCCCAGCAGCCAGGGTCGCCGCCGCCCGAAGCGGCTGACGGTGCGGTCGCTGAGCAGCCCGATGGGCGGGTCGATCAGCGCATCGAACAGCTTGGAGGCGAACAGCAGCCCGCCCGCCACCACGGGCTCGATCTTCACGAAATTCACCAGGAAGAACAGCAGCACGATCGACACGCCGTTCAGCATGGTCGTCGTGGCGAAGGCGCCGAGGCCCCAGGCGGCGGCGATGGGGGTGGGGATCCGCATGCCGGCGGCATCATAGACCGGCCGGCAGGCGGGGGCTGGACATCCCGTTACCGTTCGGTAACATGCGGGCATGGCCACCGCCCGCAAGTCCACCACCAGCCGCGACGCCACGGAGAACGCACTCCTCGACGCCCTCGAGGCGGTCCTGCTCCGGGACGGCCTGCGGAACCTCTCGGTGAACGCGGTGGTGGAGCAGGCGGGCGTCGGCAAACCCCTGCTCTACCGCTACTTCGGCGACCTCAAGGGCCTCGTGCGGGCCTGGAGCGAACGCCGGGGGCTCTGGGCCGACCTCACCGCCCAGGGCGAGCCGCCCAGCCGCAGGGCCGGCGACGACGGCGCCTTCCGGGAACAGGTGGCTGACGAGCTGGTCGGCGTCGCGAACTACCTCCGGGACCACCCGGTCAGCGTCGAATTCCTCGCCGAGGAGCTCTCGGCCAACGCGGACTTCTCGGCTGCCCTCGCGGCCGCCCGGGCCGACCACCGCCGGCCGATCATGAAGGCCATGCTCGGCGACCCCCGCTACTGCCGGCGCGACAACCGCCGCCTGATCGTCGTGCTGTATGCCGCGGCGACCTACATGGCCATGCGCGCGGCGCGCTCACCCGCCTTCATGGGCCTCAACCTGGACACCGAGGCCGGCTGGAACGACGCCATGGCGATGATCCGGGAACTTGCCCTGCTCGACAGTCCCGGCGCCGAAGCGCCGGCGCCACCTTCCACCCCATCCTGAGGACCACCGGCATGCAAGCCAGACGGACCCTGCCCGTCATCCTCGCCTCGCTGCTGGCCACCGCGCCCTTCGCGGCCGGCCCGGCAGAAGCGCAGGTGAACGACCCCCGCTTCCGCAACTACTTCCTCGTCGGGGAGTTTGGCGAGGTCTGCACCATGTGCGAGGTGGCAGTGCTCTGCCAGGCGGGCGACACGCCGCCGCCCGCGGATGCCGTGCCGGACGGCGGGGACTTCACGCTCTACATGCTCCAGACCCGGACCTTCTGGTCCCAGGTGTCCACCATCTGGGACTGGTTCATCTCCAACTTCACGTCCGCGCCCCTGGTGGGCGGCCACGAGCGTCCGGTCATCGAGTACACCGTGGAGGGCGGCAGCTGGTCGCCGGCCGACACCCACACCATGCGGATCTCGCTGGAACCGGCCCTGCTTGCCCTCGGCGACGGCACGGAAGTGGACCGGGTGAACCGGCGCTGGCAGAAGGCGGGCGGCGGTGAACCGCTCGGCTACTGCTCGCGCCTGCCCCTGTGGGACACCCTCGACGTCATCGAACAGCGCGCCCCGCGCGGAGACCAGCCATGAACAGCCCATCCCTCGCCGCCGCGCCGGGCCCCTGGAGCGGCGCCTACTTCAAGGCCCACCCGCTGCGGGTGGTTGGCATCGTCCTGCATCTCCTGCTCCGGACGCTGTTCGGCCTGTTCTGGATCGCCGCCGGCGCCAACAAGATCCGCAAGGGCTGGGTCACCAACGACATGCTGGAGCGGATCTTCAAGGACCGGCTCACGGAGATGCCGCCGGACAGCTTCCCCGTGTGGTACCTGGAGACCTTCGCGATCCCGCTCTACAAGCTGGTGGCGGTGGTCGTGACCGCCTGCGAGCTGTACGTGGGCGTCGCGCTGCTACTCGGCCTCACCACCCGCTGGGCGGCGGTCGTCGCGCTCTTCATCCTGGTGAACCTGTCCCTGGGCGGCTACTACGACGCCTCCCTGATCCCCTTCTTCACGCTCGCCTTCCTGATGATGAGCAAGAATTCGGGGCACTGGCTCGGGCTCGACCGGGGGCTGCACCGGAAGTACCCGGGGTCGAGGTGGTTCAGCTAGGCCGATCGCGCCTCAAGGCGCTCCTACCCGCGGTTTTGCTTCTCCCGGTGCCGGATCACCCGCAGCAGCCGCCAGGGCGTCATCGGCATGCGCGGAATCAGCTCACCCATGGCGTTCGCCACGGCGTTCGCGACCGCGGCCATCGTGACCACGATGGGTCCCTCGCCCACCTCCTTCGCGCCGAAGGGACCGTAGGGATCGATGGTCTCGACCAGGATGTACTCCACCTCGGGCAGCTCGTAGGTCCGGGGCAGCTTGTACTCGAGCCGTGACGGGTTGAGGATCTGGCCGCCATCCATGCGGCACTCCTCGTAGAGCACCTGGCTCATGCCGGAGAACACCTGGCCGTCCAGCTGGCCCTCGACGGCCAGCGGGTTCAGGGCCCGGCCGATGTCGTGGGCGGCGGTGACCTTCAGCACCTGCACGGCGCCGGACTCCGGGTCAACCTCCACCTCGGCCACCTGGGCGCCGAAGGAATAGGCGAGTGACCCCGAGGGCCGTGGCGAGTTGAAGAAGCCCCGGCCCATGATCGGGCGGCCTTCCGCGCCGTGGAAGGCCTTGCCGACCGCTTCCCGGAATGACAGGGACTTCCCCGCGGCGTCCGGTGGCTGTCCCTTCACGTGGATCCGCCGCGCGGCGAACACGAGGTCCTCCGGCGCGGCGCCGAGCAGCGGCGCGACGATGGCCGCGAGTTGGGCCCGCGCGTCCTCGGCGGCCGCCTTCACCGCGTTGCCGGTGGTAAAGGTCCCCCGCTGGGAGAACGCGCCCCAGTCGAAGGGCGTGATGTCCGAGTCGCCGGCAACGATGCGGATGTCGGCGGGTTCCACGCCCAGCACCTCGGCGGCGATCATGCCCATCACCGTGTGGGAGCCCTGCCCCATGTCGGGGATGCCGGTGTAGAGCGTGACCACGCCGTCGTCGGCCACCTTCACGAGGGCCGCCGAGGTGTCGTTGCTCGCGTTCTTGCCGCCGGAGGCCTGGGCGCCGATGCCGAGGCCGATGCCCCGGTACGGGGGCAGCCTGCCGTACTTCTGTTTCCAGCCCGAGCGCTCCACGACCTTGTCGATGCACTCCTTGAGGCCGCAGGAGGCGAAGTCGCTGCCGTCGAGGGCATGGTGGCCCGGGTCGATGGCGTTCCTGCGGTGGAACTCGGCCGGGTCCATGCCCAGCTCCTCGGCCACGTGGGTGAGGTGCTGCATCCAGCCCGCCGAGAGGCGGCCAAAGATGCCGCCGTGGTGGGACCCCTTCGGCACCGTGTTCGTGTAGACGAAGCGGCCCCGGTAGCGGACCGCGTCCACCTTGTAGAGCCAGTTGAGGTACGGGGCCGGCAGCCAGAGGATCATGGCCCACTCGGCGTGGGCGCCGGCGTCGAAGCTGACGTCGGCCTCCAGCACCCGGATCCTGCCGTCCCGAGTGACGCCGGTGCGGAACCGGTACTCGGTCTCGCCCGAGCCCCGGAACATGATGAACTCCTCGTCGCCGGTCGCCTTGATCTTCACCGGCTTGCCAGCCACCCGGGACAGCAGCGCCGCGATCAGGTGGTGGGGCTTGGCGCGCCCGCGGCCGGTGAAGGCGCCGCCCACGTTGCCGTAGACGATGCGCACCTGGCTGGTCTCGAGGCCGAAGGCCTTGGCGAGCTGCATCTGGTACATGGGCGCGCCCTGGGTGGGCGTGTAGAGGTGCAGCTTGTCCGGGTTGGAGAAGTCCGCCAGCACCACGTGCAGCTCCGCGAGGGTGTTGTGCTGGACCGGCGAGCGGAACTCGTCGGTGACCACCAGGTCGCTGGCGGCGAAGGCGGCGTCCGGGTCGCCGAAGTCCTTGTCGTGGGTCAGCGCCACGTTGCCGGGGGCCCAGTCGTGGAGCACCGGCGCGCCGGGCTGCATCGCCTTGCGGAGCGAGGTGACCGACGGCAGCGGCTCGTAGACCACGTCGATGAGGTCCAGGGCCTCCTCGGCGATGAGGGGGTCGGTGGCGGCGACAGCGGCCACCTCCTCGCCGGCGTAGTGCACGAAGCCCCGGGCGAGCAGGGGCTGCCGGTCGGAGAACATCAGGTCCGGCGCGTCGGCGCTGGTCACCACGGCCTTCACGCCGGGCAGGGCCAGCGCCCGGGACGTGTCGATCGAGACGATGCGGGCCCGGGCGTGGGGGCTCCTGAGGATCCGCCCGTGGAGCTGGCCGGGCAG
Organism: uncultured Gammaproteobacteria bacterium; assembly: GCA_937958785.1. Classification (GTDB taxonomy): domain Bacteria; phylum Pseudomonadota; class Gammaproteobacteria; order Steroidobacterales; genus SHZI01. The sequence continues at coordinate 2,066 of CALGMY010000030.1, read as the reverse complement.
CACGATGTCGTCGGTGAAGACGGAGCGGCCCGAGACCTTGTCGAAGCCGTCGAGGCGGGGCTGGCGCCGGCCGATGACGCTGAGGTCGTCGGTGCTCACGGCTTGGCCACGACCGGGGTGTCGCCGGCGTTGGCTCGCCCGACGGCCCGGACCGCCTCCTTCACCTTGATGTGGCCCGTGCAGCGGCAGATGACGCCGGCGAGGCCGTCGTTGATGTCGTCCTCCGTCGGCACCGGCGTCGCGTTGAGCACGGCCTGGGCCGAGAGGATCACGCCGGGCGTGCAGAAGCCGCACTGCACGGCGTGGTAATCGATGAAGGCCTGCTGGATCGGGGCGAGCGCGCCGTTCTTCTCCAGGCCCTCGATGGTGGTGATGGCCTGCCCGTCCCACTCGAGGGCGGGGGTGAGGCAGGAAAGCACGGCCTCGCCCCGGGCGTTCAGCACGGTGCAGACGCCGCAGGAGCCGGTGGTGCAGCCCTCCTTGGTGCCCATGAAGCCGAGCTTCCCGCGCAGGACGTCGAGCAGCGTGTGGCGGGCGCTCACGGCGACCTCCCGGGCGTCGCCGTTCACGGTGAGGGTGATGATCGCCTTCTTCATGCCGGAAGCTCCCGGAGTTCCGTGACCGCCTTGCTGAGCAGGGTGCGGGCGAGGTCCCGCTTGTAGGCGGCGGGCGAGTACAGGTTGGTGAGGGCGCCGAGGGCATCGCGCACGGTGGCCTCGGCCGCCGCGAGGCCGGCCTCGCCGAGGCCGAGGGCCGCGAGCTTCTCCTCCGCCGCGACGAGCCGGCGGGGCGCGGTGGTGAGCGAGCCCAGCACGATCACGAGCCGCGTCGCACGCTCGCCCCGGCCGTCGGCGCGCACGGCGATGGTGCCGTAGGCGAAGTCCATGCCCTGGCGGGCGGTCTCCTTGCGGAACACGAGCCGGTCCGTCACCGGTGGCACCGTGACCGACACGAGGATCTCGCCGGGACCGAGCACGGTGTGGCGGATGCCGTCGTCCCGGTAGAAGTCCGCGAGGGGCAGCGTGCGCTCCCCCGCCGCGCTGGCGAGCGTGACCGTCGCGCCGAGTGCGATGAGCGCGGGCGGCGAGTCGGCGTTGTTGAGCGCCACGCACACGGACGATCCCTGGATCGCATGGCACGCATCCACCCCGGTCTTGAGGCAGGGCCCCTTCGCATCCCGCCACTCCTTGGTCTGGTTGGTGAACCAGCAGCGGGTGTCGAGGCAGAGGTTGCCGCCCAGGGTCGCGAGGTTGCGCACGTGGCGGGAGGCGACGGCGCGGAAGGCGGCGGCGAGCGCCGGGTAGCGGGCCGTGATGCGGGGGTCGGCGACCAGGTCGGTGAGCCGGCTGCCGGCGCCGATCCGCAGGGTGCCATCAGCGGATTCCGCCACGCCCTGGAGCTCGGGCAGGTCCTTCAGGCTCACCACCGCCGGCGGCGCGACGAGCCGACAGCGCATGTTGAAGACGAGGTCGGTGCCGCCGCCGAGGGGCCGGGTGCCGGCGGGCGCGTCCCGCAGCGCATCCAGGCCCTCGGCGAGGGTGCGGGGCTTCAGGAAGTCGTGGTCGGGCAGGAGCATGGCCGTATTGTGGACCGGGGGCGGATTCTGTCCAGTCGGGGACGCGGGCGGTTTGCACGGCGGTCTGGCACAGGGTGGCGGACCGGGGTATCGTCTTCGCGTGGCCCGCCGCCACGAGCCATTCCAACAAGGCGGGTCCGTGGGGGACAACGTGGACAACAAGACGCCTGTGGCGCTTGCCACCTCCGTCGCCGCGCTGGCGGCGGGTCCGGCCGTTGCAACGACCTACGAGGCGACGCTGACTGCATTTGGCTACTACAGCAACGGCGGCACGACTGGCATTGCCGGCAACATCAGCTCCTCGACGGCCACCTGGTCCTACGACGACGTCACGAACCTGCTCACCCAGACGTCCGGCACTTTCAACGTCCGGTTCAACACCAGCCCCACCTCAACGCTCTACCGGGCGCTCACCACGGGCCTCATCGTGGGCAATGGCAGTCTGGCGAGCGCCGCCACCTACAGCTGCGCGGAGGGCAATCTCGCTCCC
>CALGMY010000029.1 GCA_937958785.1 uncultured Gammaproteobacteria bacterium | reverse complement strand
GTCCATGTTGGCCTGGATCTTGAACACCACGCCGCTGAACTTGGGCTCCACCGCCACCCGGTTGTCCCGGGAGAGGGTGCTCAGCTCCACGATGGCGAGGTCCAGCGCCCCGGCCAGCACGGCCGACGTCACGACGGACCAGTCCTCCGCCATCAGCGATACGCGCAGTCCCGGCCGGCCGGTGGTGAGCCGCCCCAGCGCCTGTCTCTTATACACATCTCCGCGCCATCCAGCAGCGCCGCCCCCCGGCTCACCAGCAGCTGGCCGAACTCGGTGGGCCTGACGCCGCCCCGGCCGCGCTCGAAGAGCTGGACACCCACGACGTCCTCGAGGGCAGCCACGCTGCGGGAGAGAGCGGGCTGGCTGATGTTGAGCGCGGCGGCGGCGCGCCCGTAGTGCCGGTGGCGGGCCAGGGCGATGGCGTGGCGGAGCGCACGGAGGCTGAAATCCATGCGCCGATAGTATGGGTAACATGCAGAAAATGCACTGGACGCATCCGCGCGCGTCGCGTCTACTCGTGGGCTCTTCAGGGGGAGATCCACATGAGCAGCACGTTCATACGTCCTGTCCGCGGCGCCGTTTCCTTGCTGCTGGCGATCGCCGCGTTCGCCGCGGCGATGCCCGCCCTGGCCCAGCAGGCCGCGGCAAAGAAGCCGAACATCCTGGTGATCTGGGGCGACGACATCGGCACCTGGAACATCAGCCACAACAACCGGGGGATGATGGGTTACCGCACTCCCAACATCGACCGCATCGCGTCCGAGGGCGTGGCCTTCACCGACTACTACGCCCAGCAGAGCTGCACCGCCGGCCGCGCGGCCTTCATCGGCGGCTCGGTGCCCGTCCGCAGCGGCATGACCAAGGTCGGCCTGCCCGGTGCGAAGGAAGGCTGGCAGAAGACCGACATCACCATGGCGACGGTGCTGAAGGCCCAGGGCTACGCCACCGGCCAGTTCGGCAAGAACCACCAGGGCGACCGGGACGAGCACCTGCCCACGATGCACGGCTTCGACGAGTTCCTCGGCAACCTCTACCACCTGAACGCGGAGGAGGAGCCGGAGAACGAGGACTACCCGGGCGACATGGTCCTGGCCAATGGCAAGACCTTCAAGGAGCAGTTCGGGCCCCGCGGCGTGATCCACTCCTGGGCCGATGGCAAGGGCGGCCAGCGCATCGAGAACACCGGCTTCCTCACCAGGAAGCGGATGGAGACCATCGACGACGAGACCTCCGACCGCGCCATCGCCTTCATCCGCGAGCAGCAGGCCGCCGGCAAGCCCTGGTTCGTGTGGTGGAACGGCACCCGCATGCACTTCCGGACCCACGTGAAGGCGGAACTGCGTGGCAAGTCCGGCCAGGACGAGTACTCGGACGGCATGGTCGAGCACGACATGCACGTCGGCAAGTTCCTGAAGCTCCTCGACGAGATGGGCCTCGCCAACGACACGCTGGTGATGTACTCCACCGACAACGGGCCCCACTACAACACCTGGCCCGATGCGGGCACCACGCCGTTCCGGAGCGAGAAGAACTCGAACTGGGAGGGGGCCTACCGCGTGCCGGCCTTCGTCCGCTGGCCCGGGCGGTTCCCCGCCGGTACCACGCTGAACGGAATCGTGTCCCACGAGGACTGGCTGCCCACCTTCGCGGCGGTGGCCGGCGACACGGACGTCAAGGAGCGCCTGCTGAAGGGCGCCACGGTCAACGGCCGCAAGTACCGCAACCACATCGACGGCTACAACCTGCTCGATTACCTGTCCGGCAAGGCCGACAAGAGCCCCCGCAGCGAGTTCTGGTACGTGAACGACGACGGCCAGGTCGTCGCGGCCCGCTACAGCGACTGGAAGGTCGTGTTCCTCGAGAACCGGGGCGAGGCCTTTGGCGTCTGGCGGGAGCCGTTCACCGAGCTGCGGGTGCCCCTGCTCTTCAACCTGCGCCGGGACCCGTTCGAGAAGGCCCAGCACAACTCGAATACCTACAACGACTGGTTCCTGGAGCGGCCCTTCGTGGTCGTCCCGATCCAGGCGCTGGCGGCCCGGTTCCTGCAGTCGATGAAGGACTACCCGCCCAGCCAGTCGCCGGGCTCCTTCAACCTCAGCAAGATCGAGGAGCAGCTGAAGTCCGCCGCCGGCGGCAGCAACTAGGCCCCGGATGGCCCGCGTGCTGCCCGTCTTCGCGCTGGTGGTGGCCTTGGCCGCCACCAGCGTAGCCCTGGCCGAACCCTTGCCGGCGTGGAACGACGGCGCCGCGAAGCGGGCCCTCGTGGGCTTCGTGGAATCGACGACGACCCCCACCAGCCGCGGCTACGTGCCGCCGGCGCAGCGCATCGCCGTCTTCGACAACGACGGCACGCTCTGGGGCGAGCAGCCCTATTACTACCAGCTCGCCTTCGCCCTGGACCGGGTCCGGGCCCTCGCCCCGGAACACCCGGAGTGGCGGACCACCCAGCCCTTCAAGGCGGCCCTCGAGGGTGACCTGAAGACCCTCTTCGCCGGCGGCGAGGAGGCCCTGCTCCAGCTGGTCATGGCCAGCCACGCGGGCACGACCACTGGCGAATTCGATGCGCTGGTCCGGCAGTGGCTCGCCACGGCGCGCCACCCGCAGACCGGCCGCGCCTACACGGCGATGGTCTACCAGCCCATGCTGGAACTGCTGCAGTACCTGCGGGCCAACGGCTACAAGACCTTCATCGTCAGTGGCGGCGGCATCGAGTTCCTGCGCGCCTTCGCGGAAGAGGTCTACGGCGTGCCGCCCGAGCAGGTGGTCGGCAGCAGCATCGTGACCCGGTACGAGAATGCCTCGGGCAAGCCGGCCCTTGTCCGGGAACCCAAGGTGAATTTCATCGACGACAAGGCCGGCAAGCCGGTGGGCATCCAGCAGCACATCGGCCGCCGCCCCGTGCTGGCCTTCGGCAACTCGGACGGCGACTTCGAGATGCTGGAGTGGACCACCAGCGGGCCCGGGCCGCGCCTCGGGCTGCTGGTCCACCATGACGACGGCGAGCGGGAAGTCGCCTACGACCGCAAGTCGGCCATCGGGCGGCTGGAGCGCGGCCTCGACGAGGCCGCGAAGCGGGGCTGGGTCGTCACCAGCATGAAGGACGACTGGCGCACGGTCTTTCCTTAGGCGGGTGACGGGTTGCC
>CALGMY010000028.1 GCA_937958785.1 uncultured Gammaproteobacteria bacterium | reverse complement strand
ATGGCCCAGTCCCTGCGTGACCTGCTCGCGCTTCTCGATCCCGAGCCCACCGGGAAGGACATCTTCCGCGGCGAGAGCCGGGACATCGGCACGCCCCAGGTGTTCGGCGGGCAGGTGCTTGGACAGGCCCTCGCGGCCGCGGGCCGCACGGTGGAGGGCCGCGACATCCACTCCCTGCACGCCTACTTCCTCAGGGCGGGTGATGTGCGCGCGCCGATCTTCTTCGAGGTCGAGCGCACGCGGGATGGGGGCAGCTTCTCCAACCGGCGGGTCGTGGCCAGGCAGCATGGCGAGCAAATCTTCAACATGACCGCCTCGTTCCAGGTTGCCGAGGCGGCGGGTCTCGAGCACCAGGTGTCGATGCCGGAAGTCCCGCCGCCAGAGGCGCTCCAGGACATCGAGTCCCTGGCCCGGGAGTTTGCGGGCCAGCTTCCCCCGCGACTGCAACGGGTGCTGGCCTTCGAGCGCCCGATCCACGTACGGCCGGTGAACCCCCGGCAGTTCCTCTTCCGCGACACGCGGGATCCCGTCAAGCAGCTGTGGATGAAGACTACCGAGCCCATGCCGGCCGACGCCCTCCGGCATCAGGCGCTGCTCGCCTACGTCTCCGACTATGAGTTGATCGGCACCGCCACGCTGCCCCACGGCCTGCACGCGACGAGGGAGGGCCTGCAGATGGCGAGCCTCGACCACGCCATGTGGTTCCACCGGCCGGTGCGCGTGGACGAGTGGCTGCTGTTCGCCCTGGACAGCCCTGCAGCCGCGGGCGGCCGGGGCCTTGCACGTGGCCACGTGTTCAGCCGCGACGGACGACTCGTCGCCACCCTGGCCCAGGAAGGGCTGATGAGGGTGCGGAAGGGTTAGCCGGCCGACAGAGAGGCCGGTGAGGGCTTTCACGGCCGCGCAATTCCCGCGCTTCTGCCCGTATTCCCGGCTGTCCCCCGGGCTCATGGACTCCCCACGCTGCGGGCATGGACCGGTCCGCCCTGCCCGTCGCCCGCTACGCCCGCCACCGTCCCGAAGACACGCTGCTCTACCAGCTGGTGGAGCGCCACTGGCCGGACTTCCTGGCGGCGCTGGCGGTGCGGGACCGGCACCTGCCGGCTTTCGTCCGGGAGGAGTTCGAGGCCTACCTGAAGTGCGGCCGGCTGGAGCACGGCTTCCTGCGGGTCCGCTGCATCACCTGCCACGCGGAGCGTCTGGTGGCCTTCAGCTGCAAGCGCCGCGGCTTCTGCCCGAGCTGTGGCGCCCGGCGCATGGTGGAGAGCGCGGCGCTGCTGGTGGACGAAGTTATCCCCCGGGAGCCGGTCCGGCAGTGGGTGCTGTCGGTGCCCTTCCCGCTGCGCTTCCTATTCGCCGCGGAACCTGCCGCGATGGGCGAGGCGCTGGCCCTGGTCTGGCGGGCGATCTCGGCGCATCTCCTGAAGAAGGCCGGCCTGACCCGGGCCACGGGCCAGGCCGGCGCGGTGACGCTGATCCAGCGCTTCGGCAGCGCACTGAACCTGAACATCCACTTCCACATTCTGTGCCTGGACGGGGCCTACGCCCTGGGGCAGGGCCGGCCGCGCTTCCGGCGCGTGCCGCCGCCGACCGCCGCCGAGCTCGACACGCTCCTTGAGCAGATCACCGCCCGTGTCGGCCGCCACCTGGAGCGCCGGGGCCTGCTGGTGCGGGACCTGGAATCGAGCCACCTGGACCGGGCCCCCGGCGACGACGCCGCCCTCGAGCACCTGCAGGGCCACTCGATCACCTACCGGATCGCGCTGGGTGCCCAGGAGGGCCGCAAGGCCTTCACGCTGCAGACGGTGCCGGCCACTGGGCCCCGCAACAAACCCTACTTGGCGAGTCACGCGGGCTTCTCCCTGCACGCCGGGGTGGCGGTCCGGGGGGATGACCGGAAGACGCTGGAACGGCTGTGCCGCTACATCACCCGCCCGGCGCTGGCGGAGGGCCGGCTCGCGCTCACGCCCCAGGGCCGGGTTCGTTATGCGCTCAAGACGCCCTATCGCGACGGCGCCACCCACGTGGTGTTCGAGCCGCTGGACTTCATCGCCCGGCTGGCAGCGCTGGTGCCGACGCCGCGGGTGCACCTGACCCGGTACCACGGGGTGTTCGCGCCCCACAGCCGGTGGCGGGCGCTGATCACGCCGGCGGGGCGGGGGAGCCGCGGGTCAGTGACCGGCATCCGGACGCCGGCCGAGCGGCACCGGGCCATGCGCTGGGCGCAGCGGCTGAAACGAGTGTTCAGGCTCGACCTGGCAACGTGTGAAGGCTGCGGGGGCCAGGTGCGGGTCATCGCGAGCATCGAGGACCCGCTGGTGATCGCCCGGATCCTTGACCACCTGGAACGGCGGGCGGCGCTGCCGGGCCAGCGGCCGGCGGTGCGGGGTCCACCCTTGGGCGGGCTGGGGTAGGGTGAGCTCAGGCGGTCAGTGACGTTGGCCGGCACCGGTCCGGCGGGGGCTTTGAATCGCCTATTCTCCCTATTCTCTGCGCGACATGAGTCGCCGCGAAAGGCAGACCTATGAAGAAGCCCGGCAAGCGCCGCCCCAGGCACGCTAACGAGGCCGCGGAAAGCGGGTTCTGGCAGCGACACGATTCAGTCGATTTCGTCGACTGGAAGAACGCCCGGTGGACCCGCTTTCCGAACCTGCGGGCCTCCACGCGCACGATTTCCCTGCGCCTGCCGGAAAGCATGCTCGATGAACTGAAGGCGCTGGCGAACCAGCGGGACGTCCCCTACCAGTCCCTCCTCAAGGTATTCCTGGCCGAGCGTATCGCCCGTGAGCGCGGCACCGGGGCATTCCGGGCTGACGTTGGCGCGGACGGGATCAGCGACGCGAGCTCGCTCCAGCTGGGGTGACCGCGCCTAGCCTGGGCCGGTTGCAGTAGCCGGCTTCAGCCCCGCCAGGTACTGCCGGCCCCGCTCCACGTACCGTCCCGGGCTCTGCGCCATCCGGGCCAGTTCCTCCGGGGTAAGGGCGCGGATCGCCCGGGCGGGTGAACCCACGATCAGCATCCCGTCCGGGAACTCCTTGCCCTCGGTCACCAGCGCGTTGGCGCCCACGAGGCAGTTCTTCCCGATCTTCGCGTCATTGAGGATGGTGGAGCCCATGCCGATGAGGCTGCCGTCACCGACCCGGCAGCCGTGCAGGATGACGGCGTGGCCCACGGTGACATTGTCGCCGACGACCAGCGGCGAGCCAGGGTCGGAATGGCACACCGAGTTGTCCTGGATGTTGCTGCCCCGGCCGATCGTGAGGCGTTCCACATCGCCGCGAAGCACGGCCCCGAACCAGACGCTGACCTCGTCGCCCAGCGAAACGTTGCCGACGACGGTGGCAGTTGGCGCCACGAACACCCCGCGGCCGAGTGCCGGGGCGACGCCGTCCAGTGACCAGATCATTTGGCCTTGCCCGCCGACCCCTGCTTCGCCACCGCCTCGGCGGCCTTGCGGACGGCCTCCGGGTCGCCGACGTACTCGCGGGACGGCGAGGAGAGGTTCGGGCCGAAGGTGTAGACCAGCGGGATCCCCGTCGGGATGTTGAACTCCAGGATGTCGGCCTCGGACATGCCGTCCAGCATCTTCACGATGGCCCGGAGGCTGTTGCCGTGGGCGGCGAGCAGCACGTCCTCGCCCCGGAGCAGGCGGGGCGCGACGCTGTCCTGCCAGAAGGGAAGGACGCGGGCGAGGGTGTCCTTCAGGGACTCCGTGCCGGGCACGCCGGGGATGCGGTTGTAGCGCGGGTCGTTGGCCGGGTGGCGGTCGTCGTTCCGCTCGAGGGGCGGCGGCGGGATGTCGTAGCTCCGCCGCCAGATCTTCACCTGGGCCTCGCCGTGCCGGGCCGCCGTCTCGGCCTTGTCGAGCCCCTGAAGGGCGCCGTAGTGCCGTTCGTTGAGGCGCCAGGTGCGCTCCACGGGGATCCACATGAGATCCATCTCGTCCAGGATCAGCCAGAGCGTCCGGATGGCGCGCTTCAGCACGGACGTATAGGCCACGTCGAAGCGGAACCCCAGCGCCTTCAGCTGGCGGCCCGCCTCCCGGGCCTCGTTGCGCCCCTGGTCGGTGAGGTCCACGTCGGTCCAGCCGGTGAACCGGTTGTCGAGATTCCACGTGCTCTGGCCATGGCGGCAGAGCACCAGTTTGCCTGTCATTGCGAACGCTCCAGGGTTGGCAGCCGCCATTCTACCGGGTCGTGCCCTGTAGGAGCGGCTTCAGCCGCGATCGGAATCGCGGCTGAAGCCGCTCCTACGGCAGGTGGCCGGCCGCCAGGTACTCCAGCGACTGCATCTCCAGGAGCCGGCTCCGGGTCCGCTCGAACTCGCGGCAGAGGTGGCTGCCCGCGTAGATGCGGCCGATCGGCTCCGCAGCCGAGACGATCAGGTTCACCCGCCGGTCGTAGAATTCGTCCACCAGGGCGATGAAGCGGCGAGCGGCGTTTTCCCGGGTCTCGTCGAGGCGCGGCACCCCCGACACGATCACCGTCTGGAAATCCCGGGCGATCTGGATGTAGTCCTCCGGGCTCCGCGGGCCGTCGCAGAGGGCCGCGAAGTCGAACCAGGCGATACCCTCGGCCACGCGCCGGGCCGGCACCGGCCTACCCAGTACATCGAGGGTCACGTCGTCCGATCCGCGCTCAGTTGCGATCTCCCGGAAGTAGCGCTCCAGGTTGCGGTCGGCACCGGCGTCGAGCGGGGCGTGCCAGATCTCGGCGGCTTCGAGCACCCGCAGGCGGTAGTCGATGAGTCCATCCACGTGCACGACCTCCGTGTGCCGCTGGAGGAGGTCGATGGCGGGCAGGAAGCGTTGGCGCTGAAGCCCGCCACGGTAGAGGTCAGCCGGCGCTGAATTGGAGGTGGCGACCAGCGTTACGCCGTGGCCCGCCAGTGACTCGATGAACCTGCCGAGGATCATGGCGTCCGCGATGTCGGCGACGAAGAACTCGTCGAAGCAGATCACCCGTGCCTCGGCGGCGAACTCGCCGGCGACGACCTGGAGCGGATCGGGTGTGTCCCGCAGCGCGCCGAGGCGGGCGTGAACCCGGCTCATGATCCGGTGGAAGTGGTAGCGGAGCTTGTCGTCGAACGGCAGGGAATCGAAGAACAGGTCCATCAGCAGCGTCTTGCCGCGGCCAACGCCACCCCACAGGTAGGCTCCCCGCACTGGCAATGGCGGAGCGACGGCGGGGATCAGCCGCCGGAGCAGGCCCGGGCGCCGTGGGGCGCGCCGCACGGCCAGCTCCTGTCCGACCCGGTTCAGCACCGTGACGGCGCGGCGCTGCGCAGCGTCCTCGCAGAGCCCGAGGTTGCGTATCGCGGATTCGTAGCGGGCGGGAAGGTCCATGGGTTGACCGGGAAAGGCGCTGCTCCGGGCGCACAATCTACCGGTTTCCCGCGCCCGCGCGGTAGACTGCGCGCCGGATGACAGAGCGCGAGAGCATGGAATTCGACGTGGTGATCGTCGGCGCGGGCCCCTGTGGCCTGGCCGCGGCCTGCCGCGTGCTCCAGCTGGCCGCGGCCGCCGGTCGCGAAGTCAGCGTCTGCGTCGTCGAGAAGGGTGCGGAGATCGGCGCGCACATCATCTCGGGGGCGGTCTTCGAGCCTGCCGCGCTAGGGGAGTTGTTCCCCGACTGGCGCGAGCGTGGTGCCCCGGTGTCTACCGCTGTCACCGGCGACGAATTCCTCTGGCTTCGCAACCCGGATGCCGCCCTCGCGGTCCCCGGCTTCCTGATACCGCGGCCCATGCGCAATCATGGCAACTACATCATCAGCCTCGGCAGGCTTTGCCAGTGGCTGGGGCAGCAGGCCGAGGCACTCGGCGCCAACCTCTTCCCCGGGTTTGCCGCGGCCTCGGTGCTTTACGAGGACGGTCGCGTGGCCGGCGTCATCACCGGCGACCTGGGCCGTGACCGGGAGGGACGGGAGAAGGCTGGCTTCCAGCCGGGCTACGAGCTGCGCGCCCGCTACACCATCTTCGCGGAGGGTTGCCGCGGTCACCTGGGCAAGGAGCTCATGGAGGTCTACGGGCTGCGGAAGGACTGCGACCCCCAGCACTACGGCCTGGGGCTCAAGGAGGTCTGGAACATCGACCCGGCCCGGCACCGGGAAGGCCACGTGGTCCATACGCTGGGCTGGCCGCTGGACACCGGTACCGAGGGTGGCGGCTTCCTCTATCACGCGGCGGGCAACCAGGTGTACCTCGGCCTCATCGTCGCCCTCGATTACCGCAACCCTCACCTGAATCCCTTCGAGGAGTTCCAGCGCTGGAAGCAGCACCCGGCCATCCGTGCGGTCATCGAGGGCGGGCAGCGGGTCAGCTATGGCGCCCGCGCGGTCAACAAGGGCGGGCTGCAGTCACTGCCGAAGCTCGCTTTCCCGGGCGGATTGCTGGCGGGTTGCGACGCGGGCTTCCTCAACGGCGCGAAGATCAAGGGCTCCCATACGGCGCTGAAGACCGGCATGCTGGCCGGCGAGGCCGTGTTCGCCGCCCTGGGGCAGGGCGCCGCGGCCCCGGCCGTGCTGGAGGGGTTCGAGGCCGCGGTGCGGGCTTCCTGGGTCTGGCGCGAGCTCGAGACCGGCAGGAATTTCGGACCTGCCCAGCACAAGTTCGGCCTGCTGCTCGGCGGGGCCTTCATCTGGCTCGACCAGAACGTCTTCGGCGGCCGACTGCCGTTCACCCTGCACCATCGCCAGCCGGATCACCTGGCACTGCACCGGGCAGCGTCGGAAACCCGCATCCGCTATCCGCGGCCGGACGGGCGCATCAGCTTCGATCGCCTGTCATCGGTCTTCCTCTCCAGCACCAACCACGAGGAAGACCAGCCGTGCCACCTGAAGCTCCGTGACCCGGCGGTGCCGGTCGCCAGCAACCTGCCGCTGTTCGACGAACCGGCCCAGCGGTACTGCCCGGCGGGCGTGTACGAGATCGTGCGGGACGACGATGGTACGCCGCGCTTCCAGATCAACGCCCAGAACTGCGTCCACTGCAAGACCTGCGACATCAAGGACCCGGCGGCGAACATCCGCTGGGTGACGCCGGAGGGCGGCGGTGGCCCCAACTACTCCGGCATGTAGGAGCGCCTTCAGGCGCGATAGGGGTTGGCGGGATCGCGCCTGAAGGCACTCCTACAGCAGCTCGATCGCGGTCGCGATCGCCTCGCCGCCGCCGATGCAGGCGGTGGCCACGCCGCGCCGGCCACCCCGCTGCCGGAGCGCGTGCACCAGGGTCACGAGCAGGCGGGCGCCGGTGGCCCCGATGGGATGACCGAGCGCACAGGCGCCGCCCAGCACGTTGACCTTGCTCCGGGGAATCCCGAGGTCGGCCATGGCGGCCATGGTCACGCAGGCGAATGCTTCGTTGATCTCGTAGAGGTCCACGTCGGCGACCTGCCAGCCGCAGCCCGCCAGCAGCTTCTGCACTGCCGGTGCCGGGGCCGTCGTGAACCACTCGGGTTCCTGGGCGTGGGTTGCCTGCGCAACGAGGCGGGCAAGGGGCTTCAGTCCCCGCCGTGCGGCCTCGCTTTCGCTGGCGAGGATGAGGGCAGCGGCCCCGTCGGAAATCGAGGAGGAGGTGGCCGCGGTCACCGTGCCGTCCTTCGCGAAGGCGGGCCGCATCCCGGGGATCCGCTGGATGTCGCAGCGGCCGGGCTCCTCGTCGGCAGCGACGACCGTCTCGCCGGACCGGCCCATGATGGTGACGGGGGCGACTTCGGCCTGGAAGTGGCCGGCGGCCTGGGCGGCCAGGGCCCGCTCGACGGACTCGATGGCGAACGCGTCCTGCTCGGCCCGGGTGAACCCGTAACGCCGGGCCGTCGCCTCGGCAAAACTGCCCATCATCTGGCCGTCGAACGGGCTCTGCAGGCCGTCGTAGAACATGTGGTCCAGGACTTCCTGGTGCCCCATGCGGTAACCGGTCCGTGCCTTGGGCAGCAGGTACGGCGCGCCACTCATGGACTCCATGCCGCCGGCCAGCACCAGGTTGGCCTGACCGGTCCGGATCAGGTCGCTGCCCAGGTGCACGGCCTTCATGCCTGACCCGCACACCTTGTTGATCGTGTTGGTGGGTACCGAGACCGGAAGACCGGCGGCCAGGCAGGCCTGCCGGGCTGGCGCCTGGCCCACCCCCGCCTGCAGGACGCAGCCCACCAGGGCCTCGCCGAGGTCCCCGGCGGGAATGCCGGTCTCCTCCAGGCAGGCCCGGGCGGCGGTGCCGAACAGCCGGGGAGGCGGGACGGTCGCGAGGGCCCCCTGGAAGGCCCCGATGGGGGTGCGGCGGGCGGCGACGATGACGACGGATTTGGTGGCCAAGAGGGGCTCCAGGGGCGGGGGCTCAGGAAAGTGCGCCGGATTATGCGGCGCAAAAAGCCCCCCGCCAAGTCGACCGGTCGCCGGCCGCCGGTCAGCGACCGGCGAGGTCCGGTTCGTCCAGGTCCGCCAGGATGCTCCGCCGGGCCGCCTCCAGGAGGGCCGGGGTGCTGCCGCCCGCCGGGGAAAGGGCGGGCTTGACGATCACCTCGAGGCGCCCGGGTCGGGGCAGCGCCCGGGAGGCCGGCAGGATGTGCCGGCTTCCCCGGATGACGACCGGTACCACCGGGAGTTCCGCCCGGGCCGCCGCGGCGAACGCGCCGTTGTGGAATCGCCGCAGGCCGGGCTCCGCGGTGAAGGTCCCTTCCGGGAAGAAGGCGAGGCTCTCCCGGGCCCGGGCCTTCTGCAGGATTCGCCGGGCATCGGACGCGCTCCGGTGGGTGTCCTGGCGCTCGACGAACTCCGAGCCGATGCGCCGCAGCAGGTAGTGGGCCAGGGGTACCCGGGTCATCTCCCGCTTGATGACGAAGCCGAACCGGGGTGGTAGCGCGGCCGTCAGGATGGGGCCGTCCAGGTAGCTCGCGTGGTTGGCCACGATAATGCACGGTTCAGCCGGGATGTGACTCAATCCGCGGATTCGCAGGGACGTGCCCGTGAGACGAAACACGCTGGCCGCAGCGCGGCGCACGAGCCGTCGCCGCCGGGACTGGCCCGGCAGGATGGCCGCCAGAAGCAGCGCCAGCAGGGCCACGGCCACGAAGACGGTGGTGGCATAGATCCCGAAGGCCAGGTGCCACAGGTGACGGAAACGGGCCTGCATCCGGTGCTTTAGTTAAATCGTAAGTTTATGTAATTCATCATAATTTGTGAGTGTGGTCACGCCGGCAAAAAGCTGCCGCACCCATACTGCCTCTCGTCAAAGGCACCGGACTGAAGTAGTAATGTCACCTGCGTCCGTCAACCGAGTCACGAGCAGCGCCACCCCGACCGGCTCCGAGGGAATCATCGACAAGTTTCTCGATGCCATCTGGATGGAGCGGGGTCTCTCGACCAACACGCTCGGTGCCTATCGCGCGGACCTGCTCGCCCTGCAGCGCTGGCTCGCCCAGCGCGACACGAGCCTCATGTACGCCACCCGTTCCGACCTGCTTGCCTTCATCGCCAACCGGGCGAAGGAGGGGGCCAAGCCCCGCTCGACCGCCCGGCAGCTGTCGAGCTTCCGGCGCTTCTACCGCTTCCTGCTTCGCGAAGGCGTGATCCAGGAAGACCCGACCGTCAAGATCGAGATGCCGAAGATCGGCCGTTCGCTGCCGAAGTCTCTCACGGAAGTCGAGGTCGAGTCGCTGCTGGCGGCTCCCGAAATCAGCGATCCCCTGGGCTACCGGGACCGGGCCATGCTGGAAGTCCTGTACGCCACCGGCCTCCGGGTCTCGGAGCTCATCAATCTGAAGCAGAACCAGGTCAACCTGAACCAGGGCGTGCTCCGGATCCGGGGCAAGGGCGACCGGGAGCGCCTCATTCCCCTCGGGGAGGAGTCCCAGCGCTGGGTGCGGGAGTTCATGACAGGTCCCCGGGTGGAGATCCTCCTGGAGCGCCAGAGCGAGTACCTGTTTCCCACCCGGCGTGGCGACCGCATGACCCGCCAGGCGTTCTGGCACATCATCAAGCGCTACGCCAAGAAGGCCGACATCAACGGCAAGCTGTCCCCCCATACCCTGCGCCACGCCTTTGCGACCCATCTCCTGAACAATGGCGCGGACCTGCGGGTGGTACAGATGCTGCTCGGTCACAGCGACCTCTCGACCACCCAGATCTATACCCATGTCGCCCGGGAGCGGCTCAAGGAACTTCACGCCCAGCACCACCCCCGGGGCTGAGTCCGTCACCGGCCGGCCAAGGGGCGCGTGCTACCATCCGCGCCGCCCGTGACGGGGCAGGAAACTTAGGGTCCTGCCCGGTGGTCCAACGGTACAACCGCCCGGCCTGCTGACCCAAGGTGCTGCCCATGTCGTCTTCGTATCGCCCGAACTCCCTGGCTCCGAGCCTCCTGCTGGCCCTGCTGCCATTGGCCGCCGTTGCCCAGCCGGCCCCCGCGCCCGCGGTCACGAAGGCGGATGCCCGGGCAGCCATCGCGGCCAAGTTCCCGGAGATCCGGCCCGAGCAGATCAGCCCCGCCCCGGTCGACGGGCTGTGGGAGGTCCGGATCGGCTCCAAGATTGCCTACGTCAGCGCCGATGGCCGGTATCTGGTGCAGGGCGAGATCATCGACCTCAGCAACGACCAGAACCTCACCGAGAGCCGTCGGGAGAGCGTGCGGCGGGATGTTCTCGCCGGCGTCAGCGAGTCCGGCATGGTGGTGTTTTCCCCGGCGAAGCCGACGAGCACGATCACCGTCTTCACCGACATCGACTGCGGCTACTGCCGCAAGTTGCACAACCAGATCGCCGACTACAACGCCCGCGGGATCAAGGTGCGCTACATGTACTTCCCGCGGAGCGGCCCGGGCTCCGAGAGCTGGACCAAGGCGGAGCAGGTGGCCTGCGCGAAGGACCGGCGCAGCGCCCTGACCCGCTCCAAGGCGGGCGAGAAGCTGAACGACAAGGTCTGCGAGCCGAACCCGGTGGGCGAGCACTTCAATGTGGGCCGGGATTTCGGCATCCAGGGCACGCCCGCCATCGTGCTGGAGTCCGGGGAGCTGATCGGCGGCTACCTGGATCCGGCCGAACTGTCGAAGTACATCGCCGAAACGAAGGTGGCGAAGAACTGACGGAAATCGGGGGGGTAGGAGCGCCTTCAGGCGCGATCGATATTCCCTGCCGCCGGATCGCGCCGGTCGGCGCTCCTGCGGGCTCCTACCGCTCGAGCAGGTGGCGCTTGTCCTGGACCTTGGACCACTGCTCGGAATCGGCCGGGGGCGTGCCTGCTTCGGTGATCACCGGCCAGCCCCGCGCCAGCTCGGCATTGAGCTTCACGAAGTCCTTCTGGTTCGCAGGTACCTCGTCCTCGGAAAAGATCGCTTCCACCGGGCACTCAGGCTCGCACAGCGTGCAGTCGATGCACTCGTCCGGATCGATCACCAGCATGTTGGGACCTTCGTGAAAGCAGTCCACGGGACACACTTCCACGCAATCCATGTACTTGCACTTGATGCACTTCTCGGTGACGACGAAAGTCATGGTCTAAAGGCTCCTGCCGGGGCCGCTACTGTAGTGATTTCAGGCGTTTCTGACTAGGCTCGCGGCCTTTCGAAGCGCACTCGAGGTGCGGTTTGGAGTCGCACCTCGGTGTTCCCGGAGCGCCCGTCTTCCAGGTACTGCTCCAGGGCAATACGGATGCTGGGGAAGGCCAGGTCGTCCCAGGGGATCTCCGCCGGCGCGAACAGCCGTGTCTCCAGTGTTTCTTCCCCCGCCCCGAATTCCGGCTCCGGCAACCGGGCCCGGAAGAAGACGTGCACCTGCCCGGCATGGACCACGTCCACCACCGAGAAGAGGCTGCCCAGCTCGACCCGGGCCAGGGCTTCCTCCCAGGTCTCCCGGAGGGCGGCTTCACCCAGGGTCTCGCCCAGTTCCATGAAGCCCGCCGGGACGGTCCAGTAGCCCTTGCGGGGCTCGATGGCGCGGCGGCACAGCAGGATCCGGCCCGCATGCTCGGGCACCGTGCCGACCACCAGCTTGGGATTGACATAGTGGATGGTGCCGCAGGCCGGGCAGACCGACCGGGGGCGGCTGTCCCCGTTGGGGACGGCCGTGGTGACGGGCGCGCCGCAGGCGCTGCAGAATCCGGCGTGCTCGCTCATGGGAGCCGCATTCTAGCGCCGATCGACTATGATCAGGTCACCGGCCCTTGTGGCTTTCCCCTTGACCCGAGGCCCATTGCCATGCGTCACGTATTCGTCTGCACCACCGAGTACGGCGATCACTGGACGAAGACGATCGCCAAGAAGGCGGCCCAGGTGGCCGCCATGAGCCCGGAGGACCGGGCCCGCCTGCTGAATGCACCCGCCGAGGATCATGCAGACGGCCATCGGGGCCTGCACTGCGGCCTCACCCTGGGGGGCGGGATCTACGAGATGTTCCAGCAGCGCCTGCAGGCAGCCGGCGTCGACGACGTGGTCGTGAGTCCCAATGCCTGCATTGCCCAGCACGCCTATGGTTGTGTGGTCATGGTGTACCCGGATGGCATCTGGTACCGGATCCGGGAGATGGCAGACGCGCAGAAGATCCTCGAACAGCACCTCATCGGCGGCAAGCCGGTGATGGAGCTGATCCATCGTCGGGTCAACCCGCCCAATGGAAAGGGCGTGCAGCCACCGCCGGCACGCCCTGCGCCGGCCGCCACGACGGGAGGCAATTGAACGATGGCCAACGAACACGAGCACTGTGTCGCCCAGCCCTGGGAGGAGTCGCCGCCGCGGGTCCTCGCGAAGCTGCGTTTCCACATCTTCCTGTGCACGGACGGCAAGGACTTCTGTGGCTGTGAGGCCAACGGCAACGCGGCGCTCAGCGGGGCTCTGCGCCAGGAGCTGGCGAAGCGCCGGCTCCTCGCCCAGGTGAAGATCAACATCATGCAATGCCGCCAGCCCGGCATCACGGGACCCGTGTTCGTCGTGCATCCCGACGGGGTCTGGTACGACGGCCTGACGGCCGAGCACGTGCCGGAATTCGTCGAGCAGCACATCCTCGGGGGCCAGCCCGTCGAGCGCTTCGTGCTCCGGCACCTCAAGCCCGTCACCGCCGTTCCCGCCCACCTCGTCGAGGCCGGTGACTGCTGCGGCGACAAGCTGACGCCCGAACAGCAGGCCGAGGCCCTGGCGCGCGGAACCGCGACCGGCCAGGGGGCGGCCCGGTGAGCACCCTCGAGGACTTCGAGGTCCAGCGCATCGATGGCACGGGTGACCTGGTGCCGGCGCTGGCCGGGCGGGTCGTGCTCGCCGTGAACGTGGCCAGCCGGTGCGGGTTGACTCCCCAGTACAAGGGGCTCGAGCAGCTCTACGAGCAACTGTCGGGCGAGGGCCTCGTGGTCGTCGGGTTTCCGTGCAACCAGTTCGGGGCGCAGGAGCCCGGCTCCGAGCCCGAGATCGTCCATTTCTGCCAGGCGAACTACGGGGTGCGCTTCCCGCTCACCCGCAAGGTCGAGGTCAACGGTCCCGGCCGGCATCCCATCTACCAGTGGCTGACCAGTGAGTTCCCCGGCGACATCGAGTGGAATTTTGAGAAGTTCCTGATCGACCGGAACGGCCGGGTCGTGAAGCGCTACCCGCCCGCGACGCCACCCGACGACAAGGGGCTGCTGCAGGACATTGCGGAGCTGCTCTGACCATGGATGGCGCAGGCATCGGCTGGGGTACCGTGGCCGGCATCGGCATCCTGCTGTTCGTCGCCTACCTTGCGGTGGCTGGCCTCGTCATCGGCGCCCTGGCCCGCTGGCTGCTCCCGGGGCCCGACCCCATGAGCTACCCGCGCACGATCCTCTTCGGGCTGGGTGGGTCGCTGGTCGGGGGCCTGGCGGGGCGTCTGCTCGGCATTTCCGGCGGACTGGATTTCCTGCTCGGCATCGCCGGCGCGATGGTCCTCATCTGGTATTTCCGTCGGCGAGCTGGCTGAGCGCCAGTCCGAACTGCCGGCGGGCGTAGGGCATCAGCAGCACACCGGGGACGCCCACCAGCAGCGGTACCAGCGAGCAGGCAGCGGCCAGCCGTGCGCCGGCGAACCACTGGTCGTTCAGTACCCCCACCGCCAGTGGCCCAATCACGAGGCCCGCCAGCATGATCACCATGTAGAAGAGGGCCGAAACCTGCCCGCGCATTTCGCCGGGCGTGACCGCGAGGAGGGCTACCGGGGCAGCCGCCGAGACCATCGACAGTCCCACCAGGTTGCAGAGCCAGACGAGGAACGCCAGTTCGCCGGACGACATCAGGGGCGCGGCGATGCCCGTCGGAACGAGCAGGAGCGTGCCGAGGGTCGTGATCGAGAACGGGCCATCCCGGCGGCCGCGGGCGGCGAGCCGGTCGCACCAGGCGCCGGTGAGGTTCACCACCAGAGGACCCTGGATGACCAGGGCGAGTCCGCTCCAGGTGGCGTAGCGGCTCACGTCCCAGCCGAAGTCCCGCTGGAACAGCGCGGCGTAGAAGTTCTGGCTGTAGGCGGTGATGGTCATCACGCACACGACGGCGGTGAGGCTGGCATAGGTGCGCCAGTGGACCCGCAGGTAGCGGAGCGTGTGTCCCATGCTGACGCCGGCTGCAGTACCGGGGTCCCTGGCCGGTTCGCGGGCTGCCGCCAGCAGCAACGCAACCAGCAGCCCCGGCAGGCCCACGGCGAGGAAAGTGAATTGCCAGGGGGCCAGGGTCCCCAGGACTGGCAGGCTGATCTCCGGCTGGGACGCGGCCCAGGCGAGCACGGCGGCGCCGCCCAGCATCGCGATGCCCGCACCGACCGATTGGGCGGTGATGTAGAGGGCCACCGGCCGGCCGCGCCGGTCGGCGGGGAAACTGTCCGAGATCAGCGACAGCGCGCAGGGCGCCAGCGCGGCGTCGCCGATGCCGACGCCGACCCGCGCCAGCAGCAGGTGGCCGAAGTTCCTCGCGAGTCCCGACGCCGCCGTGGCGAGCGACCACAGCGCCACCCCGGCGGCCACCAGCGTCGTGCGCCGGCGCCGGTCCGCCAGCCAGCCGAGGGGCAGTCCGAGGGTCGCGTAGAGCACGGCAAAGGCGGGCCCGAGCAGCAGTCCGACCTCCGTGTCGGAGATGCGCAGGTCCTGCTTGAGCGGCTCGACGAGGAGGGCCGGTATGTACTTGTCAACGAAGGAGAAAATGGATGCAACCGTCAGCAGGCCCACCAGGTACCAGGCGCGGGCGGGGGAGGGATACTGGTGTGCCATGGGTCGTCGCAGCGCCTCGAGGCGCGCTCAGCGGGCCGGTGCAGGCTGCTGACCGAGCCACTCGTCGAAGTCTTCGGGCACGGCGTCCTCGAGCAGCCCCTTCACCTGGCGCAGCAGTTCCTTCTGCTGGGCATCGTCGAGGCTCTTCGAGGTCTTCAGGGCCTTCCGGATCATGGTCAGGGGCGCCTGGGGCGCCTCCGCGTAGGCGATCATCTTCCACTCGTCGTTCCGGCGCCTGAAAAGCGCCACGACCCGGTCGAAGCTCGACAGGGGGGCCATGCCCTTCACCTTGATGTCGAAGCGCAGGCGGTAGGTTGCCACCACCACCCCGGGCGCGACGTAGTGGGCGCGGACGTTGCTGTACTCGTTGCGGATGCCGTCCAGCACCCCGGGCCGGGCGAAGTACGCCCGGATGCTCTTCCAGCCGTGCAGGGGCGGGTCGATCTCCTCCGCCATGTAGAAGGCGTCGGCGTCTTCCTGGTCCCACATGCCGAGCAGGGCGGCGTAGTCCTGCCGGTTGTACGCAGCGGCGTAACGTGCGAGGAATGCCGTGATCTCCTGGTCCAGGGCAGTGTTGTCCCGGGGCGCCTCGGCGACCGGGATCGACTGGCCGGTCATGAGGCCGTCGGCGGGGGTGGAAGGTGGGGTGGCGCAGCCGGCGAGGAGCATGGTCAGGATGGCGGTTGAAGCCGCTCCCACCTTCGCGACCTGCCTGCTCATGGCAGCTGGGTGCTTCCCATCAGGAAGCGGTCGACTTCCCTGGCCACGCCGCGGCCCTCGTTGATGGCCCAGACGATCAGGCTCTGGCCACGGCGGCAGTCGCCGGCGGCGAACACGCCCCTGACATTGGTGGTGTACTTCTCGTGCTCGGCCTTGACGTTGCTGCGCGCATCCCGCTCGACGGCGAGGTCCTTCAGCACGCCTTCCTCCGGCCCCGTGAAGCCCATGGCGAGCAGCACCAGGCCGGCGGGCGTGGCCTTCTCGCTGCCCGGCTTCTCGACGGGTACCAGCTGGCCGGCTGCATTCTTCTCCCAGCTGATCTCCACCGTCACGACAGCGGCCACGTTGCCCGCCGCATCGCCCTCGAACTTCTTCACGGTGGTGAGGTAGGCGCGGGGGTCGGCGCCGAACTTCGCGGCGGCCTCCTCCTGGCCGTAGTCGAGCCGGTAGACCTTGGGCCACTCGGGCCAGGGATTGTCCGCCGCACGCTCGAGGGGCGGCTTGGGCATGATCTCAAGCTGCGTGAGGCTGCGGCAGCCCTGCCTCATGGCGGTGCCGACGCAGTCGGTGCCGGTGTCGCCGCCGCCGAGGACCACGACGTCCCTGCCCCGGGCGTGGATTGCTGCCTGGTCGGGCTGGCCGTCAAGCAAGGCCTTCGTGCTGGCGGTCAGGTAATCCATGGCGAAATGGATGCCCTTGAGCTGCCGGCCCTCCGCCTTCAGGTCCCGGGCCTGGGTGGCGCCCGTGCAGATCACGGTGGCGTCGAAGTCCTTCAGCAGCAGCTCGGCCTCGACGTTCTCGCCCACGTGGGCATTGCAGATGAACTTGATGCCCTCGTCCTCGAGCAGCTTGAGGCGGCGTTCGACCACCGCCCGCTTCTCGAGCTTCATGTTGGGAATCCCGTACATCAGCAGCCCGCCCGGCCGGTCGTCCCGCTCGAGCACCGTCACGAGGTGCCCGGCGCGGTTCAGCTGGGCGGCGGCCGCGAGGCCAGCGGGCCCGGAACCGATGATGACCACCTTCTTGCCCGTGCGGACCTTCGGCGGCTCAGCCACCAGCCAGCCTTCCTCGAAGGCCCGGTCGATGATCGCCACCTCGATGTTCTTGATCGTGACGGGAGGGCTGTTGATGCCGAGGACGCAGGAACCCTCGCAGGGCGCCGGGCACACGCGCCCGGTGAACTCGGGGAAGTTGTTGGTCTTCAGCAGGCGGACCAAGGCCTCCTGCCACAGGCCGCGATAGACCAGGTCATTCCACTCCGGGATCAGGTTGTTGATGGGGCAGCCCGCGGCAGCCCCGCTGATCATCTTGCCGGTCTGGCAGAACGGCACGCCACAGTCCATGCAGCGGGCGCCCTGCTGGCGCAGCCGCTTCTCGTCCATGTGGTGATGGAATTCGTTCCAGTCACGGACCCGCTCCCGCGGGGTCCGGTCCACGGGCAGCTCCCGCAGGTACTCGATGAATCCGGTTGGCTTGCCCATCTCAGCTCACGCTCTTCAATTGCCACCCACGCGGGCGAGGTCCCGCGCGTTCTCCTCGAATGCCACCATGATGGCGTCGTCACCGGTGAGCCCCTGGTCGTGCGCCCGGCTGATGCACGCGAGCATCCGCTTGTAGTCTTTCGGGATGACCTTCACGAACCGGCGCACGCTGGCGTCCCAGTTGTCGAGGACCTGGCGGGCCCGGCTGCTACCGGTCCACTTCAGGTGCTTCTCCACGAGGGCCCGGACGCGGCCGATCTCCACGGCCTCGGTGAGTTCCTCGGTGGCCACCATCTGCCGGTTGACCGTGGCAGCGAACGTGCCGGCCTCGTCGAGCACATAGGCGATGCCGCCGGACATGCCGGCGCCGAAGTTGCGACCCGCCGGCCCGAGGACGATCACGTGGCCGCCCGTCATGTACTCGCAGCCGTGGTCACCTACTGCCTCGACCACCGTGTCGACGCCGCTGTTGCGGACGGCGAATCGCTCGCCGGCCATGCCACGTATGAAGGCCTCGCCGCTCGTGGCGCCATAGAGCGCCACGTTGCCGATGATGATGTTCTCCTCGGGCACGAAGGTGGCCTTCGGGGACGGTCGCACGATCAGCTTGCCGCCCGACAGGCCCTTGCCGAAGTAGTCGTTGGCGTCACCCTCGAGCTCGAAGGTCATGCCCCGGGGCATGAAGGCCCCGAAGCTCTGCCCGGCCGAGCCGGTGAAGCGCAGGTGGATGGTGTCGTCCGGCAGGCCGCGCGCGCCCCACTTGCGGGTGACTTCGCTGCCCGTGATGGTGCCGACCACACGGTTGACGTTGCGGATGGCGACTTCTCCCGTCACCTTCTCGCCCCGTTCGATGGCGGGCTTGCACAGCTTCAGCAGCGCCGTCACATCCAGCGACTTGTCGAGACCGTGGTCCTGGTCTATCTGGCGGAAGCGGCCCACCTCGGCTCCCACGTCCGGCTGGTACAGGATGTTGCTGAAGTCGAAGCCCTTGGCCTTCCAGTGGT
Organism: uncultured Gammaproteobacteria bacterium; assembly: GCA_937958785.1. Taxonomy (GTDB): domain Bacteria; phylum Pseudomonadota; class Gammaproteobacteria; order Steroidobacterales; genus SHZI01. Next base: position 7,718 of record CALGMY010000028.1, on the reverse strand, counting down.
CGATGGCCTTGCGGGGCTCCAGCCGGTCGACGCGACCAACCATCTCCTCGACGGTGCGGAAGCCGAGCTGCGCCATGTACTCGCGCATGTCCTCGGCGATGAACCGCATGAAATTCACCACATGCTCCGGCTTGCCGGCGAACTTCTCCCGCAGGCGCGGATCCTGCGTGGCGACACCGGCAGGGCAGGTGTTCAGGTGGCAGACCCGCATCATGATGCAGCCGACCGCCACCAGCGGTGCGGTGGCGAAGCCGAATTCCTCGGCGCCGAGTAACGCCGCGATGGCCACGTCACGCCCCGTCTTCAGCTGGCCATCGGTCTCGACAGTGATGCGGCTGCGAAGGTTGTTGAGCACCAGTGTCTGGTGGGTCTCGGCAAGTCCCAGCTCCCAGGGCAGGCCCGCGTGGGTAATGGAAGTCTGGGGCGAGGCACCAGTGCCCCCGTCGAAGCCGCTGATCAGCACCACGTCGGCGTGGGCCTTGGCGACCCCGGCCGCGATCGTGCCGACGCCGACCTCCGCGACCAGCTTCACGCTGATGCGTGCGTCACGGTTGGCGTTCTTGAGGTCGTGGATCAGTTCGGCCAGGTCCTCGATCGAATAGATGTCGTGGTGGGGCGGGGGCGAGATCAGTCCCACGCCGGCCGTGGTGTGGCGGGTCTTGGCGATCCACGGGTACACCTTGGTGCCTGGCAGCTGCCCGCCCTCGCCGGGCTTGGCCCCCTGGGCCATCTTGATCTGCAGTTCCTTCGCGTTGACCAGGTACTCGCTGGTCACTCCGAAGCGGCCTGATGCGACCTGCTTGATGGCCGAGTTGCGCGAGTCCCCGTTGGCAAGGGGCAGGAAGCGCTCCGGGTCCTCGCCACCCTCGCCGGTATTGCTCTTGCCGCCGATGCGGTTCATCGCAATGGCGAGCGTCTCGTGGGCTTCCTTGCTGATCGAGCCATAGGACATGGCGCCGGTCTTGAAGCGCTTCATGATGCTCTCGACCGGTTCCACCTCGGCAAGCGGGATGGCCTTGCCGGGCTTGAACTCCAGCAGGCCCCGGAGGGTGCACAGGTGCCCGGCCTGGTCGTCGATCAGGCCTGCGTAGGACTTGTAGGTGGCGTAGCTGCCCGTGCGAACCGCCTTCTGGAGACGGTGGATCGACTCGGGACTGAACAGGTGGTACTCGCCGTTGGCGCGCCACTGGTACTGGCCGCCCGGGGGCAGCGCCTGGGCCGCCACCGGCCGGTCGGGGAACGCCGCCTGGTGCCGCAACAGGACTTCGCGTGCGACCACTTCCATGCCCACGCCGCCGACGCGGGATGCGGTCCAGGTGAAGTGCTCGTCGATGATGTCCTGGCGCAGGCCCACCGCCTCGAACAGCTGCGCGCCGTGGTAGCTCTGCACGGCCGACACGCCCATCTTCGACATCACCTTCACGACGCCCTTGGTGGCCGCCTTGGCGAAGTTCTTGCAGGCCGTCTTGTGGTCGACGTTCGGTAACAGGCCGTCGACGATCATGCCGTCGAGGGTCTCGAAGGCGAGGTAGGGGTTGATGGCGCTGGCGCCATAGCCGATGAGCAGGGCGAAGTGGTGTACCTCCCGGGCGTCACCCGCTTCCAGTACCAGGCTGACCCGCATGCGCAGGCCCTCCCGGATGAGGTAGTGATGCAGGCTCGAGATGGCCAGCAAGGAAGGGATCGGCGCGAACTCCCGGTTGACGCCGCGGTCGCTCAGGATGAGTACGTTGACGTTCTCGGTCTCGATCAGTCGCCGGGCCTGGGCCCAGAGTTCCTCGAGCGCACCCACCAGGCCCTTCTCGCCGCGGGCGGCCCGGAACAGGCACGGCAGCACGCCCACCTTGAGGCCCGGCATGTCGAGGCGACGCACCTTGGCGAATTCCTCGTTGGTGAGTATCGGGCTCTTCAGTTCGAGGCGGCGGCAGTCGGCGGGCTGGGGCTCCAGCAGGTTGCCCTCGGAGCCGAGCCAGACCTCGGCGGCCGTGATCAGTTCCTCCCGGATGCAATCGATGGGCGGGTTGGTCACCTGGGCGAAGAGCTGCTTGAAATAGTCGAAGAGCAGCCGCGGGCGGCTCGACAGGGCGGCAAGCGGCGTGTCATTGCCCATGGAGCCGACCGCCTCGACACCGTCCTTGCCCATCGGCATCAGGATGATCCGCTGGTCTTCGTAGGTGTAGCCGAAGGCCAGCTGGCGCTGGAGCAGCGTGTCGTGGTCCGGCGCGGGGACCTCGGGCGCGGCGGGCAGGTTGTCCAGGTGGACGAGGTGCTCAGCCAGCCACTGGCGGTAAGGCCGCTCATTGGCGATCTGGCGCTTGATTTCGTCGTCCTCGACGATGCGGCCTTCCTCGGTGTCGACGAGGAACATGCGACCAGGCTGCAGCCGACCCTTGCGCAGCACCTGCTCTGGAGGGATGTCGAGAACGCCCGCCTCGGAGGCCATCACCACCAGGTCGTCCTTCGTGACGTAATAGCGTGACGGCCGCAGTCCGTTGCGGTCCAGGATCGCGCCGATCTTGCGCCCGTCCGTGAAGGCGATGGAAGCCGGCCCGTCCCAGGGCTCCATCAGGCTGGAGTGGTACTGGTAGAAGGCCCGCTTGTCGTCGTCCATGCTCGCGTGGTTCGACCAGGGCTCCGGGATCATCATCATGATCGCGTGGGGCAGGGACCGGCCGGCAAGCACGAGCAGTTCGAGCACGTTGTCGAACATGGCCGAGTCGCTGCCATTCGGATTGACGATCGGCGGGATTTTGGCGATGTCCTCGCCGAACAACTCGGACTCGAACAGTGCCTCGCGGGCATGCATCCAGTTGATGTTGCCGCGGAGCGTGTTGATCTCGCCGTTGTGGGCGATGTAGCGGTAGGGGTGCGACCGGTCCCAGCTCGGGAAGGTGTTGGTGCTGAAGCGTGAATGCACCATCGCGAGCGCGGTCTCCATGTCCGGGTCCAGCAGGTCCGGGAAATAGGCCGTGAGCTGTTCGGTGAGCAGCATGCCCTTGTAGACGAGGGTCTTGCAGGAGAGGCTGCAGACGTACCAGAAGTCCGCGCCGTCCAGCGTGGACGTACGGATCTCGCTGTAGCCGCGCTTCCGGATGATGTAAAGGGTGCGCTCGAACGCCATCTCGTCGAGGGGCTTCGCGGCGGCGGGATCCTTGCCGATGAAGACCTGGCGGACGAAGGGCTCGGAGGCCCGGGCGGTCTCGCCCAGGGACTTGTTGCTGGTGGGCACCGTGCGCCAGCCGAGCACGACCTGGCCCTCGGACTGGACGATCTGCTCGAACTTCTCCTCGAGCTTGCGGCGCTTGCTGGCGTTGCGGGGCAGGAAGAGCAGGCCGCTGCCATATTCGCCAGCGGCGGGCAGGGCGATCCCGTCCTTCTCCGTGACCTTCTGCAGGAACCGGTGGGGCATCTGGAGGAGCACCCCAGCCCCGTCGCCGGTGTTCACCTCGCAGCCGCAGGCGCCCCGGTGGTCCAGGTTACGCAGCACCTGGATCGCCTGGGCGAGGATCTGGTGGGACTTGCGGCCCTTGATGTCCACGACGAAGCCGACACCACAGGCGTCGTGCTCCTGGGCCGGGTCGTAGAGGCCCTGCTTCGCGGGTGCCCGCCGTGGCGCCCCGGCATCGGCCGGCCGCTGCTTTATCGAGGGCAGGGGCAGCCCGCCACTCCGCTCGTGGTTGTCCATAGGTTCTGTCTCGGGGTCGGTCAACGGGGGTGCGACAGGCGCCCCACGACCGCACAGTTTAAGTCCCCGGCGGCATTCGGGAAAGCGGTAGGAGCGCCTCGCGGCGCGATCGGGATTTGCCTCGCGGCTGAAGCCGCTCCTACACTGCGGGAATATGCCTGAACCCCTGCAGATTCAAGTCGTCTCCGACCTCGTCTGTCCCTGGTGCTACGTCGGGAAGCGTCGCCTGGAGCGGGCGCTGGCCGCCCGCCCGGCCGTGCCAGCCACGGTGGCGTGGCTGCCCTTCCAGCTCAGCCCGGACATGCCGCGGGAGGGCAAGGACCGCCGGGCGCACTACGCCACGATCTTCGGCCCGGAGCGGGCCGAGGCGATCATGAGCGGCATGCGCCAGACCGCGGCCGGGGAGGGCCTGCACTTCGAGACCCCGCCGGGCGCCCGTTCGCCCAACACGCTGGCCGCCCACGTGCTCCTTTACTGGGCAGGGGAGCAACCCGGCGTGGACCAGAACGCCCTGGCCGAGCACCTGTTCGCCGCCCACCACAGCCGGGGCGAGGACCTGGGCGACCCGGCCGTCCTCGCCCGGATCGCCGGCGAGGTGGGCATGGCCCCGCCTGAAGTCGAGGCCGCCCTCCGGTCGGGCCGGGACGAGGACCGGGTCCAGGCACTGATCAGCGAGGCCCGCCAGGTGGGGGTGACCGGCGTGCCGTTCTTCATCTTCAACGGCCAATACGCCGTGTCCGGCGCCCAGCCGCCGGAAGCCTTCGTCGAACTCATCGACCGGCTGACGGTCGGGGATCGCGGCTGAAGCCGCTGTTGCGGGCAGGCATTCGATGCTCCGGAATACCACGCTGGCCTGGGGCCGGGTCTCCCGATACCTCCACTGGCTCGTGGCGGCCATGATCCTGGTCCAGGTGCCCCTGGGCTTCTGGATGAACGCGGTCTATGACGAGCTGGTCGCCACGGGGAGCAACGATTTCGGGCGCCTGCTCGCCATCTCCCGGGTGCACCACACCAACGGCTTCCTGATCCTCATCCTGGTCACGCTCCGCCTCGCCTGGCGCTCGGTGAACCCGACGCCGTCGTTGCCCGCGGCGCTCGCGACCTACCAGCGCTGGCTGGCCCGGCTGACCCACGCCTTCCTGTACGGGCTGCTCATCGCCTTCCCGCTGAGCGGCTGGGCGGCGCTGTCGGCCTACGAGGGCGAGTTCCCGATCTTCTTCTTCGGGTGGGATGCAGTGCCCCGCCTCGTGCCCCAGGCGGACGGCTCCCACGCGCCTTACGAGCTCTACGCCGAGATCCACGAGACCTGCTGGCGCATCGGCGCGCTGGTCCTCGGCCTGCACGTGTTTGGCGCCCTCTGGCACCACTTCGTGGTGAGGGACAACGTGCTGCGCCGGATGCTGGGGCGCCCGGACCCGTAGGAGCGGCTTCAGCCGCGACCCGGATGAATCGCGGCTGAAGCCGCTCCTACGGGAACCTCGTCAGTTCGACGGCGGCGCGGGCTCGGCAGCGGGTGCCGGTGCCGTAGCTGGTGCCGCATCGGACCCGGCCGGCGCAGCAGCCTCGGGCTCTGCCGCCTTGGGCTGGCGGGCGTAGTCGATCAGTGCGGCCGCGATCTTCTCCGGCTCCAGGGCGGACTGCTTGCGCAGTTCCTCCATGTGGGTGGAGACCCGCTTGCGCTGGACCAGCTGGACCACCCGGTCCTTGACCTGGGCGAGGTCCGGCAGCTGGGCGGAGCGCTTGTCGTCCAGCTGGATCACGTGCCAGCCGAACTGGGACTGCACCGGGGCCGCGGTGTACGCGCCCTTCTCCAGGGCCACCACGGCGTCGGAGAACTCCTTGACCATCATCTGGGGGTTGAACCAGCCGAGATCACCGCCGTTGGCAGCGGAGGAGTCCTTCGAGTACTCCTTCGCCAGGGCCGAGAAGTCGCCCTTCGCGTTCAGCTTCTGGATGATGGCCTCGGCGAGGGACTTGTCGTCCACGAGGATGTGCCGGGCCTTGTACTCGGCCGGCGCGGCCGCGACCTGGGCGTCATACTCGGCCTGGATATCGGCGTCAGTCACCGGATTCGCGTCCAGGTAGCGCCGGAGCAGCGTCTCGCTGAGCACGTTGGCGCGGGTCAGCCTGAGCTGTTCGCTGACTTCCGGGTCCTTGTCGAGGCCGCCTTTGGTGGCCGCCTCGGCCGCCACCTGCATGTCGACATACTGGCTGACGGCCTGCTCGAGCTCCTGCTGGTTGAGCTCGGCTGCCGGCTTGCGGGCCACGGCCTCGACGTAGGCCTCGAAGTTGGCGTTGGTCTCGGCCGGGGTCGGCGGCTTGCTGCCGGGCTGGCAGGCGGCCACGAGCAGCAGCACGGCCGCGGAACCGGCGAGCTTGGATCCTGGATTCATGACTTTCCTCTGGGCTTGCGGGTTGGAGTGGCGCGATTCGGGCCGCGGGCGGGCCGCGACGTCGTGAGCTTACCGGGTTTTCGTGGCGGATCGAACGGGCGCCCGTCCTCGACGAGGCGCAGCTGCCGGCCGACGACCCATACGCCCTTCAGGTGCTCGAGCACGGCGGGCGAGAGTCCGGCCGGCAGTTCCACGATGCTGTGATCTTCCCGGATGTCCACCCGGCCGATGCGCTTGCTGTCGAGGCCTGCCTCGTTGGCGATAGCGCCGACGATGTTGCCAGGCTTCACCTTGTGCAGGTGGCCGACGGCGATCCGGTAGCGCGCCGTGCCTTCCCTCGGCGGGCCGGGCTCGGCCGCCGGGCGCCCGGGGCGACGGGCGCGCGTGAAGGGATCTGCCTGCGACGGCCGGGACGGTTCTGGGCGTGGGCGTTCCGGGCGTGGGCGTTCCGTGCGGGCTGGCCGGACGGGATCGGCGACCAGCAGGGGCGCATCGCCCTGGGCGAGGCCCGCGAGGGCAGCGGCCACGTCGGCCATGGGCACGCCGCTCTCCTGCGCATACTGGGTAACGATGTCGCGGAACACCGCCAGGTCGGCGCCTTCCAGTGCGCCGGCAATCCGGGCCTTGAAGCGGGCGATGCGGGTGTCGTTCACGGCGGCGGCGGTCGGCAGTTCCATGCGCTCGATGGCCTGCTTCGTGGCCCGCTCGATGGTCCGCAGCATGCCTTGCTCACGCCACGCCACGAACAGGATGGCTTCTCCCTTGCGCCCGGCGCGCCCGGTGCGGCCGATGCGGTGGATGTAGGCCTCGACGTCGTAGGGGATGTCGTAGTTGACCACGTGGCTGATGCGCTCGACATCGAGGCCCCGGGCGGCCACGTCGGTGGCCACCAGGATGTCGAGGTCGCCACCCTTCAGTCGCGCGATCGTGCGTTCCCGCTGGGCCTGGGCCATGTCGCCGTTGAGCGCCGCGGCTGCGAAGCCCCGGGCCTCCAGGCGCTCGGCGATCTCCTCGGTCGCGATCTTGGTGCGCGTGAAGATTATCATGCCGTCGAAGGTCTCGACCTCCAGGATGCGGGTGAGCGCATCCAGCTTCTGGAGCCCGCTCACCAGCCAGTAGCGCTGCCGGATATTGGCGACGGTGGAGGTCTTCTCCCGGATGGTCACTTCCGCCGGGTCTGTCAGGTGCTTGCGCGCGATCCGCCGGATCTCGGGCGGCATGGTGGCGGAGAACAGCACCACCTGCCGGCCTGCCGGCGCCTTGTCCAGGACGAGCTCGACGTCGTCGATGAAGCCCATGCGCAGCATCTCGTCGCCCTCGTCGAGCACGAGGGTCGTGAGCCCGCTGAGGTCGAGGGAGCCCCGGTTCAGGTGGTCCACGACGCGGCCGGGCGTGCCGACGACGACGTGGGCGCCGCGCCGCAGGCCGCCCAGCTGGGGTCCATAGGCCTGGCCACCGTAGATCGGCAGCACATGGAAGCCGGGCAGGTAGCGGGCATAGCGCTGGAAGGCCTCGGCGACCTGGATGGCGAGCTCCCGCGTCGGGGCGAGGACCAGTGCCTGGGGCGAAGTCCTGCCGAGGTCGAGGCGGGCAAGGATGGGCAGCGCGAAGGCGGCGGTCTTGCCCGTGCCGGTCTGGGC
>CALGMY010000027.1 GCA_937958785.1 uncultured Gammaproteobacteria bacterium | reverse complement strand
GAGGGCGGCGACGGGCGTGCCATTCAGCCAGTACTCGCCGCCGTCGGGCCGGTCGAGGCAGCCGATGATGTTCATGAGGGTCGACTTGCCCGAGCCGGAGGGGCCCATGATGGCCACGTATTCGCCGCGGCAAATCGTCACATCCACCCCCTGGAGTGCCCGGATCACGGTGTCGCCCATGGGGAAGCTGCGGGTCAGTCCCCGGGTGACGATGACGTCCCCGGAGCCGGGTTGGCCGGCGCGTCCGGGCGTCACGGCGGTCCGCGACGCGGCAGGCGGGCTGGCGGGAGCGACTGATTCCATGGGGATTCGGACCGCCCGGAACGGCTCAGGTTCGGCTGGCCGGGACAGGGCCCGGCGGTCCGGGGATAATCGGCGGGGAGTGCATGAGACAGGGGCCGGACATGTACGACTACCGACAATTCTATATCGACGGGGCGTGGGTTGATCCCATCGCGCCCGGCCAGCCCGGGCTGCCCGTCGAGGACCCGGCGACCGGAGAGCGGATTGGCACCATCTCCCTCGGCACCGCCGCCGACGTGCACCGGGCCGTCATGGCTGCCCGGCGGGCCTGGACCGGTTTCTCGGCCACCACCGTCGCCGAGCGGATCGCGCTCATCGACCGGGTGATCGCCGCCTATGCCCGCCGCCAGGAGGATATCGCCCGGGCCATCTCGGACGAGATGGGGGCGCCGCTCGGCTTCGCCCGCCGCTCCCAGGCCCGGCTGGGCCTCGACCACCTGAAGACCATCCGGGAGGTACTCGGCACCTTCCGCTTCACCGAGGACCGGGACGGCCTCCGGCTGATCCAGGAATCCGTGGGGGTGTGTGCCTTCATAACGCCCTGGAACTGGCCCATGAACCAGATCACCTGCAAGGTCGCGCCCGCGCTGGCCGCCGGCTGCACCATGGTGCTGAAGCCCAGCGAGATCGCCCCGCTCTCCGCCACGGTCTTCGCCGAGGTGATCCACGAGGCCGGCGTGCCGCCGGGCGTCTTCAACCTGGTGCACGGGGACGGCCCGGGCGTCGGCCAGGCCCTCGCCACCCACCCGGAGGTCGACATGGTGTCCTTCACCGGGTCCACCCGGGCGGGCATCGCGGTCGCCAAGGCCGGCGCCGACACCGTGAAGCGTGTCCACCAGGAACTGGGCGGCAAGTCCCCCCTGGTCATCCTCGACGAGCAGATCCTCGAGTCAGCGGTGCGCTGGGGCGTGGCGGACTGCTTCAGCAACAGCGGCCAGTCCTGCAATGCGCCGACGCGGATGCTGGTGCCCGCCCGGCTGATGGACCGGGCCGCCGGGCTGGCCCGGACGGTGGCGGAAGGCCTGGTGGTGGGCGACCCGAAGGATCCGGCCACGAAGCTCGGGCCCGTCGTCAGCCGCCAGCAGTTCGACAAGATCCAGCGGCTCATCCGGGCGGGCATCGAGGAGGGGGCGACGCTGGTGACTGGGGGCGAGGGCCGGCCGCCCGGCCTCGACCGGGGCCACTACGTGCGCCCGACGGTGTTCGCCGGCGTCCGCAACGACATGACCATCGCCCGGGAGGAGGTCTTCGGGCCGGTGCTCGCGATCCTGCCCTACGACACCGAGGCCGACGCGGTGCGCATCGCCAACGACACGCCCTACGGGCTCGCCGCCTACGTCTGGGCCAGCGACCTCGCGGTGGCCCGCCGGGTGGCCGGACGCATCCGGGCCGGCATGGTGCACCTCAACGGCGCGGACATGGCCCTGAACGCGCCCTTCGGCGGCTTCAAGCAGTCCGGCAACGGCCGCGAGTGGGGCGAGTTCGGCCTCGCCGACTTCGTGGAGCTGAAGGTCGTCCTCGGCTACACGCCGTAGGAGCGCCTTCAGGCGCGAAGCCCGGGAAATCCTCAAGGCGCTCCTACGGTGCTGCTACTCCCCGCCGAACCGGTAGCGGGCCCGGACGCCGATCACCCGCGGGTCCGGGGCGAAGGCCGCGCGGAACTGGGGCAGTTCGACGGTCACGGTCTTGCCGGGTTCCAGGGTGTAGTCGTTGGCCGGCGGTTCGTTGTCGGCCAGGTCGATGCCGCTGCCCAGGATGAAGCAGCAGGACAGGCTCGGGCCACCCAGCACGTTGACGATGGTGTCGTCGTCCATGACGTTCAGGATGTAGCCCTGCACGTCCCAGCGCTCGCCCTTGACGCCGATCCGCAGGTCGACGTTGGTGTCGGCCTCCACCCAGTTCTCGTTGGTGGCCTCGATGTAGCGCTTGTCCACCCAGAGGAAGTCGCCCTCCACGTAGAAGTCCATGTCCTCGGACACGGGCAGGGTGTAGCCGATCGAGCTCACGAACTTGCCGGCAGGGGCGTCCTCGAGCTTCTTGCCGTCCAGGCTCACGTCGCAGAGCACGGCCGGGGCCACGTCGTTGTAGGGGTTGGCGTCCGAGTTGGCCGGCGCGGTGACCACCTTCGGCGTGCAGTTGCCGGCCGCGGCGATGAAGGTGAAGGACGAGTTGGTCACCACGGCGTTGACGTACTCGGCATCCAGCCAGGTGTAGGACCCGGAAACGGTCCAGTTGCCGCCGAGGAAGGGTGAGATGGGCTGCCAGGTGGCGTCGACTTCCACGCCGCGCACCTCGGCGCCGTCCACGTTCTCGAGGGCATTGACCAGGCGGTCCCCCGACTTGTTCAGGACGGATACCAGGGTCTGCTTCTCGTTGAAGTCCTGGTAGAAGGCCGAGGTGTTGACCTGCAGGGTGCCGTCGAGCGCCGTCTTCTTGAAGCCGATCTCCCAGACCTGCAGTTCCTCGGGCTCGAACTCCAGCAACTCCCGGTTGAGGCCGCTGGAACCGATGCCGAGGGTCGAGAAGCCGCCCGGCTTCTCGGACTTGGCCCAGGAGGCGTAGGTGGACAGCTCGTCGTTCACCAGCCAGCTGAAGGTGAGCTTCGGGGCGAACCACTTGTCGTTGCGCGCGATGCGGTCCACGCAGTAGGGATTGAAGAGGTT
>CALGMY010000026.1 GCA_937958785.1 uncultured Gammaproteobacteria bacterium | reverse complement strand
GACTTCCAGTACCACGACACCTACTTCGTGGTGGCGCACTTCCACTACGTGCTGGTACCGGGCGCCCTGTTCGGCGCCATCGCGGGTGCGTACTTCTGGCTGCCCAAGTGGACCGGGCACATGTATGACGAGACGCTCGGCAAGATTCACTTCTGGCTCTCGGCCATCTCGGTGAACGTGACCTTCTTCCCCCAGCATTTCCTGGGCCTCGCCGGCATGCCTCGCCGCATCCCGGACTACGCCACCCAGTTCGCCGACTGGAACATGGTCTCCAGCATCGGTTCGTTCGGTTTCGGCGTTTCCCAGCTGCTGTTCGTCTGGATCGTGGTCAAGGCCATCCGGGGCGGCAAGGCGGCCACCGCCGAGGTCTGGGACAACCCGGAAGGCCTGGAGTGGACCGTGCCGTCGCCGGCCCCCTACCACACCTTCGACGAGGCGCCGGTCGTCAAGTGACCGCCGGGGCGAACACCGACCCTGAGCTGATCGCCGCCCAGCGCCGGCAGGCCCGGCGCGCGGCGCTCGGCCTCGGCATCGTGGCGCTGCTGGTCTACGTGGGCTTCATCGTGGCCACCGGGCTCCGGCACTGACCATGGCACGTCCGGCGCACGGCAGCCTGGTATTGCGCCTCGCGGTGATGGCGATGGGCATGTTCGCCTTCGGCTTCCTGCTGGTGCCGCTCTACGAAGTGATGTGCCGGATCACCGGCATCGGCGGCCGCACCAATGCCGAGGCCGCCACGGTGATCGAGACGCGGGACGCCACCGACCGGCTGATCACGGTCGAGTTCGTGGCCGTGCGCAACGAGCAGGCGCCCTGGGACTTCAGGCCGACCGTCACGTCCATGCAGGTGCACCCTGGCAGGCTCTACGACACGACTTACTTCGCCCGCAACCTGACCGACGGCGTTCTGGTGGGCTCGGCGGTGCCGAGTGTCGCGCCGGGCCAGGCCGCCCGACACTTCATCAAGACCGAGTGCTTCTGCTTCACCCAGCAGGACTTCGCCGCTGGCGAGGGCCGCGACATGGGCGTGCAGTTCATGGTCGACCCGGCGCTACCGGAGCATATCGACCGCATCACGCTTTCCTACACGTTCTTCGTCAACCGTCCGGCAACGGCAAGGCTAGTTCACGACGTCGGCGCCGGTTCCACCAGCTGATCCGCTTCGCACCAGGAAGACATCCCAATGGCTCACGCACAGGACAAGTACTACGTCCCCCATGGCACCCGCTGGCCGCTGCTTGGTTCGGCCGGGCTCTTCACCCTGTTCGTGGGCGTCTCGGTGCTGCTGAACGGCGGCTCGGGGACCCCGGTGGCACTGCTGGGTGCAGCGATCATCATCGCGATGATGTTCCTCTGGTTCGGCGAGGTGATCGGCGAGAGCGAAGCCGGCACCTACAACGGGCAGGTGGACCGGTCGTTCCGCATGGGCATGATGTGGTTCATCCTCTCCGAGGTCATGTTCTTTGCCTGCTTCTTCGGCGCCCTGTTCTATGCCCGGCAGCTGTCCCTGCCCTGGCTGGGCGGTGAGGGCAGCGACCCCGTCACCAACCTCTTCCTTTGGCCGGGCTTCGAGAACACCTGGCCGTCGAGCGGTCCGGCGAAGATCGGCGGTGACTACCAGATCATGGGCGCCTGGGGCATCCCGGCGCTGAACACGGCCATCCTGCTGACCAGCGGCGTGACGATCACCATCGCCCACCACGCCCTCCGGGCCAACCACCGGGGCATGCTCAACCTGTTCCTCGGCCTCACGGTCCTGCTCGGCATCATCTTCCTCGGGTTCCAGGCCTACGAGTACTCCCACGCCTATTCCGAGCTGAACCTGAAGCTGTCCACCGCCGGCATCTACGGCAGCACGTTCTTCATGCTGACTGGATTCCACGGCCTGCACGTGACGATCGGGGCGATCATGCTGGCAGTCGTCTGGTTCCGGTGCCTCAAGGGTCACTTCACGCCGACGCGGCATTTCGCCTTCGAGGGCGTGGCCTGGTACTGGCACTTCGTCGACGTGGTCTGGCTCGGGCTGTTCATCTTCGTCTACTGGCTCTGATGCCCGCAGGAGCGCCGTAGGAGCGCCTTCAGGCGCGATCCCACGCCATCCCGCTCACCGAAATCGGGCGGCCCTTCTCGCGAGGGGCCGCCCGAAGCTTTTTCAGGGCCTGGAAGGAACGACGTCGTGGGGCTGGATCGCCCCGGTCCACCAGCCGACGAGCAGCAGGATGAAGAGCAGCACCGACAGCGTGATGCGCACGGTCAGGGCCCGGGCCATGCGCCCCGAGCCGGTCTGGTCCCGGTTGAGAAAGAACAGGCCGGAGAAGAGACTTCCCAGGATGGCTACCAGCAGGACGAGCACGAGGAGCTTGAACATGGGCAAATCATACTGGACGCCCGGGTGAGCCGCCTCTGGCTGGGCCCCTGGTGGGCCGTGGCGCTGACGCTCACCGGGGTGGTCATAGGCTCTGCCGCAGGCACCTGGCAGCTCGGGCGCGCCGCGGAGAAGCAGTCGCTCCAGGACCGCTTCCAGGCGGGGGACGCCGGGCCCGCCTCGCGGATCCTGCTGGCGGCTGCCGGCGAGGCCGACCGCTATCGTAGTCTCGTGGTGACCGGCCGCTACGACCCGGACCACCAGATCCTGCTGGACAACATCAGCCGGGAACGCCAGCCGGGCTACGAGGTACTGACGCCGTTCGCCACCGCCAGCGGCACGGTGCTCGTGAACCGGGGCTGGGTACCCGCCAGCGGCGACCGGACCGTGCTGCCGGACATCCGCGTGAGCGGGGCGCCCCGGGAGATCCGCGGGCGGATCGACTGGCTGCCCCGGCCGGGCATCGCCCTGGCGGCCACCCCGCTGGCCCCGGAGGACCCCTGGCCCCGGCGCCTGCTCTTTCCCACGCTGGCCGAGGCCAGTGCGCAACTTGGCATCCCCCTGGCAGGCTTCCAGCTGCTGCTCGACCCGGCCGCCTCCG
>CALGMY010000025.1 GCA_937958785.1 uncultured Gammaproteobacteria bacterium | reverse complement strand
CTGCGCGGCTCCGGGATCGCCTGGGACCTGCGCAAGAAGCAGCCCTACGAGGTCTATGCAGACCTGGACTTCGATATCCCGGTGGGCGTGAACGGTGACTGCTACGACCGCTACCTCGTCCGGATGGAAGAGCTGCGCCAGTCCAACCGCATCATCCGCCAGTGCATCGAATGGCTGCGGAAGAATCCAGGGCCCGTGATGGTCGATGACCACAAGTTCGTGCCGCCCCGGCGGGAGGAAATGAAGGACGACATGGAGTCCCTCATCCACCATTTCAAGCTGTTTACCGAGGGCTACGCCGTGCCGGCGGGCGAGGCGTATGCCGCCGTCGAGCACCCCAAGGGCGAATTCGGCGTGTACCTGGTCTCGGATGGGGCCAACAAGCCTTACCGGCTCAAGGTGCGGGCCCCGGGCTTCGCCCACCTGTCCGCTATTGGCGAGATGGTGGAGGGGCACATGCTGGCCGACGTGGTCGCCGTGATCGGCACCCAGGACATCGTCTTTGGCGAGATCGACCGCTGATGGCAGCAAATCCCACAGAGCTCTCCCCGCACCTCAGGGCCGAAATCGACCGTTGGGTCGCCCGATTCCCGGCCGGCCGGCAACGCTCCGCGGTGATCGCGGCCCTGCACGCGGCCCAGCACGAGAACCACGGGTTCCTGACCCGGGAGCTCATGGAGGGCGTCGCAGCCTACCTGGGCCTGCCGGCGATCCAGGTGTTCGAGGTGGCGTCGTTCTACTCGATGTTCGAGACGAAGCCGGTGGGCCGGCACAGCATCTCGGTGTGCACCAATATCTCCTGCATGCTCTGCGGGGGCGAGAAGATCCTCGCTCACGTCGAGCGTCGCCTCGGCATCAAGGTCGGTGAGAGCACGCCGGATGGCCGCTTCTACCTCAAGCAGGAGGAGGAGTGCCTGGCCGCCTGTTGCGGGGCCCCCATGATGATGGTCGACCACAAGTACCACGAGAACCTCACACCGGCCCGCGTCGACCAGATCCTCGACGAGGTGGCCGCGGCCGATGACGCCGGGGTGCATGGCCATGACTGAATCCCGGCGCTACGCCGACGAGCAGAACCTGGTCTGCTTTCAGACGCTCGGGCGGGCGGATGCCGCGAGCCTCGCTACCTACCGGGCCACGGGAGGCTACGAGGTCTGGGAGCAGATCCTGGCGGGGGTGCTCACCCGTGAGCAGGTGATCGAGGGCGTCAAGGCCTCGGGCCTGCGTGGCCGGGGAGGCGCTGGCTTCCCCACCGGCGTCAAGTGGGGCTTCATGCCGAAGGATGCCCAGGGCCAGAAGTACGTCGTCTGCAATTCCGACGAGAGCGAGCCCGGTACGTGCCATGACCGCGAGATCCTGCGTTACAACCCGCACTCCGTGATCGAGGGCATGGCCATCGGTGGCTTCGCGATGGGCGCGACCGTCGGCTACAACTACATCCGTGGCGAGTTCATGGACGAGCCCGTGCCGGTCTTCGAAGCCGCGCTGAAGGAGGCCTATGCTGCCGGACTCCTGGGGCGGAACATACGTGGCACTGGCATCGACTTCGACCTGCACGCTTTCGTAGGCGCGGGCGCCTACATCTGCGGCGAAGAGACCGGCCTGCTCGAGTCCCTGGAGGGCAAGCCGGGCAAGCCCCGCTTCAAGCCACCGTTTCCCGCAGCCTTCGGTCTCTACGGCCGGCCGACCACGATCAACAACACCCAGTCGTTCGCCTCCGTGCCAACGATCCTCCGGCGTGGACCGAAATGGTTCGCTGACCTTGGACCGGAAGGCTCGGGCGGAACGGCGCTCTTCTCGGTCTCCGGACACGTCGAGCGCCCCGGCAACTTCGAGTTGCCGCTCGGCATTCCCTTCCGCGACCTGCTGGCGCTGGCCGGCGGGGTCCGCGAAGGTCGGCGGCTGAAGGCGGTGATCCCCGGCGGCTCGTCCGTGCCCGTGGTACCCGGCGACCTGATCATGGACGCCACCATGGACTACAACGGCCTCAAGAAGATCGGCACGTCGTTCGGTACGGGAGCCGTCGTGATCATGGATGAGACCACCTGCATGGTCAGCGTGCTGCGCAGGATTTCCCGCTTCTATCACGCCGAGTCCTGCGGCCAGTGCACGCCCTGCCGGGAAGGCACCGGCTGGCTGTACCGGATGCTGTCCCGGATCCTGGACGGCAAGGGCCGGCAGGAGGACCTCAAGCTGCTTCTCGATGTCGCCAACCGGATCGAGGGTCACACCATCTGTGCGCTGGGTGATGCAGCTGCCTGGCCGGTGCAGAGCTTCCTGCGGCATTTCATGTCCGAATTCGAGTTCATGATCGCGCACGGCGGGCGTTCGATCGTGGACAACCGCCCCGAGGCGGCCTGAGCGCAGCCAGCGGGGTTGCGGGGAACGCGAGCAGCAATGAGCGACAACACGATCAAGGTCGAGGTCAACGGCGTCGAGCTGGACGCGCGTCCCGGCGAGATGCTGATTGCCGTGACTGACCGCGCCGGCATCTACGTTCCCCGGTTCTGCTACCACGAGAAGCTGTCCATAGCCGCCAACTGCCGCATGTGCCTCGTGGAGGTTGCCAACGCGCCCAAGCCGTTGCCGGCTTGCGCGACCCCCGTCACCAACGGCATGAAGGTCGCGACGAAATCACCGAAGGCCATCGGCGCCCAGCGGGCCACCATGGAGTTCCTGCTGATCAACCATCCGCTGGACTGCCCGATCTGCGACCAGGGCGGCGAGTGCGAGCTCCAGGACCTCGCCATGGGCTTTGGCCGCGACATTTCGCGGTTCAGTGAGCGCAAGCGGGTCGTGCGCGACAAGGATATCGGCCCCCTTGTCTCCACCGACATGACCCGGTGCATCCACTGCACCCGCTGCGTGCGCTTCGGGCAGGAAATCGCAGGCATCCAGGAGCTCGGCACGATCGGCCGCGGCGAGCGCATGCAGATCAGTACGTTCGTCGAGAAGAGCGTCGATCACGAGCTCTCGGGCAACATCATCGACCTGTGCCCCGTCGGGGCACTGAACAGCAAGCCCTACCGGTTCAGTGCCCGCGCGTGGGAGATGCAGGCCCTGCCCACCGTCTCGCCCCATGACTGCGTCGGTGCCAACCTCTCTGCGCACGTGCTGCTCGGCAAGGTCAAGCGGGTTGTACCCCGGGCCAATGAGGCCGTGAACGAGGCCTGGCTCGCGGACCGGGACCGGTTCAGCTACGAGGGCATCTATGCAGACCGGGTCGGGCAGCCACTGGTGCGCACCGACGGCGTGCTGCGGCCCGTGAGCTGGGAGCTCGCCCTGGAAGCCGCGGCGGCCGGACTCGCGGCGGCGGGCAGAGACGTCGGCGCGTGGGCGGGCCCGGTCTCGACGGTGGAGGAGGGCTTCCTGCTCCAGAAGCTGGTCCGTCACCTGGGCTCCGACCAACTGGATCACCGGCTGCGTCGCCGGGATTTTCGCCTCCAGGACCGGGACCCGGTATTCCCCTGGCTCGGCATGTCACTGGCGGAACTGGAGCAGGCCGACGCCATCCTGGTCGTCGGCTCCGACCTCCGGCGGGAGGCCCCATTGCTGGCCCACCGGGTGCGCAAGGCGGCCCTCCGGGGGGCCGCGGTGGCCTTCGTCAATCCGGCGCGGCTCGAGTACCTGCACCCGGTCGCGGGCTACCTCGAGTCCGGCCTCGACCTGGTGGCGGGGCTCCGCCGCCTGCTGGTGGATAACCCGGACCCGGAGGCGGCGGCGATCCTCACCCGGTTCCGGGCCGCCCGGTCGCCCGTGGTCCTGCTCGGCCAGGTTGCCGGGCGCCACCCGCGCTTCGCTGACCTGCGCCAGGCGGCCGGCGACCTGGCCCGCCAGCTCCCGGCCCGTCTGGGTTACCTCTCCGAAGGGGGCAATTCCGCAGGGCTCGCGCTGGCCGGCGTGCTGCCCCACCGGGGCCCGGGCGGCACCCCAGTGCCGCGGGCCGGCCGCCACGTGGTGGAAATGCAGGAGCAGCCGCCCGCGGCCCTCCTGTTGCTCAACGTCGAACCCGAGCATGACTGTGCCGACGGGGCGCGGGCCCTCGCCACGCTGGCCAATGCAGGCTTCGTGCTGGCGCTGGTGCCCCACCTCGGCGCCGCGCTCGAGGCCCACGCCGACGTGGTCCTGCCCATCGGGACCTTCGCCGAGACTGCCGGCACCTTCGTCAACTGCGAAGGACGATGGCAGGGATTCAACGGCGTCGCGACTCCGGTGGCCGCGAGCCGCCCGGGGTGGAAGGTGCTCCGGGTGCTCGGCAACCTGCTGAAGGTCCCGGACTGCGACTACGCGAGCGCAGAGGAGGTGCTGGCCTCCATCCGGGCCATCGCCGGCACCGTGCAGGCGGACAACACCGTACCCGTGACGGCAATCCCACCCGCTGCACCGGCCCCGGCCGTCACGGTCGCCGACCTAGCCGTGCCGATGTACGGCACCGACAGCGTCCTGCGGCGTGCCGCGGCCCTGCAGGCGACGAGGGCCGCCCGTGGGTAGCGTCATGACAGTCATCGAGCCGCTCTGGCTGTCACTGCCCGATCTGGTCCGGACGCTGCTCGTCCTGCTGGGCCAGATCCTCGCCGTGACCGTGGTCATCATCCTGTGCGTTGCGTTCCTCACGTACCTCGAGCGCAAGATCATCGGCTACATGCAAAACCGGATCGGCCCCAACCGGGTCGGGCCCCGGGGCTGGTTCCAGCCCTTCGCCGACGTGATCAAGCTGCTGCTGAAGGAGGTGGTGGTGCCGTCCAGCGCCAACCGCTTCCTGTTCGTGGTGGCGCCACTCCTGTCGATCGTTCCGGCGCTCGCGACCTGGGCGGTGATCCCGCTCTTCCCGGGCTTTGCGATCGCGGAGATCGATGCCGGGCTCCTCTACGTGCTCGCCCTGACGTCACTCAGCGTTTACGGCGTGATCCTTGCGGGCTGGGCCTCCAATTCCAAGTACGCGCTACTCGGCGCCATGCGGTCGGCAGCCCAGATCGTGGCCTACGAGATCGCCATGGGGTTCGCCCTCGTGGGTGTCCTGATGGCCGGCGGCAGCCTGAACCTTGGCAAGCTGGTGGAGGCGCAGAGCGGCGGGCCGCTGTCCTGGTTCTGGCTGCCCCTGTTCCCGCTGTTCGTCATCTACTTCGTGTCCGGCGTCGCGGAGACGAACAGGGCGCCGTTCGACGTGGCAGAGGGCGAGTCCGAGATCGTCGCCGGTTTCCACGTGGAGTACTCGGGGGTCGCCTTCGCGGTGTTCTTCCTGGCCGAGTACGCCAACATGATCCTCATCGCGGCGCTAACCGCAGTGCTG
>CALGMY010000024.1 GCA_937958785.1 uncultured Gammaproteobacteria bacterium | reverse complement strand
GGACGCGGGCAAGCCCACCCTCACCGAGAAGCTGCTGCTCTTTGGCGGCGCCATCCAGCTGGCCGGCACGGTGAAGGCCCGGCGCAGCTCCCGCCACGCCACGTCCGACTGGATGGAGGTGGAAAAGCAGCGGGGCATCTCGGTGACGAGCTCCGTCATGCAGTTCGAGTATGCGGGCCACACGATCAACCTGCTGGACACGCCTGGCCACGAGGATTTCTCGGAGGACACCTACCGGGTACTCACGGCGGTGGACGCGGCGGTGATGGTGATCGACGCGGCCAAGGGCGTGGAGGCCCAGACCC
This sequence comes from uncultured Gammaproteobacteria bacterium, assembly GCA_937958785.1. Lineage (GTDB taxonomy): Bacteria > Pseudomonadota > Gammaproteobacteria > Steroidobacterales > SHZI01. The sequence goes on along the minus strand of CALGMY010000024.1, from coordinate 16,038 downwards.
TGAAGCTGCTCGAGGTCTGCCGGCTCCGGAACACGCCGATCATCACCTTCGTGAACAAGATGGACCGGGAGGTGCGGTCGCCCCTCTCGCTGCTGGAGGAGATCGAGGGCGCCCTGACGATCGAGTGCGCCCCCATCAGCTGGCCCATCGGCATGGGCAAGTCCTTTCGCGGTGTCTACCACCTGCTCGAGGACCGGCTGCTGCGCTTCACGCCGGGCGAGGAGAAACGCACCGCCGTGGAGGAGATCCACGGCATCGACAATCCGAAGCTCACCGGGCTGTTCCCGGATGAGGTACCGAGCCTGCGCGCCGACGTTGCCCTGCTCCGGGACGCGAGCGCGCCGTTCGACCCGCGGCAGTTCCTTGCCGGCCAGCAGTCGCCGGTATTCTTCGGCTCGGGCATCAACAACTTCGGCGTGCAGGAGGTGCTGCAGGCCCTCGTGGACTGGGCGCCGCCTCCCCAGCCCCGGGACGGTGGCGGCCGCCAGGTGTCACCGACCGAATCCGCCTTCAGTGGCTTCGTCTTCAAGATCCAGGCGAACATGGATCCCAAGCACCGGGACCGGATCGCCTTCTTCCGCATCTGCTCGGGACGCTACGTGCCGGGCATGAAGGCCCGCCACCTGCGCAGTGGACGTGACATGAAGCTCGCCAACGCGCTGACGTTCATGGCCAACGAGCGGGTCACCAGCGTCGGCGCCGTCGCCGGCGACATCATCGGCATCCACAACCATGGCCAGCTGCAGATCGGGGACACGCTGTCCGAGGGAGAGGCCCTGGGCTACAAGGGAATCCCGTACTTCGCCCCGGAGCTGTTCCGGGCAGCCCGGCCTCGGGACCCCATGAAAAGCAAGCAGTTGCAAAAGGGTCTTCAGGAACTGGGCGAGGAGGGCGCCATCCAGGTGCTCACCGCCCGGCAGGGGGCCCAGATCCTCCTCGGGGCCGTCGGTCGGCTGCAGTTCGAGATCGTCGCCCACCGCCTGTCGGCCGAGTACAACGTGGACGCGGTCTACGACAACGTGGACATCTTTACCGCCCGCTGGCTCACCTACCCGGACGAGGCAACCCGGAAGAAATTCGAGAAGGACGAGGCCATGTCCCTCGCGAAGGACGTGGACGGCAACCCGGTCTTCCTCGCCAGCAACAAGTACAACCTGAAGCTCACGCTCGAGCGCTGGCCCACCATCGGCTTTCACGCCACCCGCGAGCACGGCCAGCGGCTGCAGTAGCGCCCGTAGGCGCGCCTTCAGGCGCGACCTTGTCGCCGCCGGCCCCTGGAGGCCAGCGCGGCCAGGAGCAGCACGAGGCTGGTGTCCACCGCCGAACTGCCGCCACTGCCGGCAGGAACGGTACCAGTGCCATTCACCGTGACGATGACCGTGGTCTCGTCAGGGTCGTTGGACGGGATGTTGAGGCTGTCGTTGAAGCCCCGCGGCGCCCCGGGGACGAACCGGATCGCGAGGGAGCAGGTGCCCGCCGGTGGAAGGGTGCGGCCGGAACACGTGTCGGTGGACAGGCTGAATGGCGCTGCAAGGGGGTTGGACCCCGCCACCGTCAGGATGATGAGATCCCCGGTCCCGGCATTGGTTACCGTCACCGCCCGGGTGGCCGGCGTGCCCGCGGGCACGTCCCCGAACGGTACTTCCAGGTCCCCTGCGGGATCCACGTCGTCCGTGACCACGATGTCCGGCACCGGCACCGCGGCGCCCGTGCCGCTGGCCGCGATGATCAACGAGGGCTGGTCCGGGTCGTCGGACGGGATGTCCAGGTTGTCCGCGACGGCGCCCACGGCCGTGGGCTCGAAGCGCACTTCCACCGTGCAGGTACCCAGGGGGGCGATGGTCTGGCCCGAGCAGGTGTCCGTCACGACGCTGAAGGGCGCGCCGAGCGGTTCGGCCGTGGCCACCTGGCCGAGCGTGAGGTCCGCATTGCCGCTGTTGGTGACCGTCAGGGTAGCGGTGGAAGACGCGCCCACTGCCACGCTCCCGAAGGGCAGGCTGAGATCGCTGCCCGGGATGATGGAGTCTGTCACTACCACGTCCGGGGCCGGCGCCCCGACGCCGGTGCCGAGGACGGACAGAACCACGGTCTCGGGGGCGTTGGACGGCACGTCGAAGGTGTCGGTGAAGTCGCCTGTCGCGGCGGGCGAGAAGTCCACGGACAGCGTGCAGCTGCTGGCAGGTGGCACCGTGTTGCCGCTGCAGGAATCACCTGTCAGCGTGAATGGCAGGTCGAGGGCGTCGGCATCTGCGACCGGGCCGACCTCGAGGTCCAGGTTGCCCGTGTTGGTGATCGTGAACGTCCGGGCGATGGAAGTCGTGCCTTCGGTCACCTGTCCGAAATCGAGCTCCCGGTCGTTGTCAGGGAAGACGCTGTCGGTCACGCTGATCGCCGGGCCGTTGGCCACAACGCCCACCGTGGCCTGGGTATAGGTCACGGGGATGTACTCGGCGGTATCGGCGTCGAACCAGCCCGTGAGAAATCCCCCGTCGTCGTTGATCACGATGCCGGCGGCCCCGCCAGCGATGGCCTGGAAGGTGAGGATCGCGGCGCTGTAGGTGCCCGGGTTCGCCGCCGTCGCGGCCGGTGCCTCGATGTCGAAGACGGTCGGATTGTCGGTCGTGGGGCTGTTCTTCGTGAAGACCGTCCAGTCCCCCGTGGTGACGCCACTGACGAACGCCACCTTGGATGCGTCGAAGGACAGGGCCATGGTGGCCGCGAAGGTGTTGCCCACGTCGGCGGTCACCGTCAGCGTGAACGTGTCGCCGACCTCCGGTGCGGCAGTGCTGGGGACGATCGTCACGGTCGCGGCCCTGGCGAGGGGGCCGAGGAGCGCGGCAACCAACAGAACGGCGAGGCGGGCGGTGACAGTGGACATCAGGATGGTTCCTGCAGGCAGGTGACAGGGGCGCGTGCCGGGGCATCCGGGCGCCCCTCGCAGCGTCCTACCATACCATCGCCGCCGGGCCGAACGACCGGCTGGCCGCCACCAGGTTGCGGCGCACCGTGCTCCTACCGGTGGAGCCCTGAAAGCCGTATCCTCGTCCCATGCCCTGGTTCTGGTGCCTCGAGCACAAGCGCGTCGAAGAAGATGCCGGTTGCGGCAGCACGAGCCGCATCGGGCCGGCCTCGTCGCCCGCCCAGGCCGCGACGGCCATGGAGCGGGTCCGCCGGCGGGAAGAGCAGCAGCAGGCCCGGGATGCCGAGGACGAGCGGCAGCACGGCCGGCGGCGGGAGTGGTTCTGATGGCCGGCGACGGTTGGGTGCCGCCGAAGGTCTGGACCTGGTCCGCCCCGAGCGGCGGAAAGTTCGCCAGCATCAACCGGCCCATTGCGGGGGCGACCCACGACAAGCTGCTGCCCGTCGGCCGCCATCCTCTGCAGCTCTACTCGCTCGGCACCCCCAATGGCATCAAGGTCACCGTTCTGCTCGAGGAATTGCTCGCGGCCGGCCACGCCGGCGCGGAGTACGACGCCTGGTTCGTCAACATCGGCGCGGGTGACCAGTTCGGGTCGGGCTTCGTGGCCGTCAACCCCAACTCCAAGATCCCGGCCCTCATGGATCACTCCACGGATCCGCCCACCCGGGTCTTCGAGTCCGGCTCGATCCTGCTCTACCTGGCGGAGAGGTTCGGTGCCTTCCTCCCGCCGGAATCCGCTGCCCGCACCGAATGCCTCAGCTGGCTGTTCTGGCAGGTCGGGAGTGCGCCCTACGTGGGCGGTGGCTTCGGGCACTTCTATGCCTACGCGCCGGAGAAGATCGAGTACGCCATCAACCGGTTTGCCATGGAGGCCAAGCGCCAGCTTGACGTGCTCGACCGGCGGCTTGCCGACAGCGCTTACCTGGCGGGCGATCAATACAGCATCGCGGACATGGCCGTCTGGCCGTGGCACGGGGCGCTCGCCCGGGGCGAGATCTACGGTGCCGGAGAGTTCCTCTCCGGCGCGGAGTACCGGCACGTCAAGCGGTGGTACGACGCGATCGCGGCGCGGCCGGCGGTGCAGCGTGGCCGGCGGGTGAACCGGAGCGTGGAGTCGGGGGGCGTGCCGGAACGGCACGCGGCGGGGGACCTGGCCGTGCCACCCGGCGGAAGCCTCCGGTGAACCCCCGGGTCCGCGTCGAGCTGGACGGGGCTCTTGCGCACGTCTGCCTCGCCCGCCCCGAACAGCACAACGGCATGGATTTCCGCATGCTGGATGCCGTCCGGCGCGCGGCCCGGGACCTCGGTCGCCAGCCCGGGATCCGGGCAGTCATCCTGCGGGGTGACGGGCCGTCCTTCTGCGCCGGCCTTGACGTGCGGTCGGTGCTGGCCCGGCCAGCTGCCGCCGCCGCCGCCCTCGCGTCCCTCTTCGCACCGGGGCGCAACCGCTTCCAGCAGTGGAGCCTTGCCTGGCGGGAGCTGCCCGTGCCGGTGATCGCCGTCATCCACGGCAACTGCCTCGGTGCGGGCCTTCAGCTGGCCCTCGGGGCCGATATCCGGCTGGCCACGCCGGATGCCCGGCTGTCGGTTCTGGAGGTGAAGTGGGGGCTCGTCCCGGACATGGGCGGAGCAGCACTGCTGCGGGAACTGGTCGGCATCGACACGGCGAAGGAACTCGCCATGACCGGGCGGATCCTTTCCGGCGCCGAGGCCGCAGCCCGCGGGCTCGTGACCCGCGTGACGGGGACGCCGCTCGAGGACGCCCGGGCCCTCGCCGCCGAGATCGCTGCCCGCTCCCCCGACGCGGTGGCCGCGGTGAAGTTCCTTCTGCAGGAGGGCTGGCACGGCGACGAGGAAAACACCCTCGCGGCCGAGCGCCGTTGGCAACGTCGCGTGATCGGCGGGCGTAATCAGCGCATTGCGGTCCGCCGTAACGCCGCCGAGGGAGAGCCACCGCCCTTCGCGCCCCGCCGCGTGAAGCGCGCCTAGAGCGGGCGTCATGAGCGACTACCCTCATCTGCTTGCGCCGCTCGACCTCGGTTTCACCTCGCTCCGCAACCGGGTCCTCATGGGGTCCATGCATACCGGCCTCGAGGACCGGTCCGCGAATTTCCCCCGCCTGGCGGCTTACTTCGCGGAGCGCGCCCGGGGTGGCGTCGGGCTCATCGTCACCGGCGGCTTTGCGCCGAACATCGAGGGCTGGCTGCTGCCGTTCGCAGCGCGCCTCGCCACCCGCGCGGCTGCCCGGGCCCACCGTCCGGTGACCGCCGCCGTGCACGAGGCCGGCGGAAAGATAGCCCTGCAGATCCTCCACGCGGGACGCTATGGATACCACCCGCTGTCCGTGGGCGCGTCGGCCGTCAAGTCGCCCATCACGCCCTTCCGGCCCCGGGCGCTAACGACTGCGGGTGTCGAGCGGCAGATCCGGGCCTTCGTGCGCTGTGCGGTCCTGGCCCGTGAGGCGGGCTATGACGGCGTCGAGGTGATGGGGTCCGAGGGGTACTTCATCAACCAGTTCCTGGTCACCCGCACGAACCGGCGGACCGACCGCTTCGGCGGCAGCTTCGCCAACCGGATGCAGCTGCCTGTCGAGATCGTCCGCCGGGTGCGCGAGGCGGTGGGTCCGGACTTCATCATCATCTACCGGCTCTCGATGCTGGATCTCGTTCCGGACGGCCAGAGCTGGGACGAGGTGGTGACGCTCGCCAGGGCGGTCGAGGCCGCCGGCGCCACCATCATCAATACCGGCATCGGCTGGCACGAGGCGCGCGTGCCCACCATCGCGACTTCGGTGCCCCGCGCCGCCTTCACCTGGGTGACGCGCAAGCTGAAGGGCGAGGTGGGAATTCCGCTCTGCACGACCAATCGCATCAACACACCGGAAGTCGCCGAGCGCGTCCTGGCTGAGGGCGACGCCGACATGGTCTCGATGGCGCGGCCGCTGCTCGCGGACCCGGAGTTCGTGGCCAAGGCCGCCGCCGGCCGTGCTGCCGCGATCAACACCTGCATCGCCTGCAACCAGGCCTGCCTCGATCATGCCTTCGAGAACAAGCTGGCCAGCTGCCTCGTCAATCCCCGGGCCTGCCACGAGACCGAGCTGATCCTGGTGCCCGCGACCGAGCCGAAGCGGATTGCCGTCGTCGGCGCGGGGCCGGCGGGCCTCGCTACTGCGACGGTACTTGCGGCGCGGGGCCATGCGGTGCAGCTCTTCGAGGCGGCCAGTGACATCGGGGGCCAGTTCAACCTGGCCAAGCTGATTCCGGGCAAGGAGGAGTTCCACGAGACGCTGCGCTATTTCCGGCAGCGGCTGCTGGAGACCGGGGTCACCGTCCACCTCGGGACCCGGGTCTCGGCGGCCGGGCTGGTGGCTGGCAACTTCGCCGAGGTGGTGCTCGCCACCGGGGTGACGCCCCGGGACCCGCGCATCCAGGGCCAGGACCACCCGAGCGTCCTGACCTATCTGGACGTGCTGCTGCACCGTAAGGCCGTTGGCCCGCGGGTGGCCATCGTGGGTGCGGGCGGCATCGGCTTCGACGTGGCGGAATTCCTGGTGGCCTCGGGCCCGTCGCCCACCCTCGACCGGGGCGCCTGGCTGAGGGAGTGGGGCGTTGGTGACCCGGCGATCGCCCGCGGTGGTGTCGAGGGCGTGCAGCCCGAGGTCCCTGCCCCCGCACGGCAGGTCTGGTTACTGCAGCGTAAGGCGGGCAAGCCCGGCGCGGGACTCGGCAAGACCACCGGGTGGATCCACCGGGCCGCGCTCAAGGTCCGCCGGGTGCACATGCTCCCCGGGGTCACCTACGAGCGCATCGACGACCGTGGCCTGCACATCACCGTGGACGGCGAGTCCAGCGTGCTGCCGGTGGACAACGTGGTGCTGTGCGCGGGGCAGGAGCCCCTGCGGGACCTGGCCGCGCCACTCGTGGCTGCCGGCCTGCGGGTGCACCTCGTCGGTGGCGCGGACGTGGCGACGGAACTCGATGCCAAGCGTGCCATCCGGCAGGGCACCGAGGTGGCTGCCGCCCTCTAGCACCCGGGCCGCGGATTATGTGCACCCTCGGGCGGCAGTGCGGCGCCGACTGCGGGGACCACTCACTTGGTTGGAGCGGGCAAATCGCCTAGGGTGGGGCCTGGAGGAGACCATGCACAAGCTGATCGATGGTGCCCGCCCCGGTACGATGCTACTTCTCGCCCTGCTGGCCAATGCAGAGGCAGCCCCCGGTCCCCAGCCGGCCGGCTGGCCGCTGGAAGGTAACCAGGCCGGGGCAGGCTACGGCGCGGCCGTCGCCGGTGCCGGCGACGTGGACGGCGACGGCTACGGCGATCTCATCGTGGGTGCGCCCGGCCACGACAACGGCGAGGCCGATGAAGGCATCGCGCGCCTCTACCGCGGCGGTCCCTCGGGCCCCGCGACCATCCCGGCATGGACTGCCGAGGGCAATGAGTCCGGCGCTGCGTTCGGCTCGGCGGCAGCGACCGCCGGCGATGTCAATGGCGACGGCTACGCGGACGTCGTCGTCGGCTCTCCGGGCTTCGGCGCCGGTCAGGGCCGTGCCGTACTCTATCTCGGCGGGCCTGCCGGTCTTGCCACCACACCGGCCTGGGTCTTCGCCCCCACCGGCACCGGCGCGCAGGTGGGCGCCGCGGTTGCTGCCGCGGGTGATGTCAATGGCGACGGTTACTCGGATGTGATCGTCGGTGCCTGGCAGTTCAGCGATCCCGGCACCCTCGAGGTGGAGGGCCGGGCATTCGTGTTCCTCGGCAGCAGCGCCGGCCTTGCGACCTCGCCGGCGTGGACCGGGGAGGGCAACCAGGCTGACGCGCGCTACGGCTGGTCCGTCGGTACCGCGGGCGACGTGAATGGCGACGGCTACGCGGACGTCATCATCGGTGCCCCCGGCTATGGTGACGGGGAGGCCGGCGAGGGTCGGGTGCTCGTCTACCTGGGCAGCGCCGCCGGGCTGGCACCAGCCCCCGCCTGGACCGTGGAGTCCGGCCAGGCGGGCGCGGCGCTCGGCACAGCGGTCGCCACCGCTGGCGACCTGGATGGTGACGGCTTCGCCGATGTGGCGGTGGGGCTACCGCAATATGACGACCTCCCGGCCACCGACAATGGCCGGGTCCGCATCTACTTCGGCGGTCCCGCCGGACTACCCACCACGCCGGGCGACGAGCACATCGAGATCGACGCGGGGGCCCGTTTCGGCGGGGCGCTGGCGTCGGCGGGTGACGTCAATGGCGACGGATGCGCTGATCTGGTCGTGGGTGCGCCCGGCTACAGCGGCATCGTCTCCACGGCGGGCGGCGCCTACCTGTTCCGGGGTCGTTGTCGCGGCGGCCAGGAGGCCGATTTCGACTGGGTGACCAGCGGACTTCAACAGCTCTCCGCCTACGGTGCCGTCGTGGCGGCCGCGGGCGACCTGAATGGCGATGGCTTCGCCGACGTGGTGGTTGGCGCGCCAGCCTACGCGAATGGCGAACTTGGCGAGGGGCGCGTGTATGTCTACCTGGGCGAGCCCGGCGCCGAGCCGCCCGGGTTCCCGCCCAGCAACGCCTGGGTGTCCGAAGGCGACCAGAGCGGCGGCGCCTGGGGCGCATCGGTGGCATCTGCGGGCGACGTGAACGGTGACGGCTATGCCGACCTGGTCGTGGGTGCGCCCCTCTACGACAAGGGCGAGACCGACGAGGGTGCGGCATTCCTCTACCTCGGCAGCGAGGCGGGCCTCGGCCCGGACGCGGTGCCTGGCACCGTCCCCGTCTGGTTCGTCGAGGGTAACCAGGCCGGCGCCCTGCTGGGCAGTGCCGTGGCCGGTGCCGGCGACGTGAATGGCGATGGCTATGACGACGTGCTCGTCGGCGCCAGCGGCTACGTGAACGGCGGTGGTCCGGAGGGCCGGGCCACGCTGTACCTGGGCAGCCCGGGGGGGCTTGCTCCCGCGCCCGCGTGGATCTCCGCCGGCAACGATGCCGGCGTGCAATACGGGGCATCCCTGGCCGGTGCAGGTGACGTGAACGGCGACGGCTACGCCGACGTGGTCATCGGCTCACCGGGATTCAGTGGCGGCGAGGCCGGCGAGGGTCGCGCGGTGATGTACCTCGGCGGGCCTGCAGGCCCGTCCACCACCGCCGCCTGGACGGTCGAGGGCAATGCGGCCGGCGCTGCGTTCGGGAGCGCCATCGCGTCCGCAGGCGACGTGAACGGTGACGGCTACGCGGACCTCATCGTCGGGGCGCCCGGATTCGCCAACGGCCAGCCTGGCGAAGGCCGGGCCCAGGTCTACCTGGGCAGCGCTGCCGGCCTCGCCATTGCGCCCGGCTGGACCGCCGAGTCGGACCAGGCGGGTGCCGCCTTCGGTCAGGCGGTGGCGGGGGCGGGCGACGTGAACGGTGACGGGTACTCGGATGTCATCGTCGGTGCCCCCGGCTTCGATAACGGTGGCGCGGACTCCGGTGACGCCGCTGTGTTTCTCGGCAGTGCCACCGGACTTGCGCCGGCCGCCGACTGGAACCTGCAGGGCAGTGCCCAGGCGCCGGCCCAGCGAATCGGCCATGCGGTGGCCTCTGCCGGCGACGTGAACGGCGATGGCTACTCGGACCTCCTCATCGGCTTCCCCGGCAGGCCGCTGCCTGGCGAGGGTGGTGCGCCCGACTCGGGCGGGGCGGCCCTGTACCTTGGCGGCCCAAGTGGCCCCGGGGAGGCCGGCACGCTGATCGCGGGCGCCGCCGGTGCCCGGGTGGGCGCCGCGGTGGCGGGCGCCGGCGACCTGAACGGCGACAACCTGGCGGACTACGTGATTGGCATCCCGGCGGGTCAGGTGTACCAGGCCACCCCTGCGGGCGTGGCCTTCGTGGCCTACCGCAACAGCGGCACCTTCGCCGCCGGCCTGCCGGCCCGCCAGCGGCGCGTCGATGATTCGGCCCCGGTGGCCCTGCGCGGTGCCACCGGCGCGGTCAACGGCATCAACCTGCAGGTGCTGGCCCGGAGTCCGTTCGGCCGTGGCGGGGTGCAGCTCGAGTACGAGGTCAAGCCGTTCGGCACGCCGCTGGATGGCACGGGCCTCGAGCGGGCCCCGGCCGGGTGGACGGATTCGGGTGTCGCGGGCGTCCCGCTGGCTGCGGTCGTCACGGCCCTGCAGCCGGCCACGGGCTACCACTGGCGGCTCCGGGTGAAGTACCGGCCCGCCACGGCGCCCTTCCAGGCCCATGGGCCCTGGCTGCGGCCCGTCGCGGTGGGCGCCGCGGAGCAGACCTTCCGCACCGGTGGTGGTGTCGCGCCCGACACGGACGGCGACGGTGTCCCGGACACCCTCGACAACTGCACGCTGGAAGCGAATCCCGAGCAGTGCGACACGGACGGCGACGGCTATGGCAACCGCTGTGACGGCGACTTCAACAACAACGGCTTCACCAATGCGCAGGACACGATCTTCCTGCGGCAGCAGCTCGGCCAGCCCAGTGTCCCGCCGACGTACAACGAGGCCGACCTCAATTGCAACGAATTCGTGAATGCCCAGGACACGACGCTCTTCCGCACGCGGCTGGGAGTGCCGTCGGGACCGTCGGGGCTGGTGCCGTGACGCGTTCTGTGTTCGAGGAGTGGTGCCGGAAGAGGGACTTGAACCCACACGGTGTCGCCACCAACGGATTTTGAGTCCGCCGCGTCTACCATTCCGCCATTCCGGCCCGGCGGGGATTCTACACGATGACCCCCACGCGGGCCGGAATCGCGGCGCGCGTCGTGTGCGACGATATCGCCCATGGACGATGGCGATTTTCAGTTCGAACTGCCCGCGGAGCTGATCGCCCAGGAGGCGCTGCCAGAGCGGCCCGCCAGCCGCCTGCTCGAGCTGGGTGGGGGCGACGAGCCGTCCCTCGCTGACCTGGACTTCCGGGACCTGCCGGGGCTGCTCCGGCCGGGGGACCTGCTGGTCGCCAACGACTCGCGGGTGTTGCCGGCCCGGCTCTTCGGCGCCAAGGCCACTGGCGGCCGGTTCGAGCTGCTGCTCGAACGGGAAATCGGCGCGGCCGAGGCGCTGGTTCAGCTGAAGTCCAGCCATGCGCCGAAGGCGGGGGCCGTGCTCCTGTTCCCGGCCGGGGTCACGGCTGAGGTGCTCGGCCGCGAGGACGAGTTCTTCCACCTGCGGTTCTCCGCGCCGCTCCGCCCCCTGCTGGACGCCCACGGCCACGTGCCCCTGCCGCCCTACATCCGTCGCCAGGACGAAGCCGGCGACCGGGCCCGGTACCAGACCGTCTACGCCCGGGTACCGGGGTCCGTGGCGGCGCCCACTGCCGGGCTGCACTTCGACGCGGGCCTGCTGGCGGCCATCGAGGCGCGCGGGGTGGCATTCCGGACGTTGACACTCCACGTGGGCGCGGGCACCTTCGCGCCGCTGCGGCCCGTTCAGATCAAGACCGGTCGCCTGCACGCCGAGCGCCTCGAGGTCTCTGCCGGACTCTGCGCCGACGTCGCTGCCTGCCGGGCCAGGGGCGGCCGCGTCATTGCCGTCGGTACCACGGCCACCCGGGCCCTCGAGACCGCAGGGGAGTCCGGCGAGCTGCGCCCGTTCCGCGGCGAGACCACCCTGTTCATCAGGCCCGGCTACCGTTTCCGCATCGTCGATGCCATGGTCACCAACTTTCACCTGCCCGGTTCATCGCTGCTCATGCTGGTATGCGCCTTCGGCGGCACGGGCCGCGTCATGGCGGCCTACCGGCACGCCATCTCCCGGCGATACCGCTTCTACAGCTATGGCGATGCCATGTTCCTCGAACGAAACCCATGAAATTCGAGATCCTCGCCACCGACGGCGCGGCCCGGCGCGGCCGCCTGACCCTTTCCCACGGCACCGTCGAGACGCCCGTTTTCATGCCGGTGGGCACCTACGGCACGGTCAAGGCCATGACGCCCGAGGATCTGCTCGCCCTGGGCGCGGAAATCATTTTGGGCAACACCTTCCACCTGATGCTGCGACCGGGCGGCGAGGTGATCGAGGCCCTGGGTGGCCTGCATGGCTTCATGCACTGGGAGCGGCCGATCCTGACCGACTCCGGTGGCTTCCAGGTGTGGAGCCTCGAGACGCGCCGCAGGGTCTCGGAAGACGGCGTCGAATTCCGGGCGCCCACCGACGGCAGCCTCGTGTTCCTGTCCCCCGAGCGGGCAATGGCCGTCCAGGCCTGCCTCGGCAGCGACATCCAGATGATTTTCGACGAATGTACGACCTATCCGGCCACGCCGGAGGAGGCCCACCGCTCGATGGCCCTGTCCCTGCGCTGGGCAGCGCGCAGCCGGGCGGCCTTCGACGCCGGCCCGGCGCCGGCCCGGGGCTCGGCGCTGTTCGGCATCATCCAGGGCGGGATGCACGAGGACCTGCGGGCCGAGTCGCTGGCCGGCCTCGTGGCCATCGGCTTCGAGGGTCTCGCGATCGGCGGGTTGTCGGTCGGCGAGCCCGAGGCCGACCGGCTCCGCATCCTCGGCAGCACCGTGCCCCGGATGCCGGCGGCGACTCCCCGCTACCTGATGGGCGTCGGTACCCCGGCGGACATCGTGCAGGCGGTGCTCCGCGGGGTGGACATGTTCGACTGCGTCATGCCCACCCGGAACGCCCGGAACGGCTCCCTGTTCGTGAGCGATGGCGTGGTCCGCATCCGCAATGCCCGGTACCGGGATGACCCCCGGCCCATCGAGGAGGGGTGCACCTGCTATACCTGCCGGCATTACAGCCGGGCCTACCTGCGGCACCTGGACCAGTGCGGCGAGATGCTGGGTCCCCACCTCAACACCGTCCACAACCTGCACTTCTATATGCGCCTCATGGACGGCCTCCGCCGGAGCATTGCCGAGGGTCGCCTGGGGGAATTCGCCGGGGACTTCCTGGCCCGCCAGCAATCCGGGCCTTCTGTGCCATAATGGCGCGCCAAATTCAGCCGGGAATGCTGTCAGGAATGGGCTTTTTCATCCAGGATGCCTACGCGCAGGGGGCTGCCCCGGCCGGTGACCCGTGGCTCAGCATGCTGCCCCTGGTCATCATCTTCGTCGTCTTCTACTTCCTCCTGATTCGTCCCCAGCAGAAGCGCCAGAAGGAGCACCAGAACCTCATCGCCAAGCTCGCGGTGGGCGACGAGGTGGTTACCGCCGGCGGCGTCCTCGGCAAGATCACCGAGGTGGCCGATTCCTTCGTCCACGTCGAGGTGGCCGATGGCGTGGTCATCAAGGTCCAGCGCCCCACCATCGGGGCCGTGCTCCCGAAGGGCACCGTCAAGAGCGCCTAGGCGCCCCTCACCCGCCCCGAGACCCCGGTCGAGCCCATGAACCGTTTCCCGCTCTGGAAGAACCTCATCGTGGTCGTGGTGCTCGTCGCTGCGGTCCTGGTTTCCCTGCCGAATCTCTTCGGCGACGCGCCGGCCGTGCAGGTCAGTCTCGTCAATGGTCAGCCCCTGGAGGGGAGTGGCATCGAGCTGGTGAAGACCACCCTCGAGGGCCAGGGGGTCGCTACCACGTCCCTCTACACCGACAACGGCCGCGTGATGGTCCGGTTCCCGTCCGTCGACGAGCAGTTCAAGGCGCGCGATGCCCTGCGCAGTGCCCTCGACAAGCAGTACGTGGTAGCGACAACCCTGACTCCCCGTACCCCGGCCTGGTTGCGATCAATGGGGCTGAAGCCGGTGCCCCTCGGCCTTGACCTGCGGGGGGGCGTCCACTTCCTGTTCGAGGTCGACGTTTCCGCCGCGATCAAGCAGCGCCTCGACGCCTACTCGGCCGACTTCAACAAGCTGCTGCTTGACGAGCGCATCCGCCGCAGCGTTTCCGTCGCGGGGCAGGAGATCCAGGTGCGCATCGCCGATGCAGCCGATGCCGATCGGGCAGAGAAGTTGCTGCGGGACGCGGACCCGGACATCGAACTCGAGCGGCGCGCGGCGGCGGAGGGCGTGCTGCTGGTTGCCCGGATGACGCCCGCACAGATCAAGGAGCGCCAGGACTTCGCCATCCAGCAGAACACCACCACACTCCGGAACCGGGTCAATGAACTCGGTGTCGCCGAGCCCATCGTCCAGCGGCAGGGTCTCGACCGCATCGTCGTCCAGCTGCCCGGCGTCCAGGATCCTGGTCAGGCCGAGCGGGTACTCGGTGCCACCGCCACCCTGGAGTTCCGGCTGGTGTGCGGCGAAGAGAACGCCTTCGAGGCGGAGCGCACGGGGCGGGCCCCGCTGGGTTGCGAGCTCTTCAAGGCCCGCACCGGCGAGCCCGTGCTGCTGAAGCGCCGCACGATCGTCACCGGTGACCAGCTCGTCGACGCGAGCCAGGGTTTCGACCAGGGCCAGCCCGCGGTGTTCGTGCGCCTCGACAGCAACGGCGCGCGCAACATGCTGGAGACCACCAAGGCCAACCTCAAGAAGCCGATGGCGGTCGTGTTCGTCGAGCAGAAGCGCGAGGTCATCGAGCGCGACGGGCAGAAGATCGAGGTGCCCCGGGAGACCCGGGAGGTCATCAACGTCGCCACCATCAATGGCGTTTTCAGCAGCAGCTTCCAGATCACCGGCCTCGAGAGCCTGGAGGCCCGGGACCTGGCGCTCCTGCTCCGCGCCGGCGCCCTGGCGGCGCCCATCTACAAGGTCGAGGAGCGCACCGTTGGCCCGAGCCTCGGCCAGGACAACATCGACAGGGGGCTCGGTGCACTGCTCATCGGTTTTGGATTGGTCGCGGTGTTCATGACCGTCTACTACAAGGCCTTCGGCCTCATCGCCAACGTGGGCCTGCTGACCAATATCGTCCTGATCGTCGCCCTGCTGTCCATGCTGCAGGCGGCGCTCACGCTGCCTGGCATCGCCGGCGTCGTCCTCACCATCGGCATGGCGGTGGATGCCAACGTGCTCATCAACGAGCGCATCCGGGAGGAGTTGCGCAACGGCATGACGCCCCAGGCGGCGATCCATGCCGGCTACGACAAGGCCTTCGGCACCATTGCGGACTCGAACCTCACCACCCTCATCGCCGGCATCGTGCTGTTCATGTTCGGCAGTGGCCCGGTCAAGGGCTTCGCCGTGGTGCTCTGCCTCGGCATCCTCACCTCCATGTTCACGGCCCTGACGGTCACCCGGGCGCTCGTGAACGTCATCTATGGCAACCGCAAGGTCGAGAGCCTGGCGGTCTGACGGACGGGCAGCGGCATGGAATTCTTCAGCAAGAAGACCAGCGTGGACTTCATGGGCGGGCGCAGGCTGGCATTCGTTTTCTCCGCCGTCCTGATGATCGGCTCGCTCATCCTCCTGATCCCCGGGGTGCGCGGCCTCAACTTCGGCATCGACTTCACTGGCGGCGTGCTCGTCGAGTTGGCCTACCCGGAAGCCGCCCGGCTGGCCGAGATCCGGCGCAGCCTGTCCGAGGGTGGCTTCCCGGATGCCCAGGTGCAGAACTTCGGCACCTCCACGGACGTCCTGGTGCGGGTCCTGCCCCGGGAGGGCGTGGAGGGCAAGGCGCTGGCGAACCAGATGCTGGACGTGCTGAGGCAGGACAACGCGGCGGTGGAACTCCGCCGTACCGAGTTCGTCGGGCCCCAGGTGGGCGAGGAACTCACGGAGCAGGGCGCCCTTGCCATGCTCTTCGCGATGATCATGATCCTGGTTTACATCATGGTGCGCTTCCAGTGGAAGTTCGCCGTGGGCGCCATCGTTGCGACCCTCCATGACCCCATCATCACCCTCGGCTTCTTCGCGCTGACCGGGCTCACCTTCGACCTGTCGGTGCTGGCGGCCATGCTGGCCATCGTCGGCTACTCGGTGAACGACACCATCGTGGTGTTCGACCGGATCCGGGAGAACTTCCGCAAGGTGCGCCGGGGCACGCCCAAGGACATCATGAACCTGTCGGTCAACGAGACGCTCAGCCGGACGCTCATGACGAGCTTCACCACCTCCCTCGTGGTCATCGCGATGCTGCTTTTCGGGGGTGAGACCCTTCGTGGGTTCTCGTCGGCGCTGATCATCGGCATCGCGATCGGCACCTATTCCTCGATCTTCGTCGCCAGCGCCCTGGCGCTGGAGCTGAAGGCGAGCCCCGTCGACCTGCTGCCGCCGGCCAAGGACAAGGGCGAAGTCGACGCGATGCCGTGACGACGCAGGAGCGG
>CALGMY010000023.1 GCA_937958785.1 uncultured Gammaproteobacteria bacterium | reverse complement strand
CCTTCGTCGCGATCAACTGCGCCGCCATGCCGGAGAACCTGCTCGAGAGCGAGCTGTTCGGCTACGAGCGCGGGGCCTTCACCGGCGCCGTGAAGCAGACGCCCGGCAAGGTCGAGCACGCCGACGGTGGTACCCTGTTCCTCGACGAGATCGGCGACATGCCGCTCGCCCTCCAGGCCAAGCTGCTGCGCTTCCTGCAGGAACGCGTGGTGGAGCGCGTCGGTGGCCGCGAGGAGATCCCGGTGGACGTCCGGGTCGTGTGCGCCACCAACCAGAACCTGGACGTCGCGATCAAGGAGGGCCGGTTCCGCGAGGACCTGTACTACAGGATCAGCGAGATCACCATTCGCATCCCGCCGCTCAGGGACCGTGGCGGCGGCTGCCGGATACTGCTCGCCCGGACCCTGCTGGAGCGCTTCGCTGCCCAGCACCGGCGCCAGTTCCGGGGCTTCAGTCCGGACGCCCAGAACGCCATCGAGAATTACGCCTGGCCCGGCAACGTGCGGGAGATGGAGAACAAGCTGAAGGCCGCCGTCATCATGGCGGAGGGGCGCTACGTGACCGCGGCCGACCTGGGCCTCGCCACCGACGGGGAGACCCAGCCCAACGTCAACCTGCGCGAGGTGCGCCGCGAGGCGGAGACGGGCGCCATCCGCAATGCCCTGGCCTACGCCGACGGCAACATCTCGAAGACGGCGCAGCTGCTCGGCGTGACCCGCCCGACCCTCTATGACCTGCTGGAGAAGTACGGCATCCAGTACGACAAGGAGCGCGGCGCCTAGTCCATCGGCTGCTGCTTGAGGCGCCGTTCCCAGCGCAGGGCGGTGTCCACGATGAAGCCCAGGTCGTCGTAGCGCGGGCGCCAGCCCAGCACCTGGCGGATCCGGTCGGCCCGGGCGACCAGCACGGGCGGATCGCCGGCGCGCCGCGGCTCTTCCCGGCGGACGAGCGGGGCCCCGTTCGCCTTCTCCACGGCGTCGATGACCTCGCGCACGCTGTAGCCATGGCCATAGCCGCAGTTCAGGGTGGTCGACGCCCCGCCGTCCTGCAGGTAGCGCAGGGCGTCCAGGTGCGCGGTCGCCAGGTCTTCCACGTGGATGTAGTCCCGCACTCCCGTGCCATCCGGTGTGTCGTAGTCGGTACCGAAGATGGCAACGAAGGGTCGTTTGCCCACGGCGGCCTCGCAGGCCACCTTCGTGAGCAGCGTCGCCTTGCGGGTGGACTGGCCGATGCGGCCGCCCGGGTCGGCGCCCGCCACGTTGAAATAGCGCAGGATGACGTAGCCCATGCCGTGGGCGGCCCCCGCATCGCGCAGCATCCACTCGCTCATCAGCTTGGACCAGCCGTAGGGGTTGATCGGCGCCGTGGGGGCGTCCTCGGCAGCGAAGCCCCCGGGCGGGATGCCGTAGGTTGCCGCCGTCGACGAGAAGATGAAGCGGCGGACTCCCCCCTCGGTGGCGCAGGCCAGCAGGTTGCGCGTGGCGCAGGTGTTGTTGCCGTAGTACTTGAGCGGGTCGGCCACCGACTCGGGCACGATCGTGTGGGCCGCGAAGTGCAGGATGGTGGTGACGCCATGTTCCGCGATCAGCCGGCTCACCACCGCCCGGTCGCCCGTGTCCCCGACGACCAGCGTGCCCGTCGTGACGGCGGAGCGGAAGCCGGTGCTGAGGTTGTCCAGCACCACCACGTTTTCGCCCGCCTCGCCGAGCTGCCGCACCACGTGGCTGCCGATGTAACCCGCGCCGCCAGTGACCAGCACGGCGCCCCGGCCGGATCTGCCTGCAGTCATGCCGTTTCGGTCCTCCCAGGTGAAGCGGGCAGTCTAGGCGATTTCACCGGGGCAGCCCATACTATCGGCACATGCCCGCCACCCCTGCACCGCCGCGCACCGGCGCGATCTCGGTCGCGCCGATGATGGACTGCACCGACCGTCATTGCCGGTATTTCCTGCGGCTTCTGTCGCCCCGTGTCCGGCTGTATACCGAGATGATCACGACAGGTGCCCTGCTGCGCGGTGATGCCCGGCGGTGGCTGCGTTTCGATCCGGCCGAGCACCCGGTTGCCATCCAGCTCGGCGGCAGCGAGCCCGCAGCGCTCGGCGCAGCGGCGCGCCTCGCGGCCGCGGAGGGCTACGACGAGGTCAACCTGAACGCCGGCTGCCCCAGCGAACGGGTTTCGGAGGGCGCCTTTGGCGCCTGCCTGATGCTGTCCCCGGGCCTCGTGGCGGACGCCGTGGCGGCCATGCGCGACGCGTGCAGCCTGCCGGTGACCGTCAAGACCCGCATCGGCGTCGACGACCACGACGACTACGGATTCCTGCGGG
>CALGMY010000022.1 GCA_937958785.1 uncultured Gammaproteobacteria bacterium | reverse complement strand
CCTACACGCGATTCATGCGGTGGTACTCGGGGTTCGGCATGAGGTCGAGCGCCTGGGCCATCCGGTTCGAGTAGTTGAAGAAGGCGACGACCTCGCTGATGTCGAAGAGGTCCTCGTCGCTGAAGCCGGCGTCCCGCAGCCCGGCCCGGTCCGGCTCCCCGACCGCCTGGGGCTCGACCGTCAGCCGGTGGGCGAAGTCGAGCATGGCGCGCTGGCGCGCCGGCAGGGGCGCTACCCGGTAGTTGGCCACCAGCATCTCCCCAAGCTCCGGGTCGCCGGACAGCTCCCGCACCGCCTGGCCGTGGGCCACCAGGCAGTAGTAGCAGCGGTTGCAGGCCGAGACCACCACGGCGATCATTTCCCGCTCCAGCACGGACAGCCCGGAGTCTTCGGACAGCATCAGCTCGTTGTACATGCTGATGAAATTGCGCAGGTGGGCGGGCCGGAGGGCATAGGCCTGCAGGACGTGCGGCACGAGCCCCAGCTTTTCCCGGCACTTGCGGAAGTACTTCTGCAGGTCGGGATCCAGGGTACCGGCATCCGGCACCGGCAGGCGGGAGATGTGTGGGGGCTGGGGCATGGGGACAGTCCGGCTGGGGCACCGGCGCCAGCATAACCCCGCTTCCCTTCCCGCCCAGCGCCCGCTAGGCTCCCGCGCCATGCCCGCCCAGGCCCTGTTCCCGACCCTCGTGTACACCGCAGCGCTCAGGCGCGCGGGCGTCAGGGCCCTAAACCGGGAGCTGCTGCGCGAATGCCGGCAGATCCGGGAGCAGGACGCGGCGGGCCGCCGCTGGTCCGCCCGTCGTTACCCGGGTGGTTACACCTCCTACGGCTCCCTGTGCCACCTGCACCGGATGTCGTCCACCTTCGGGACGCTGGAGCAGTGGCTGCGCAGGCACCTGACGGCCTACGTGCGGGCGCTGGAGCTCGACATGACCGGCCGGTCCCTGGCGATGACGGACTGCTGGATCAACATGATGGGACGGCAGGTGGTGCACAGCCTGCACCTGCATCCGCTGGCCACCATCAGCGGCACCTACTACGTGCAGACGCCCGCCGGCTGCAGCGGGCTCAAGTTCGAGGACCCGCGGCTAGACCGCTTCATGGCGGCGCCTCCCCGCCGGGCGGACTGCCGTCCGGAGCACCGGCCCTGGGTCACGATGCCGGCCCGGGCCGGGCACCTGGTGCTGTTCGAGAGCTGGCTGCGGCACGAGGTGCCACCGAACCCCTCCGCCCGGGAGCGGGTGAGCATCAGCTTCAACTACGGCTGGTTCTAGCGTCGTCGCCGTCCTGGCGGTCCCGGCGGGCCTCCTCGGCCTGCTCCCGGCGCACCGTGAGCACGACCCCGCCGATGGCGGCGCCCATCACCGCCATCATCACCCCCATCAGGAAGGCGAGCCCGGGGGAAATCTTCCAGGCGGCGTAGAGGCCGCCGACCACGCCGATGGGCGTCGCGGTGAGGAGGATCGGCTTGGCGAGGCGCACGGCTACCGGCTCCTAGAGAAAGGCCAGCGGATCCCGCTGGAACAGCCAGAGGTGGGCGCCGGCCAGCAGCAGGATGGCGACGCCGAGCCCCGCGGCACCGCCGAGGAGCGTCCGGCGGTCCCGGGGCCACGGGGCGCGGCCCGCGAGCAGGGCAACGAAGGGCAGGAAGGACGTGCGGGCGGCGAGGCGGGTCCAGCGGTCCTCGCCGAGGGTTGCCCGGCGCCGTCCCTCCACCACCAGGAGGCCGATCAGGGCGAAGACGCCCAGCGTGCCGAAGAGCGCCAGCCCGGCCAGGTGGCCGTTGGCGGGCAGGTGGGCGAGACCCCAGAGGGCCAGGCCCCAGAGGATCGGGTGCCGGGTGAGGGCGACGGCACCCGGCCGCTCCGGGTCGAAGGCGCCGGTGACGAAGGCAATGGACAGGGGGTTCGGCGCGAGCGCTCCCGTCCCCAGCAGCAGCAGGGCGAGCGGCATGAGCACGAGGGCGACCCAGTAGCCGGTGGGCCCCAGGAACCAGAGCGGCACGTAGGGCGCCAGCAGGACTTCCCGGATGAGCCAGGCAAAGAGCCCGAGGGAGAGCAGCGAATAGGCGGCGATGAAGCCGCCCTCCCCGAGCTGCGCCTGGAGGCGCCGGCGCGTCGCGGGCATCGCCGGGATCACGTGGGCGGCCAGGAACACGGCGAGGACGGCGAGGAAGCGGGCCATCCGCAAATGATCGCTCATCCGGGAGGACGAGTCGACGAAGCTGTGCCACTCTAGCGGGCCAGGGAGGACACGGACCCCCATGCACGGAACCAGCCACCAACCCGGCGCCGCCCAGGTGCCTTTCCGCACCCGCTTCGGCTGGGGAATCGGCTCCCTCGGGGTGTCCCTGCTGTTCAATACCTACTCGGCGCTGCTGCTCTTCTACCTGACCAACGTGGTCGGCCTGAAGCTCAGCGTGGCCGGCACGCTCATCGTGATCGCCAAGATCTACGATGCCCTCATCAACGTCCCGATGGGCATGGTGAGCGACAGGACGAGGTCGCGCTGGGGCCGGCGCCGGCCCTGGTTCCTGCTCGGGGCCCTCCTCTGCAGCACCTGGTTCCTGGTGATCTTCAACACGCCGGCCGTCGAGGGAGACAGTGCGTCCCCGGCGCTGGTCGCCTGGGTGCTGGGCGCCCTGCTCCTCTATTCCACCGGCTACGCCATCTTCAACGTGCCCTACCTCGCCATGCCGGCGGAGATGTCCACGAACTACCACGAGCGCACGGCGATCATGTCCTACCGGGTGATCTTCATCCAGGTGGGCAACTTCATCGCCGTGGGCCTCGGGCCGCGGGTGGCCCAGTACTTCGGTGGCGGACTTGACGGCTACTCCCTCGTGGGCAGTGTGCTCGGCCTCTGCACGCTGGTGACCATGGTGGCGTGCTTCTTCGGCACCGCGGGGGCGCGCCAGGTGGAGCAGACGGGGGTGCGGTTCACGGCCCGGGAGCAGCTCCGCTCCGCCCTCGGCAACCGGCCCTTCCTGCTGCTCGCGGCCTACAAGTTCCTCACGCTGGTGGCTGGCGCCACCGTCTTCGCGTCCCTGCTCTTCTTCGTCAAGAACGTCCTCGAGCTCGACCAGGGCGTCATGCTCTGGTACTCGCTGGCGCATGGCCTTTCCGCCTTCGTCGCCGTGCCCTTCGTCTGGGTGCCCCTGGCCGCGCGGATCGGCAAGCAGCGGGCACTGATCATCGCCACCCTGGGCTTCATGGTCACGGCCCTCAGCTGGATGCTGGCCCAGCCTGGCGAACCGCTGGCCCTTTTCGTGCTGCGGTCACTGCTGCTGGGGGCCTTCGCCGCCGGCAAGCTGCTGCTCGGCCTCACGCTGCTGCCCGACGTGATGGAGTACGACTACCTGAAGACCGGGCTGCGCCGCGAAGGCGCCTATGCCGGTGCCTACAACGTGGTCGAGAAGGCGGCCTACGCGATCAGCCCCCTCATGATGACCATCGTGCTGGGCCTGCTGGGCTACCAGGAGTCGGTGAACAACGCGGCGGTGACCCAGTCGGAGGACGCCATCTTCGGCATCTACCTCAGCATCGCCATCATCCCGGCGCTCTGCAACCTGGCAGCCGCCACGGTGATGCTCCGCTACGACCTGACGGAGGCACGGTTACGAGAGCTACGGGAAACACGATCGTAGGAGCGCCTTCAGGCGCGACCCGCCCCC
>CALGMY010000021.1 GCA_937958785.1 uncultured Gammaproteobacteria bacterium | reverse complement strand
GTCTTCCACGGTAAAGCCGGCCTGGGCGAAGTGGGGCAGGGCGCAGGCCGCGAGCCCCGAGAGTGCGAGCAGGGCGGCAGGGCGGAACGGGGTGAAACGCATCCGGAAAAGGGTAGCACCCGCCCCGGGTCCGGGCAGCCCCGCGCCGCAGCGGGTCTTCGGCACGGCGGGCCCGGGGAGTAGACTCTGACCGCAACCCGGAGCCAGTCCCTCATGTCCGAGTCCCCCATCAGCGGATCCTGCCTGTGTGGTGCGGTGCGCTACGAGGTGCACGGGCCCTTCCTGCAGCTGGCGCACTGCCACTGCTCCCTGTGCCGCAAGCACCACGGGGCGCCCTTCGTGAGCTGGCTGGTGGGGCCGCTGGACAGCTATCGCCTGGTGGCGGGGGGCGACAACCTCGGCCGCTACGACTCGTCGCCGGGGCTCCACCGGCTGTTCTGCGTCACCTGCGGGTCCGTGGCGCCGACCCCCATGATCGAGCAGGGGGTGGTGGTGATCCCGGCGGGCAACCTGGACGGCGACTTCGGCCCGGTGCCGGCCCACCACATGTTCGTGGATTCGAAGGCGCCCTGGCACCGCATCACCGACGACCTGCCGCAGCACGCGGAATACTCGCCCGAAGCCGGCCTGCCGGCCGTCGAGCGAGCGGCGCCGGAACCCGCCACGCCCGGCTGGACCGGCGGCACCTGTGCCTGCCGCCGCGTTGCCTTCGAGTACGAGGGCGAGCCGCTGCGCATGCTGAACTGTCATTGCTCCCGCTGCCGCAAGGCCCGCGGCGCCGCGCACACCACCAACCTATTCGTGCCCCTCGACCGCTTCCGTTTCCGGCGCGGCGAGGACCTGGTGCAGGACTACCCCCTGCCCGGCGCGCGCTTCTTCGGCGTCGCGTTCTGCTCCGCCTGCGGCGGCAAGGTGGCGCGCAAGTCCCTCGCCCGGAATGCCGCGGTGATCCCCGCCGGCAGCCTGGATGGCGACCCCGGGATGCGCCCGACGGCCCATATTTTCGTGGGCTCCAAGGCCCCCTGGTTCGAGATCACCGACGACCTGCCGCGGCACGCGGAGATGCCGCCGTGAGGAGCCGGGCAGGCCTGCTCCCCGTCGCCGCCGTGCTGCTGACGGCGGGTTGTGCCAGCCTGCCACCGCCCGCCGGCGACGCGCCGACCACGGCCATGCTGCTCGAGGGCGCGCCGCTCACGGGCGGTGCGCCGGTGCACCCGCTCCCCGATCCCGGCATCCTCGCCCTCGACGACGCGATGCGGGCCTTCGTGGCCGACCGCGTGCCGGCCCGCGGGCCGGACGGTTACCGCCTGCGGGAGCTACTCGCGGGCCTCATCTACGACGAGGCCTTCACGGTCGAGTACGCGGACCAGACCTACACGGCCGCCGAGGCCTTCCGGCTCCGGCGGGCCAACTGCCTCGCCTTCACCAACCTCTTCGTGGCGCTCGCCCGGGAGGCCGGCCTCACGGTCCATTACCAGGAAGTCGACGTGCCGCCCGACTGGTCGCGCAATGGCGACCTGCTGGTGCAGAACCGGCACATGAACGCGGTCGTGGACTTCGGCAACCAGCCGGAGCAGATCGTCGACTTCAACATGGCGGACTTCCGCCTGAACTACGACCGGCGGGTCATCAGCGACGAGCGGGCCCGGGCCCACTACCACAGCAACGTGGGCGCCGAGCGGCTCGAGGCCGGCGACGCGCTCGCAGCCTTCCAGAACTTCCGCCAGGCAATCGCCCTCGATCAAAGCTTCGTGCCGGCCTGGATCAACCTGGGAACGCTCTACCAGCGGTCCGGTCGCCCGGATTTCGCCGAGGCGGCCTGGCGCCACGCGCTGCGGCTCGCGCCCGGCGAACTCGTCGCACTCAGCAACCTGGAGCGGCTCTTCCGCAGCAGCGGCCGGCGCGCGGAGGCCGATGAGCTCGGCCGGCGCGTCGAGCGCCACCGGGAGGCCAATCCCTATTACCGCTTCGAGCAGGCCCGGCAGGCCTTCGCGGCCGGCGACTATGCCACCGCCATCGGCCACCTCAAGTTCGCCATCCGCCGCAAGGCCAACGAGGACCGCTTCTACGCGCTGCTCGGCCTGGCCCACCAGCGCCGCGGCGAGCTCGACGCCGCCCGGCGCTACCTGGCCATGGCCGCCGAACTCGCCGGCGACGAGTCACTGAAGCAGGCGTATCACAGCAAGCTCGAACTGCTGCGGGAAGGTCAGGAGACTGCCGGCGCCCGGGGTTCGTGAACCAGCCTACCCGGCGGGCTTCCCACGCGGCACCGGGAAAACAGGTCGAGTTCCGGCTCCCGGGCCGTGGTCTCCACGCCGGTGAGGCCGAGGATCGAGTGGAAAAGATGGTCGTGGGAGACCTGCTCGTGCGCTGCCCGGCCACGAAGACAGGCCTCGTCCACCGACGTCGCAGCGAGCAGGCCGGCCGAGAGCCACGCCACCATCGGCACTTCCTTCTGGGTCGCGGGTGCCACCCGCCAGGGCAGTCCGTGCAGGTAGAGGCCGTTCTCCCCCAGGGATTCACCATGGTCCGAGACATAGATGAGGCCGGTGTCCCGGTCATCGAGCGTCTTCAGGTAACGGATCACGCTGGCGAGCACGTGGTCCGTATAGAGCACGGCGTTGTCGTAGGCGTTGACCACCTCCTCGCTGGAACAGTCCCTGAGGTCGTCGCTGGCGCAGGCGGGCTGGTAGCGGCCGAACTCGGGCGGGTAGCGGTGGGAGTAGGCGGGGCCGTGATTGCCGAGCATGTGCAGCACCACGACCATGTCGCCATCGGCGGACCCGGCGACCGCAGCCAGCTTCGGCAAAAGCACCTCGTCCAGGCACCGGCCTGAAGCGCAGAGCTGCGCGTCGGCGTCCCGTCCAAGGTACTCCGTGGGCAATCCCGTGCAGACTCCCTTGCAGCCTGCCTGGTTGTCGATCCAGTGGACACGGATGCCGGCGTGGGCCAGTACGTGTAGCAGCGATTCCTCGCCGAGGATTCGGTCCTCGTCGTAGTCGCGGCGGCCGACCCGCGCGAACATGCAGGGCACCGAGACTTCGGTACTCGTCCCGCAGGCCTGCATGCGGGGGTAGGCGATCACCTCCATCCGGCGCAATTCGGGGGTGTTGTCGCGCGCGTAACCGCTGAGGCCGAAGTTCGCCGAGCGCACGGTCTCGCCGATGGCCAGCACGAGAAGCTTCGGGCGCCGGACCCCGGCCCGCAGAATCCGGTGGGCATCGAGACCGATGGGCTGCCGGGCACGCGCCGGCGCAGCCAGGCTGTCCCGGGAGAGCTTGTAGAGTGCAACCAGGTAGTTGGTCGGGGTCACCAGGTGGCGGGCGCTGCGGTGGCTGCGCACGAGCAGGGACACGTCCCGATAGTCCGTCGCGACCAGCACCACGGCGATCGACAGCGCGATGGCGACCGCGCGACCTCGTACGACCAGCGAGCGGCCGAGCCGGAGCGGCTCGATGCGCACCCACGCCAGGAGCGCAACCGGCAGCATGAGGTAGAGCAGGAGGTGGGGAAGCAGGGCGGGGGTCAGCAGTTCGGCGGCCTCGGCGGGGTCCGTGTGGACGACGTTCCGAACCATTTCCTTGTCGATGAGGATCCCGTACCGGTCCATGTAGTAGCTGGCCAGCGCCGTGGCGAGAAAGAGGATGGAAAGGACCGGCTTGGCAAGCGTCCGCGGCACGAGCAGCGCCAGACCGGCAAACTGCACGCACACCACCGCGATGAAGAGCCCGGTGACCAGGGCGGGTCCCGGGGCGGCATCGCTGCCGGCAAAGAGCAGCCGCCACAGGGAGCCGTTGTAGAACGCGGCAAAGGCCACCGCGGCCAGCAGCAGGACGGTCTCCAGGCCGAGGACCGGCCGGGAAGGCATCGATCGCGCTGTCGCTGGCATGCCGGTTGGACGCAGCCACCCGGCAGGAACAATCGACTCAGAACCGCCAGAGCACGCCCAGGTTCGGCACGAAGCGGGGCCAGGGATCGAAGTCCCGCTGCAGGTCGACGCCGCCGTTGCCGTCGTCCACCACGGTGTACTCCACGCAGCAGGGGTTCTTGCGGGCGAAGAGGTTGACGACCTCCAGGAAGGCCAGCAGCTCGCTGTCCGCCAGCGCGAAGGTGTAGCCCACCCGCAGGTCAACCGAGCGGAAGTCCTCGTAGCGGGTCGAGTTGCGGGGCCCGATGACGACGGTCGGGTCCGGACCCGGGCCCAGGCTCGCCGGGGTCGACGGCCAGCCGGTGTGCCAGGTGCCGGCCAGGGCCACGTCCCAGGCCCCCTCGGTCCAGGAGATGCCGCCGCTGAAGGCGTGCCGCTGGTCCCAGCTGCGCGGCACGTGGTCGCCGTCGATCGTCTCCTCGGCGACCGACCAGGTGTAGCCCAGCCACCAGCCCCAGGGTTCGGCGACCCGGTCCCGGAGCACCAGCTCGACACCGCGCACGAGACCGGACGTCGGTGCGACCTCCACCCGGTCGGTCTGCAGCTCCGGCAGCAGCACGAGGGGATCGAACAGGTTCTCGAAGCGTGGCTTCAGCGCCTCGTAGTGCTTGTAGTAGGCCTCGAGGCGCGCCGAAACGCCGGGAGACAGGGCGTGCTCCACGCTCAGGATCAGGTGATCGGCCCGCTGGGCGGGGAAGAAGGTGTCGATGCCGTCCTCCACCTGCAGCTCGTTGATGCCCTGGGCCTGGTGGAAGCGGCCCCAGCTGGCGCGCACCTGCGTGTCCTCCGACAGGTCGTAGAGCAGGTTCAGCCGGGGCGCCAGCTGCGTGCCCCCGTCCACGTCGTCGTAGGTCTGGTCGTCCCACCGCAGCCCGGCCTCGCCGGTCAGCGCATCGGTGAGCCGCCAGCGCGCGGCGATGAAGGCGCCGGTAGCGCGGCCGTCCGGTTCCGGCGCGAGATCCCGCTGGACGTCCGTGGCGGCATCACCGGGAAAGGGATAATCGTCCGCGGTGGTCAGGCGGCTTTCGTAGTCGTACTCCGCCCACAGCCACGCGGCATCGACGCCGAAGCGCCAGCGCAGGTCCTCATCCCCCTGCTCCACCTCGAGGCGCAGCAGGCCCTGGTGGGAGTCGCGCAGGTCCCGGACCTCCCCCGACTCGCCGGGCGCCTCCACCGTTCCCTCGCGATCCTTGTTGACCGTGGTCCAGCCCGCCAGCGCCCGCGCGGCCAGTTCGTCGGACCAGCGGTGCTCGACGGTCGTCCAGAGGTAGACATTGCGGTCCTCGGTGCGGGCGAACTCGGTCTCGTCCTTGTCGTTCAGTTCCACCCGGTCCTCCGCCAGGAGGGCATGGCCGGCGATCGTCGTCCGGTCACTGACGTCGAGCTCGGCCTTCAGGAACGCGTCCACATAGCGCGGCTCGCCGAGGTCGTTCTCCGTGAAATTGAGCACCTGGGAGAGGTTGCTGCGCCGGGTGGAGGCGACCCAGCGTCCGCGGTCACCCGCGAAGGTGTCGCCAGCGAAGCCGCTCAGGTGGAAGAGGGACAGGCCGAGTGCGTATTCGGCCCCGCCTGCAGGATCGACGGAACTCGTGTCGAGCACCGCGCTCATGCTGTCGCCGTAGTCCACCGGGAAGCCGCCGGCGTAGACCTCGAGGCCACCGACGATCTCCCCGTCCAGCACGCTCACGGGGCTGAAGAAGTTCTTGAGGTGGAACGGCTCGGTCAGCGGCATGCCGTCCAGCACGATGCGCGTCTCGTTCTCCTCGCCACCCCGGATGTGGGCGAGGCCGGAGAGCCCATTGCTCGCGGCGCCGGGCAGTCGGTGCACGGCCCGGAGTGGCTCGTCGGCGAGCTTCGGCAGGCTGCGCAGTTCGCTCTGGCTGAGGAAGGTGGTGACCTCGGGGCTGGTGCCCGCCAGGGTGTACTGGCTGGCCGTCACCACCACCTCGTCGAGGCCCACCGCCGGCCGCGGGCGCGGGGGCGCGGGCTTCGCCGGCGCTGCACCGGCCACGATGGCGTAGGTGGCAGGGCCGACCGCCCGGGTCGTCAGGCCGTGCGGAGACAGGATCTCGTTCAGCAGGGGCAGGCCCGCCCGGGCCGCCGGCTCGACCATGACCCGCAGGCTCCCGGGCACCAGCTGGTCGTTGTAGACGAGCGTGAGCCCATCCCGCTGCAGATCTGCCAGCACGTCGCGGACGGCACGGCCCGCAAAGGTCGCAGCCTCGAGTGGCGGGGCGACGACCGCCGCCACGAGCAACAGGAGCAACCGGCAGGCGAGAAGGCGGGAGCGCAGGACGGGCATGCACCCCCAACGATAACAGGGGAGGCTAGCGCGCTGCCGCCTGCTGGACGATCAGCCGGCCATCGCGGTCCTGGTAGGTGAGGGCGGTGGTCGCCATCACGGCGGCCAGGGCCTGGTCCGGTGCCAGCCCGGCGATGGAGCCCCGCAGCGTGAGGTCCCGCGCGGCCGCTTCGGCACCGGGGTCCGCGAAGGCGAGGTCCCGGCCGGTCTCCCGGCAGACCCAGGCGAGGAACTCGGCAAGGGGCCGGTCCTCGATCGCGTAGGGCGGGGTCACCTCGGCGATCCAGTCCCAGCGGGGATCGCGCCGGTCTATGGTGCGGCGCTCGTGGCGGCCATCCGGGGCCAGCACGACCTGCTCACCCGCCCGGGCCACGACGGCGACGGCGCCGCCCGTGGCGGGCCGGGTCTCGACCTGGCCTTCGCGCACGCTGACCTCCAGCGTGGCCGGCAGGACCCGCACCTCGTACTGGGTGCCCAGGTGGCGGGTGGTGCCGAAGCGGGAATCCAGGCTCAGGGGCGGTCCCGCCCCGGGCCGCAGCCCGGAATCCAGGTACACGGCGCCGCGTTCGATGACGACCCGGTCCGCCGCCGCCAGCGAGATGCGGGTGTCGCCGTCCAGGCGCAGGGTGACGTCGCGGGCAAGCGCGAGGGCTGCCCGGCCCTCCGGGCCCGTGACCAGCTGCTGCCCGACGGCCAGGGACTGGCCGGCCGTTACCGGTTGCCAGTCCTGGC
The DNA here is from genome assembly GCA_937958785.1 of uncultured Gammaproteobacteria bacterium. Lineage (GTDB taxonomy): Bacteria > Pseudomonadota > Gammaproteobacteria > Steroidobacterales > SHZI01. Next base: position 416 of record CALGMY010000021.1, on the reverse strand, counting down.
CGGCGCCGGCTTCCACGGCCCCACTGAACCGGGCCAGCGTGGCAAAAGCGGGCGCGACCGGGGGCGGCGACTGCCGGAGGACACCGATGGCCACGGCCGCAACGGCGAAGCCCGCGGCGAGCGCCAGCGCCGGTCGCTGCCAGCGGCGAGCCGGGGCCTTGCCGGTCGCCACCGTGGTGCGCCATTCGGCCGCCACGGCGGCGCGGATGCGTTCGCGCACCTCCGGTGGCGCCTCGGCTACCGGCGCCATCCCGCGGAGCAGCCCGCCGATGGCCTCGTCTTCGCCGGGTCGCAATTCCTTTTGTGCCATGTTGATCTTCCCCTCTGTTCGTCGGCTCAGGTCGCCTGCCCGAGGCCCGCCAGCACGTCCTGCGAGGCCGCACCGAAACCGGATTCCACCGCGTCCCGGAACGCCA
>CALGMY010000020.1 GCA_937958785.1 uncultured Gammaproteobacteria bacterium | reverse complement strand
TGGTCGTACTCCGCCGCCGGCCGGCCCCGGGCCCTCACCACCACCTTGTCCGGGCGCCGCTGCACCGATTCCACGGGTGAATCGAGCAGCAGGCGATCCCTGATCGGGCGGAGCAGGGCGCGGACGTACTCCCGGGAGCCGCCGCGGATCGTGCGCCACTGCGGCCTGTCATCCACCTGCAGCAGGCCATGGTTGCGGAAGAAGCGCCCGAAGTGCCCGGCAGGAAAGGCGAGGATGCGGGACGGCTCCGCGGACCAGATCGCGCCGGCCATGGGCAGCAGGTAGTCGTCCACCATGCGCCCGCGGAAGCCGTGGGCCGCGAGGAAGTCGCCGAGCGTGACCTCCGGCGGCGCGGCCACCAGCTCCCCGGCGAGGGCATTGAAGCGCAGGATGTCCCGGAGCATGCGGTGGAAGGACGGGCGGAGGACGTTGCGGCGCTGGGCGAAGATCGCGTCGAAGGTGTTGTCGCCCCGGTACTCGAGGCCGCTGATGGCACACCGGAAGCTGAAGCTCATGTCGCTGGCCTGGGTCGCCACGCCGAGCTCGGCCAGGAGGGCCGTGAATGCGGGGTAGGTGCGCTCGTTGTAGACGATGAAGCCGGTGTCGATGGCGAGCCGCTGCCCGTCCATGGCGACCTCCACCGTGTTGCTGTGGCCCCCTGGCCGGCTGTTGGCCTCGTAGAGTGTCAGGTCACAGTGCTTGCCCAGCCGCCGGGCCGCATACAGGCCCGCGATTCCCGTCCCGATGATTGCAACCCGCACGCGCAAGCAGTCCTGTGGCTGGCTCCCGCGGCATGTTACGTATCCGGATGCCAATTGGATTCAGGAATGTTCCGTAGCCAGCAAGGGGGGAAACTCGCTAGGCTGTCCCCGACGAGGGCAGGGGAGTACGGCGATGACGGCGAAACCGGGGAAGAGCCTCGCCTGGCTGGCGGTGGCCGGGCTCCTGCTGGGCGGTTGCGGGGCGGCGCCCACCCCGCTCACTGCGCTCAACGGCTCCTATGAGCGCGCCCTCGAGCGCACCGCGCCGCTGGCCGTGGTGCTCCAGCCCGGCTCGACGGAGGCCGCCGCGGCCTTCGGCCGCCTGCAGCGCTACTTCGACGGCATGACCGTGGCCTCGGTGCGGGAACAGACCACCGCCGTGTACGCGCCCGGGGGCTACCTGAACGACACCCTCGTCGGCATCGACGGCGCGGACCGGATCGAGGCCTACTTCGCCCACACCATGGAAAAGGCCAGCCTGCTCAAGGTGGAATTCCTGGACCAGGCGCCCGCCGGTATCGACTGGTACGCGCGCTGGCGGATGACCGTCGTTGCCGAGGGCCTGAACGGCGGCGAGCCCGTGGTGACCTACGGGGTCACCCAACTGCGTTTCGACGGGGAGGGCCGGGTGCTGATCCACAAGGACTTCTGGGACTCGGGCACTGGCCTGCATGAGCAGCTGCCCGGGGTCGGTGCCATCGTCCGGGCCGTGCGCGGCGCCGTCGAGGCGGGGGGAGCGTCCGCCCGGTGAGCCTCGCGATCGACCTCTGCGAGCGGGGCCTCGTGCCCGACGCGCTGGCGCGACTCGGCATGCGCCGGCTGATGGCCCGGCGCCTCGCGGCGGAGTCCGGCGACCGGGGCGAGGGCGAGTTCGAGCGCTTCCGCCGGCAGCTCGCCGCGCTCCGCGAGAGCCCCGTGGCCATCGAGACGGCAAAGGCGAACGAGCAGCACTACGAGGTACCAGCGGCGTTCTTCCAGCGCGTCCTCGGGCCCCACCTCAAGTACAGCTGCTGCTGGTACGGTGACGGCGCCCGCACCCTCGGCGAGGCGGAGGAGGCCATGCTGCGCCTTACGGCGGAGCGCGCGGCGCTGGCAGATGGCCAGCGCATCCTCGAGCTCGGTTGCGGCTGGGGCTCGCTGACCCTGTGGATGGCCGCCACCTACCCGGCGAGCCGCATCACCGCCGTGTCCAACTCCACCTCCCAGCGCGACTTCATCCTCGCCCGGGCCCGCGAGCGGGGGCTGGCCAACGTCGAGGTCATCACCGCGGACGCCAACGTGTTCACCACCGCCACCCGCTTCGACCGGGTCGTGTCGGTCGAGATGTTCGAGCACATGCGCAACTACGCGGTGCTGATGGAGCGCATCGCCGGCTGGCTGGAACCGGGCGGCAAGCTGTTCGTGCACATCTTCTGCCACCGCACCCTGATGTACCCCTTCACCGTGGAGGGCGACACGGACTGGATGGCCCGCCATTTCTTCACCGGCGGGCTGATGCCCGCGGAGGACACCCTGCTGCACTTCCAGGAGCACCTCGTCCTGGACGACCAGTGGCGCGTGTCCGGCACCCACTACGAGCGCACGGCCAACGACTGGCTCGTCAACCAGGACCGGGAACGGGAGGCCGTGCTGGCCGTTCTCAACCAGGCCTACGGCCCCGCGGAGGGCCGGCTCTGGTTCCAGCGCTGGCGGATGTTCTTCATGGCCGTTGCCGAGCTGTTCGGTTACGCCGGTGGCACCGAGTGGCTGGTCGGCCACTACCGGTTTGCCCGGTAACGGGCCGATAATCGGGCCATGGCCCAGCTTCTCCTCGCCGGCCTTGCCACCACCACGATGCTGATGTTCGTGGCCTGGCTGATCTCCCTCCCGCTCCGCAACGTCGCCGTCGTGGACATCTTCTGGGGCCCGGCCGTGGCGTCGGCCGGCCTCGCCGCGTTCCTGGGTTCCGTACCGGGCGAGCGGGGGTCGCTCGCGGTGCTGCTCGCGGTGCTCTGGGCCGTCCGCCTGGCACTGCATATTTACTGGCGCAGCCGGGGCCAGCCCGAGGACCGGCGCTACCGCGAGATCCGCGCGCGCAACGAGCCGCACTTCGGCTTCAAGAGCCTCTATCTCGTGTTCGGGCTGCAGGCCGTGCTGGCCACGATCATCGCGCTGCCACTGCTCGGCGCCGCCACCTCCTCAGCGCCGCTCGGTCCCCTCGACCTCCTTGCCGTCGCGCTCTGGCTCGCGGGGTTCATCATCCAGGCCGCCGCCGACCTGCAGATGGCCCGCTTCCAGCAGCGCCCCGACGCGGCCCGCCGGGTCATGGACCAGGGCCTCTGGCGCTACAGCCGCCACCCCAACTACTTCGGCGAGACGGTGATGTGGTGGAGCCTCGGTCTCATCGCCCTCGCCGGCGGTGCCTGGTGGGCGCTCGCCGGCCCGCTGCTGCTGACCTTCCTGCTGCTCAAGGTGTCGGGCGTGGCGCTGACGGAGAAGGACATCGCCATGCGCCGCCCCGAGTACCAGGCCTACATCCGGCGCACGAGCGCGTTCGTGCCGTTGCCACCGCGGGCGTGAGGCGCCTGTCCAGGCGGGTCGGTAAATCCCTGCGCTCGGGCCAGATTTGCGGCGAGACGGCGTCGTTGGTCACGGGCCATAGTCGGCTCCATGGACCCCGGCGGCAACCTGCAATGCTGTAGCCTATCAGGCTACAATGGTGCGCAGTGATTCGGAGCTTCCGCCACAAGGGGCTCCGGTTGCTCTACGAAACCGGATCGGCTCGAGGAGTGCCTCCGGCCCGGGTGGAGCGGTTGCGGGAGATCCTCACCCTGCTCGACGTGGCCGATAGCCCGCTTGACATGGCGTTGCCCGGATTCAGGCTTCACCAGCTCAAGGGCAACCTGGCTCCCGCCTGGAGCATCGCGGTTTCGGGCAACTGGCGAATTACTTTCGTCGCGCTCGCCGGCGATGTATTTGACGTTGACCTGGTGGACTATCACTGAGGATTCCTGCGATGCCGATGAAGGCGCCCGCCCATCCGGGCCGACTGATTCAGAGCGCTTGCCTGCAACCGCTGGGACTGTCGGTCAGCGAGGCTGCCCGGGTCCTGGGCGTGTCCCGGCCGACCCTGTCCAGTCTGATCAACGGCCGGGCCGCCCTCTCGGCCGAAATGGCGATTCGCCTGGAGAAAGCCTTTGGCAGCACGGCGGATGCCTGGGTCCGGATGCAGGCCGCCTACGATCTCTCCAGGGCGCGGGCCCGAGCCGGCAGCATCCGGGTCCGGCGCTATCGGGGCTAGGCCAGCGGGATCAGCTTCCCGTATCAGCCTCGAGAGTAATATGCTCTCACCATGCTTGGCCGCCTCCTCGCCGCTGTTTTCGTTGCCACTGCCAGCCCCGCCGCCCTGGCCGCCCCGTCCCTCTGCGCCACGCCCGAACAGGCCGCGCAGGTCCGGGCCGCCTACGCCACGCCGCCGGCCCCGCCCACCTTCATGGCCGCCGGCAAGCTGGGCCTCAGCGAGGCGGTGGTGCTGAGCGCCCTGGCCGGCAAGGAGGCCACCGGCACCACCGGCGCCGGCTTCCCGAAGGTCTGGGAGTCACTGCAGGCCTGGCCCGATGCCACCACGGTGCTGGTGAAGGGCGGCAACGTGATGGAAGTGCGGGGGCGGATCCCGCCCGGCGAGCCCTCCACCAGGAGCGCGTTCTTCAACCTGAAGCAGGACGGCGCCGGTCTCGCCGGCCACCTGCGCCCCGACCTCATGGGCGCGATCTACGCGGTGGAGCTCGCCGGCGCGGCGGGACCGCTGCGGGGCATCACGTTCGTCGATGGGGACGGCGGGAGCCTCTTCGGCGTGTACCTGCCGGAGGGGGCGTCCGACCAGCCGGCACTCGTGTCGGCATTCGCCGCTACCCGCGCCCTGCTCGCTGCATTGCCACGCGCCTGCCCCTGACGGCCTGCGGCCGATCGTCGCACGGCACGCTGCGGCCGGCGGGCCGCCACTAGCATCTGGGGCTGGCATACCCGGAGCGTTCCCATGAGCACCGCCAAGCAGATCCTCTTCAAGCCGCCCTACATCGGGCTGCTCGCCTTCGTCAGCGTGTTCCTGCTGCAGGGTCTCGGCCACACCCTGATGATCGTCATGGAGCTGCTGCTCGGCCACGAGTACATGTTCCACACGGCCTTCGCCCTGGGGCTCGCGGGCCTCGGCATGCTCCTCTACGGCATGACCCGCACGAGCGAGATCTCGGCGACCTGGTGGGGCTACTTCGCCGCGATGGCGCTCTGGACCGGGTGGGTCGAGTTCACCTTCATCGTCTATGCGCTGCAGATGGAAGTGAAGCCCATCGTCGACGCGACCTCCGGCGAGATCTTGACCAAGCCCGAGTACCTGGTCATGGAGGCCTCGGTGGGCGTGATGCTCGTGACCTTCCTCTACTTCCTCCTCAACAAGGAGACGAAGTGCAACTTCTTCCACTGGCTGCAGAAGAACCTGCGCCTGCCGGTGGGCAAGCCCAACCCGCGGCACGAGCGCAACTTCGCCCTGATCACCTTCATCGAGAGCATCTACCTGCTCTGGTTCTTCTACACGTTCCTCCTGGTCCTCTACAACGAGGCCTGGCTCGGCGCGACCCATCCGGTGACCTACCTGCTCTTCGGGCTCAACACGATCTGGGCCGTGTTCCTCTTCTCCCGCATGATCAAGATGTGGAAGGTGCCGACGGCGATCCGCTACGCCATCGCCACCGGCATCATCGCCTTCAACAGCTACGAGCTGGTCGGCCGGTGGGGCATCGGCGAGGACATCTGGGTGCAGCCGTCCAAGTACGCGCTGGAACTGACCGTGATCCTGGGCACCCTGGCGTTGATCACCCTCGCGTCCTGGCTGACGCCGGACCACATCAAGGCGAAGATCGACCGGGAGGCGAGGGCGATGGAGCAGGCCCAGAGCCAGGCCGGGTCGGCGGGCGGCTAGCGGCTGCGCAGGCGGGCCAGCAGTTGCTGGCCCGCCCGACCATCCACGGGCATGCCGAGCCGCTGCTGCTCGGCCTTGATCGCGGCGCGGGTCGCGGCGCCGATCATGCCATCCACCTCGCCGATCGCGTGTCCCCGCGCGAGCAGCAGCGTCTGCAACTCGCGGCGCTCGGCCCGGGACAGGCCCGGGTCGTCGGTCGGCCAGGGTGTCGCGAAGGGGCCGCCGCCCCGGAGGCGGTCGGCCAGGTGGGCGATCGCGAGCGCGTAGCTCTCGGCCGCGTTGTAGCGGTAGATGGCGTCGAAGTTGCGGAACACCAGGAAGGCGGGGCCGCCAGCGCCGGCCGGCAGCAGCACGGCGGCCCTGTCCGGGCCCGCGAACGGCCCGCCATCGATGCGCCGCACGCCGGCCGCCTGCCATTCGGCGAGCGGGCGCCGGGCCCGGCGGCCGGCCCGTGAGGCGTCGAAGCCCGCCGGCAATCGGACCTCGTAGCCCCAGGGCTGCCCACGCTGCCAGCCGGCGTCGACCAGGAAACCCGCCGTCGAGGCCAGCGCATCGGGGATGCTGCCCACCAGGTCCCGGCGCCCGTCCCCGTCGAAGTCCCGGGCGAGCCGCAGGTAGGTGGAGGGCATGAACTGGGTATGCCCGAAGGCGCCCGCCCAGGAACCGCGCATGTCGTCCGCCGCCACGTCGCCCCGCTGCACGATCTTCATCGCCGCGTAGAACTCGCCCCGGAAGTAAGGCTGGCGCCGGCCATTGCAGGCGAGGGTGGCGAGTGAGACGAGCACGGGCCGCTGGCCGAAATTGCGGCCGTAGTTGCTCTCCACGCCCCAGACCGCCACGACGGTCGCCGGGTCGACACCCGGTTGTTGCCCGATGGCAGCGAGTTCCGCCTCCCACGCCGCCAGCATCGTGCGGCCGTCGGCGATGCGCTCGTCGTCCACCAGGGCGGCCAGGTAGTCCCAGACCGGGGTCGTGAACTCGGGCTGGCTGTCCAGCAGCGCCAGCACCGACGGGTCCGGCGCGAGGGGTGCGGTCAGGCGCGCGAAGGTGTCAGCCGTCACGCCGGCCTGTTCCGCCTCCTGCTGGAGGCCCGCCAGGCAGCGCTGGAAGTCAGCGTCGGCCCGGGCGTCGGGCATGAGGCAGAGGCTCGCGAGCATCGCGGGGAGAAGGCGCACCTTGGTGATGGTGGCACAGTTCGGTCATCACTAGAATCAGGCCATGAACACCCTGTTGCGTCCGTTCCCCGCCGTTGCCGTCTTCGCCCTGGCCCTGGCCGCCTGCGCCACGAACCCGGTTACGGGCCGCAAGGAAATCCAGTTCGTCTCCGAGGCGAGGGAACTCCAGATCGGGTCGCAGGAGTACGCGCCGACCCGCCAGAGCCAGGGGGGTGACTTCAGGGTGCTGCCCGAGCTCACGGCCTACGTGAGTGGCGTCGGCCAGAAGCTTGCCGCGGTGTCGGACCGGCAACTGCCTTACGAGTTCGTCGTCCTGAACAGCTCCGTGCCGAACGCCTGGGCCCTGCCCGGTGGCAAGATTGCCGTCAACCGGGGCCTGCTCACCGAGCTCGACAACGAGGCGGAACTTGCCGCGGTGCTTGGCCACGAGATCGTCCACGCGGCGGCCCGCCACGGCGCCAAGGCCCAGGAGCGGGGCACGCTGCTGCAGGTGGGCATGGTGGCCGCCCAGGTCGGCGTGGCCATGAGCGATGTCGGCACCACGGCTGGCAACCTGATGGTGCAGGGGGCTGGCCTCGGCGCCGCGCTGGTGAGCCAGAAGTACAGCCGGGAGGCTGAACTGGAGAGCGACCTCTACGGCATGCGCTACATGCAGCGCGCGGGCTACGACCCGCGGGGCGCCGTGACGCTGCAGGAGAAGTTCGTGAGGCTCGCCCAGGCCGGCGGCCGCGGCCAGAACTGGCTGGAAGGCCTGTTCGCCAGCCACCCGCCGTCACCCGAGCGGGTGGCCCGCAACCAGGCGACGCTGGCCGAACTGGGTAACCCGGGTGGCGACCTCGGCCGGGAGCGGTACGCGGCCCGCGTGGCGCCGCTGCTCGCCATGAAGCCCGCCTATGACAAGGCAGACGAGGCGCTGGCGCTCGCCCGCAAGAAGGACCTGTCGGGTGCGCGCAGGCTGGCCGCGGAGGCGGCCCGGCTGGTGCCCGCGGAGGCGCGCTTCGTGCAGCTCCAGGGCGACATTGCCCTTGCGCAGCAGGACCCGCAGGCCGCGCTGGCGTTCTACCGCAAGTCCATCGCGCTGGACGACGGCTACTTCGCGGCCCACCTGGGCGCGGGAACGGCGGAGTACCTGCTCAGCGCCGGGGACCGGGGCGAGGCCGAACTGACGAGAAGCGCGCAGCTGCTGCCCACGGCACCGGCGCTCTACTACCTGGGCTCCATCGCGAAGGAGGCCGGCGACCGGCAGCGGGCCATGGACCTCTTCAAGGGCGCGGCGGCCTCGAAGAGCGAGCTGGGCCAGCAGGCGGCGGTGGAGTACGCGCGGCTCAACTTCGCCGACAATGGCACGAAGTACATCGCCAGCGGGCTGCAGCTGGACGCCCGCGGCCAGGTCGTGGCGGTCGTGGAGAACCGGGCACCTTTCCCGGTGAGCCAGATCCTGCTCACCCCCGTGCTGCTCGATGCGAACGGGCGCATCGCCCAGGAAGGCCGCCAGCTCCGGATCGCCGGGCCCGTGCAGCCCGGCGAGCGGGCCGCCGTCAGTGCAGGCATCGGCACCGTGACCGAGGACGTCCGGGCAAGGCTGCGGATCCGGGTGGACGGCGTCCGCGCCGAGTAGTTCCGTGTACCCAATGACGTAGGAGCGGCTTCAACCGCGACCACCTCGCTGGCCTCGGGGCCGCTGAGCGCACAGAGGGGGGCGGCCGACGCCTGCCTTATGTCTGGTCCTGGGCGCGGTACGTATCCGCGTTTGACTCCGCACATCTTGCCGCGTAGCGTCGGTAACTCGGGCGCAACAACAATCACTGCTGCTTTCCCGGTTCTCCGCGTGGTCGCCCCCCCCACGACAGCCAAGTTGCACCTCTCACGCCATCGCGAGACTGGAACGGGATATGAGCATCGGCGTCACAACGAAGCGCTCGCCACGGATCTTCCGGTGCCTGGTTGTCGGGCTGGGGCTGGTCGGCGGGGTCACTGGCAACACGGCGATGGCGGTGACTCCGCAGGTGTCGGCGGGCGGTGCGCACTCTCTGGCCCTCAAGGCTGACGGCATCGTCTGGGCGTGGGGCTCGAATGCCGCGGGCCAACTTGGCACGGGAGGCACGTCAGCCAGCCTCGTGCCGGTACCGGTGGCTGGGCTCAGCAATGTGACCGAGGTAGCTAGAGGTGAAACTCACACTATTGCGCTCACGGTTGATGGCACCGTCTGGGCGTGGGGCTTCAATTCCTCCGGGCAGCTCGGCAACAACAGCACCACGGTCAGTCTAGTGCCGGTGCCGGTGGCTGGGCTCGGCAATGTGGTCGCGGTGTCTGGCGGCCAGAATCACACTTTGGCGCTGAAGGCCGACGGTACCGTTTGGTCTTGGGGTGCCAATTCCTGGGGGCAGCTTGGCAACGGCAGCACCTTGAGCAGCTCTGTGCCGGTGCCAGTGGCGGGCCTCAGTAACGTGATTGCGGTGGCTGGCGGTGATAATCACACCCTCGCACTCAACGCCAATGGGACGGTCTGGGCCTGGGGCGCAAATTTCTACGGAGAACTCGGTGCCAGCGGCACTTCGCTCAGCCTCGTACCGGTGCCGGTGGCCGGGCTCGGCAATGTGGTCGCGGTGGCTGCCGGCCAGAATCGCTCTCTGGTGCTCAAGGCCGACGGTACCGTCTGGTCTTGGGGGAACAATTCCACTGGGCAGCTCGGCAATGACAGCAACACCAATAGCAGCGTGCCGGTACCGGCAGCTGGTCTCGGCAACGTAGTTGCGGTGTCTGGCGGCCAGAATCACACTCTGGCGCTCAAGGCCGACGGTACCGTCTGGTCTTGGGGTGCCAATTCCTGGGGGCAGCTTGGCAACAACAGCACCGTGAGCAGCCGTGTGCCGGTGCCAGTGGCTGGGCTCAATAACGTGATTGCCGTGTCTGGTGGGTTTCTTCACTCCCTGGCTCTCAAGTCCGATGGCACCGTTTGGGCTTGGGGACAAGGCTTAAATGGGCGGCTCGGTATCAACAGTACCGGGAATAGAACCGTGCCAGTGCAGGTAAAGGGTCCTGCCGGGGTAGGCGTCCTCAACCTTGGTCCGTCGGGGTCGCAACCCGGCACGCTTGTTCTGAGCAATGACACTCCGATCTGGGACAACGCTCCCCCTGCCGGCCCCTCAACTCAGCTGCGCTGGACAGTCAGCTCTGGCGCCACGAGCTACGAGGTCTTCCGCAACGGCACCAAGATCTACCCGACCAGCGGCACCTACTCCGGGCTGTCATTCCGAAACGAACTCGGCCTGACAGCGGGGCAGACCTACACTTACCAGATCGTCGCCAGTAATCCGGCCGGCACTCGCCAGAGCAACACGGTTGTCGTCGGTCCCATGCCGGGTGCCCCCGTGGCGCCGACCATCAGCTCGGTATTGCCGGCCGCTATCCCCCAGGGCAACGGCTACCAGGATGTGACTCTGACCGGTTCGGGCCTGACCGGCGCCAGCTGGCACGAGTTTTCTACCGACGGCGGCGCCACCTGGGTGCCGGCCGAGTCGAGTCCGGTCGTCAACAGTTCGACCTCCATCACGGTGGGTGTCAACAACACCATCGTCCGTACCGTGCGTATCCGCGTCTGCGCGGCCTATGGAAGTGCCCTCTGCTCGTCCGGCAGCGTGCCGGTGACGATACAAGCGTCAGCAACGCCCATTGCCCCGACGGTGAGTGGTGCAATCCCGAACGCCATCGCTCAGGGCACCAGTTCCCAGACTATCGCCCTGACGGGTACTGCCTTCACCGCGGCGAACCGTGCGCAACGGTCGACGGACGGCGGAGCCACTTGGTCGTGGATCGCCGCTGCACCGTTGGTCAGCAGCCCCACCTCGATGACCGTCACCGTGGCCGATACGCAGCCCGGTACTGTGCAGATCCGTGTGTGCGCTTTGGATGGCAGCAGCGCCTGCTCATCTGGAATCCCACTGCTCATCCAGGCCAGTGTGCCCCCCGCACCCGCACTGACGTTCGTCAATCCAGGGACCGTCCTTCAGGGAGTAGGTCTTCGAGTCGTGACCCTCGTCGGCAGCGGGATTACGCCGACCAGTTGGCCCCAGTACTCGATAAATGGCGGGATGACCTGGTCTTGGCAGCAGACTCCCCCGACATTTCCTCCTGGTGGATCATCCGTCACCGCGACTTTCGACAACTCGGGAACCGGGACTGTGCTCTTGCGTCTCTGTTCTTCCTACGGTAGCGCCTCCTGCTCTGGATCCGTAACGGTAGACATACTGCCGGTGTCTTCCCCGACAGGCCTGGCGACTGTATGTCCAGCCGACGTCTGCCCGACAGCGGCAACGCGAGCCATTGTCATCGCGCACGGGTGGCACGCGAACGCTTTCGGCTGGGTCAGGGATATGGCTCTCGCCACCTGCGGGCGGCTCACCGACTCACAGCCGTATTCGTACGCTCAAGATCAGGCCGACTCCATGACCCTGGTCTGCTCGAACGGCATGTGGGACGTCTGGATCGTTGACTGGAGTACCTTGGCGTTCGATCCGGAGTTTTTCATCCGGCGATGGTTTCCCCCGCGGGCGTATAACAACGCGGAGTCTGCCGGCGCCACGGTGGCCAAGATCCTTAACGGGTTCGGTCGCTACCGGCACTATCACCTCATCGCCCACAGTGCCGGGTCGAACCTGATCGACACTGTCACCCGCCGAATCGTGGACGGCGATGTACACGCGACATTCCTGGATGCATTCGATCCATCGGCCAGCATGAACTTCTCGAAGTACGGGGAAAAGGCCGGCTGGGTTGACAACTACGTCGACTACAGACCGCTGGGGGGATCGCCGGGGCTGGACAAGACCGATTTGCTGCTGGCGGCGGGCGTTAATGTGGATGTCTCGCCGTCGTCCTTGAACCTGGCCTGCATTGTCGACTGTCCCCACGGACGGCCGTATCGCTTCTACGGCCAGAGGATTCCTTCGGATTCATTCGCCAATGGCGATGATCCG
>CALGMY010000019.1 GCA_937958785.1 uncultured Gammaproteobacteria bacterium | reverse complement strand
TCACAGGGCGGTGGTGAAGTGACCAGCGGACGGAACGGCCACAGCAGACGGGGCGGCTTGGCTGACGACACGAGCCCGGGACCGTCAGCGCCGCTTACTGGCCTGGGGCACAGTCTCGCTGGGCAGATCTGACGTGCTGGCGCAGCGGCGGTCGTCGGCCCAGGTGTCCAGGTCCACCCGCGCGTAGAGCACCCGCCGGCCGAATTTCCGGAACCGCGGGCCGCCCCCGATCACGCGCTGCTTCTCCAGCGTGCGCGGCGAGAGATTGAGATAGGCCGCGGCCTGGGTGTTGTTCAGGAAGTGCCGCGTCGAGTGGTCGGAACCTTGCACGGGTCTGGACTCCAGCGAAGGCAACACAAGCGCTGCCTAGGCGGTGGAGTCTCAGACTATGTCGGCGTGCTGGGCAGGGAGAATCGGTGGACCCGACGAAGTCTCCCCCCGCTCAGAATCGAACCCAACAGTTGGGGGCGTCAGCGGCGCAATCAGCGCGTTAGCTATTTACGGCCGTCCTAGAGTTATCCAGCTTTCGAGTAAAAACTGGCCTCGAAACCACGACCATGCGTGCCTCTGCTCAAGGCATGCGCATTAGCTAGATAAGCCCCTTTGCAGCCAGTCGCCGGTAGTGTTCGCCAAGAGCTGTGAGGCGGACGGTCTTGCTTTCCATGGCCGCATGGAACATATGTGGAGCATCTTCAGGTACGGCAAGTCCTACGCGGTTGTACTTCTGTAGGACTGCGAATATTGCGTTGTGATCAGGGTCCGGGGCAGGAATCCCTTGAGGGTTCTTGGCCCAAGACTCGTGCCGTTCTGGCTCATAGGTGGGGTCGAGTTGGAACTGAAAGCCGGGAGTCGGGAAAAACTCAGAAATCCGGCGAAGTTCGGCGAGCTCTAAGGGACGTTGCACTTTCCGCAGGGAAACGAAGCGTTTGACATTGGTTTTGAAAACTGGCCGCTGCGCCCACGGCCCGAGCGACTGGTCTACATGTGCATAGACGCCACCCGGTGTCACATCGCCGACGAGGTTTGCGGCAGCGCCGCCGAGCGCATCGACTAACAAGCTGGTAAAGACACCGACCCCATTTTCCTCGGTCGCATACTGTTCCGCAGTGGACGCGGTGAGAATGGTCACCCCATCGCTGATCTCAGCAACGTTCTGCTGCAGGGCGCTTCCGCCTGCGACACCGCTGTGACAGCTGTCGAGAATGATCACGCGGTTCTGAATCTTGGATTGATTGGCCATGGTCATGATCTCGACTAAAGGCACGCCGTCGTTTCCTGTCTTCACGTCAGAAGAGCAAAGGTAGCCGCCCGTCGATTCAATGTGACCATGCCCGGCAAAGTAGAGGAGCGAAACTTCCCCATCACCGGCGAAGAGACTTTCGATGCATTGTCGAAGCTCATCTCGGCCAACCGGATCGCCTGGCCCAGTCGCAGTTAGATGCTTCACGCCGAAATTCACCGACCCATCGGCGTGCCGGTCAAGCATGGCCTTAACTGCGAACGAATCGTTCACGCAACCATAGAGCGGCGTAACGTTCTTGTAGTGATCGATACCGACGACGAGTGCTTTGCGCATCAGAGGCTATCAATCCATGCAGCGATATTGGACCACGTCCAGACCATTGTATTCACGCCGGCGAGGTCGGTTCGATCCTCCTTATAGGCCCAAATGCCGCGAACGTTCTTCTTCTCTTCCTTGGCGCACTGAATCTCCCATTTCTGCCCACTGGAGTTGAGTGAGTTCTTGCTGACAATTGCGAGTACGCCATCGGACCGAATAATCCGAGTCCGTACCTTCTTCTTCCACTCTTCGTCATAGGCTTCTTTGACCGACATATCTATGTATTCGAATGGCGAGGCGGTGTGCAACGACTGACCAGTGATCATGTTGCGGATACGCTCGTCTTCGATTGCGAAGGCTAGGAAGACGACTTTCTTATCAGCCATGAAGGACTCCTGTGACTAAAGGCTTAACGTTCTTTCGGAGCATGTTTAGGGAGGAACATCATGTCGTGCAAGGCTCAAGGGGGCGGCGCCGCTGAAAACCAACAGGTGGTGCCAACTGCATTCCGATTACAGATGCACTTACGGAGCACTTACGGAGAATTCCGGGAACAGCGCACTCGTCGCAAGTGATTGATTAGATGGCGCGCCCGAGAGGATTCGAACCTCTGACCCCTGCCTTCGGAGGGCAGTACTCTATCCAGCTGAGCTACGGGCGCCCGTGACCGCCCGGGAACCGGGCGGGGGCGAAATGATAGCCCTGCCGGGCGCGCGGCGTCCAACCTCGGCCGCACCGCCGCTTGCCAGCACGGGGGCGGGACCCCATGCTTTTCCCATGCGCGATGCCGACCTGCCCCAGGACCTCTTCCTGGACATCTTCACGGGTGCCCCGGTGCGGGACCTGGCCCCGGGAGAAGTGATCATCAGCGCGGGTGAACCGGCCACCCAGGTCTTCAACATCCTGTCGGGCGTCCTCCGGGTCACGCGGACGGGCAGCGACGGCCGGCGCCAGGTGCTGTCGTTCCTGTTCCGGGACAACTTCGTCGGCCTAACCGCCACCGATACGTACTTCTTCAGCGTGGAGGCGGTCACGCCGGCCCGGGTCAGCTGCTGTCCCCGGCGGCAGCTCGATGAACGGCTGGCCCGGGACCCCCGGGCGGAACGGGCCTTCCTCAACATGACCTTCCGGGTTCTCGAGGACATCCTCGACGTGGTCTTCAGCCTGGGCCAGCGCACGGCCGTCGAACGACTCGCGGTGTTCCTGCTGTACCTTCGCCACTGGCGCCGCCTGACCGAGCAGCTCTCCGATGCCTCCCCGACCCTTGCGGAGATCCAGGTGCCCATGAGCCGGGAGGACATCGCGGACTTCCTGGGGCTCAAGAAGGAGACGGTCAGCCGCAGTCTGCGGGAGCTGGAGGAGCGCAACCTCGTCCGGCGGCTCGACGTGCACCGGATCCGGGTCGACGACCTGCCCCGCCTGCGCCAGCTGGCCGGCATCGGCGATTTCGCCTCCCCGCGTCGCCTGGAAGCCAGGCCACTGCCGGCCTGACCGGTTTTCCGGCCCGGCCGGGTCACTTATACTGCGCGCCCAGTCGGGCCGCGCGCGGTCCAGCAACCACAAGGCGAGCACATCGTGAGTACCCAGCATCACAGCCCCGGACCGTCCAGCCACGAGGCCGAGGACCAGAATTTCTTCAACCTCTTCATGGTGGTCATCGGGGCCCTGATCGGCGTCACGATCTTCCTCATCTTCCTCGCCCGCTCAATCGCGAGCGACAGCCAGCTGGCCTGGGCAAAACAGGATCCTGCGTATACCGCGGCCGTCGAGGAGCGCATCAAGCCCGTGGCGGCGGTGACCCTGCCCGGCGACGCGCCGGCCGCCGGCGCCGTCGCTGACGTCCCCGAGGCCGCCGCCCCCGTCGCCGCCAAGCTCACCGGCGAGCAGGTCTACAACACCGCCTGCTTCGCCTGCCACGGCACGGGCGTGGGTGGCGCGCCGAAGCTCGGCGACGCCAGCGCCTGGGCACCCCGGGTGGCCCAGGGGGCCGCGACTCTCAACAAGCACGCCCTCGAGGGTTTCCAGGGCGCCGCCGGCTTCATGCCCGCCAAGGGCGGCCGCGTCGACCTGTCCGACGAAGAGATCATCGCTGCCGTGAAGTTCATGTCCGGCACCTGATCGCCCCTGATCGCCGGCAGAGGCGGCCGGCGAAGGGCCGGCCTGCCGCGCGGCGGCCCGTGATCCGGGAAAGTTCCGCCACATTTCCCTTACATAATTTTTTTCTTTTCCCCGTCCAATCAGCACCACGCCCAAAAGCGTGATGTGCGCGATTGACCCTGCGCGCCACGAACCCCGAGACTCGCGTCCGCCGATAAAGGGCCGCCAGCGGCCCGCAACATAACAACGGCATCGTTGTCGCGTGGTGTACCGCATGCCCCAGATCCGAAAAGTGATCCTGTCGTTCGTCGTGCTCGCCCTGGCGGGCAGCCCGGCCCTGGCCAGCACCTGGAACTTCGCCTCGGGCGGCAATCCGGTCACGTCGAACGGTTCCCACTACGGGAACCAGCTGGTCTTCGACGCGGGTCCCGCCGAACTCCGCGTCCGTGCCTGGTCCAACACGGGACGCCACCCGACGGGCAGCTTCGAGACGGCGTCGATCCTGCGCTTCTCCACCGGCCTCGGGGTGTGCAACCGCAAGGAGGGCAGCATCAACAGTTGCATCGGCGGCTCGCTGGACCACCAGGTCGACAATGTCAGCCAGCAGGACCTGGTGCTCTTCCTGTTCGACTCGCTCCAGGTGATGCAGTCCCTGACCATCGACCCCTGGGGCACGTGGGACCGGGACGTGAGCTTCCGCGTTGGCACCGTATCGCCGGACGTGTCGCTGACGGGCGCCACCTTCTCGAGCCTGGGGACGCTCGGCTTCGGGTCCCAGGTGAACTCGCTGAACGGCCCCGGTGAAGGCCCGGTCACCATCAACCTCGGTGGCCTCACGGGCAACGCGCTGCTCATCGGTGCCCTGAACCCCTACGACGGTTCCCCGGACCGCTTCAAGATCCGCCAGCTCGTCACCAGTACGCCCATGACCGTGGTGCCGCTGCCCGGCGCCGGCTGGCTGCTGCTCTCCGCCATCGGCTTCCTCGCCGGCAACCGGCGTTCAGCCTGATCCCCGCCCCGGGCGCTGGCCCGGCACCGGACCGCCGAGCTGGCGCTCGGCCCGGAGACTGACCGCCTCGGCAACCTGCGCGGACTCGATCCCGTCAGTACCCGCCAGGTCCGCCACGGTGCGCGCCACCCGGCGGATCCCGTCCTGGGCCCGGGCTGAGAGCGCGAACCGGGTGGAGGCGGCCTCCAGCAGCGCCTCACCGGGGCCCGTGAAGCGGCAGAACTCCCGCAGGCCCGCCGCCGACAGTCGGGCATTCTGGCAACCGGACCTCTGCATCTGCCGGTCCACGGCCGCCGTCACCCGGGCCCGCACGGGCGCCGAGGACTCCCCGGTGCCCGCGCCCGTGGCGCCGGCCCTGCCCACGGTCACCACCAGGTCGAGCCGGTCGAGAAGCGGCCCCGATACCCGCTGCTGGTAGCGCCGCACCTGGTCCGGCGTACACCGGCATTCATGGGAGGTATCGCCCGCGTATCCGCAGGGACAGGGGTTCATGGCGGCCACCAGCTGGAAGCCTGCCGGATACTCGACCGTCCGCAGCGACCGGGCGATGGTGATGTGGCCGGTGCCGAGGGGCTCGCGCAGCGCCTCGAGCACCGGCCGGGAGAATTCGGGCAGCTCGTCGAGGAACAGCACACCGCGGTGGGCGAGCGAGATCTCGCCGGGGCGCGGGTTGCCGCCGCCGCCCACGAGGGCCGCGGCCGACGCGGTGTGGTGGGGTGCGCGAAACGGCCGGCAGCGGTGGTCGATGGGGCCACCCGCCAGGGACTGGATCGCGGCCGTCTCGAGCGCCTCGGCCTCGGCGAGTTCCGGCAGCAGGCCAGGCAGGCGGCGGGCGAGCATCGTCTTGCCGGTGCCGGGCGGCCCGACGAGCAGGAGGTGATGCCCCCCGGCGGCCGCCACCTCGAGCGCGCGCCGGGCCAGGGCATGGCCCCGCACGTCGGCGAGGTCCTCACCCGGCGGGACCGGGGCGAACTCCCGGCCGGCAGGCACCGGCGGCGGCGGCGGGAGTGGCTGCGTTCCGGTGAGGTGATCGATGACGCCCCGCAGGTCGGCGGCGAGACGGATCTGGTCGCCGCCCACGAGGCTCGCCTCGTGGGCGCCCGCCGCGGGAACGATCACCGAGTGGCCCGCCTGCCGGGCCCGGAGCAGGGCCGGCAGGAGCCCGGGCACCCGGCGCAGGGCGCCCGAGAAGGCCAGCTCCCCCAGGAACTCGAGGTGGTCGGTCCTGGCGCCGGGCACCTGCCCGGAGGCCACCAGGATGGCCACGGCAATGGCGAGGTCGAAACCGCTGCCGGACTTGGGCAGGTCGGCCGGCGCCAGGTTCACGGTGATGCGGCCGTCGGGAAACGCGAGGCCGGAGGACTGGATGGCCGCCCGGACCCGGTCCCGGCTTTCCCGTACCGCGGTCTCGATGAGGCCGATGATGGTGAACTGGGGCAGGCCGCCGGCCACATGCGCCTCCACCGCGACCTCAGGGGCCTTGAGGCCGAGCTGGGCCCGGGTGAGGGTGGTGGCGAGGCGCACGGGTCGGGTCTGCCCGGACGGCGAGGGCAGGCAACCTAGCCGGACCGGCTCACCCGCTCCTCCAGCACCGCCAGCTCGGCCTCCAGGGCGACGAGCTTCTCCCGCGTGCGCTCGAGGACGCGGCGCTGCACGTCGAACTCTTCCCGGGTCACGAGCTGCAACTTCTCGAAGGTGCTGCCCAGCAGGGCCTCGAAGTTGCGCTCCAGGTCGGCCTGCAGCGCCCGGACACTGCCCGGCACGTTGGCCGCGAGCTTGCGGGCCAGGTCCTCGATGAACCGGGCGTCGAGTCGGTTGTCGCTTCTTGCTTCCACCAGGATTGCTCCGTAACGGTCCAGTGCCGCCGAGAACTGCCCCGCCATGGTGCAGCCCCCGTGGGCCCCGGCCGCCGCCCTCCAGCAAGGGCGCGCCATTCCCGGCCCGGGGAGACCTGGCACGGTTCGTGCTTAAGCCAGTTGTCGGCAGCGCGGTGATCGTGCCAGCCCCATACCAACCAGACAAGCTGAATTAGGAGCATCTACGTGTCGAAACAGATCTTGACGAAGTCCGGTGTCGCCCTGCTGTGCGCCGTCGCCGGCAGTGCCCAGGCCGTCGAAGTGACGGGGAACATCGGCTACATGTCCGAGTACATCTTCCGCGGCATCTCGCAGTCGGACTCCTCGGCCATGGGCGGGCTCGACGTCAAGGCCAACGGCTTCTATGCGGGCACCTGGGCCGCGGACGTGGAGGATGGCCTCGAGGTCGACCTGTACGGGGGCTACACCGGCTCCCTCGGCGACCTCACCTTCGGGATCGGCGGCACCTACTACACCTATACCGACGACTTCGACGACGACTACCAGGAGATCAACCTCAGCCTGGGCTACAAGATCTTCAGCATCTCCGCGGCCATCGGCGAGTACGACAATTTCGATGGCCCCACCGGTGACGGCGGGGAAGGGTCACTCGACTACACCTTCATCGCCCCGCGCGTGGACTACAAGGGCTTCTACGGCCTCGTCGGCATGTTCAGCCAGGACTTCGACACCACCTACTACGAGGCCGGCTATGGCAGCCAGTTCGAGCCCATCGGCCTCGACTACAAGTTCTCCGTGATCTACACCGACGACACGCTGATCAAGGACTTCGAGGAGAGCGACAGCGGCGAGACCGCGCTGATGTTCACCATCAGCAAGACGTTCGGCCTGCTCAACTAGGAGGTGGTGCCGTGAAACTGATTACCGCCATCATCAAGCCCTTCAAGCTCGATGACGTGCGCCAGGCCGTCACCGAGATCGGCGTCCAGGGCATCACCGTCACCGAGGTCAAGGGCTATGGCCGCCAGCGCGGCCACACCGAGCTCTACCGTGGCGCCGAGTACGTGGTGGACTTCCTCCCCAAGACGAAGCTGGAGCTGGCTGTCGCCGACGAGATCGCCGAACAGGTGGTCGAGGCGATCGTCAACACGGCTCGCACGGGCAAGATCGGCGACGGGAAGATCTTCGTCACCGCACTGGAGGAAGTGATCCGCATCCGCACAGGCGAGACCGGCGGCGAAGCCGTCTGACCGGTACCCCGCAACCAATCAAAAGAGCTCCCTCAGGAGAATAGAAAGTGACTTACCTCATGCGCCTGCTGCTGCCAGTAATGCTGGCGGCACCCAGTTTCGCCTTCGGGGCTGACACCCCCGTGCCCGACAAGGGCGACACCGCCTGGCTGATGACCTCCACCGTGCTGGTCATCCTGATGACCATCCCGGGCCTTGCCCTGTTCTACGGTGGCATGGTCCGCTCGAAGAACGTGCTGTCGGTGCTGATGCAGGTCTTCATGACCTTCTGCCTGATCGCGATCCTCTGGGCCATCTACGGCTACAGCATCGCCTTCACGAGTGGCTCGGCCTTCTTCGGGGGCTTTGACCGGCTGTTCCTCAGCGGTCTCACCATGGAGTCGCTGGCGGCCACCTTCTCGAAGGGTGTGTACGTGCCCGAGATGGCCTACTTCTGCTTCCAGCTGACCTTCGCCTGCATCACGCCCTGCCTGATCGTCGGCGCCTTCGCCGAACGGATCAAGTTCTCGGCGGTGCTGGTGTTCCTCGTCATCTGGTTCACGTTCGCCTACCTGCCCATCGCGCACATGGTCTGGTTCTGGGCGGGTCCGGACGCCTACACCGATGCCGAGGCGGCGGCTGTCGCGGGTGCCGGCGCCGGCTTCCTCTTCCAGAAGGGCGCACTGGACTTCGCGGGTGGCACGGTCGTGCACATCAACGCCGGCATCGCCGGCCTGGTGGGCGCCTACTTCGCGGGCAAGCGGGTCGGCTACGGGCGTTCGGCCTTCCAGCCCCACAACCTGCCGATGGTAATGATCGGCACGTCCCTGCTGTGGGTCGGCTGGTTCGGCTTCAACGTGGGCTCGAACCTGGAGGCCACGGGCCTCGCGGCCCAGGTCTTCGCGAACACCATCCTGGCGACCGCCGCTGCCGCCCTGGCGTGGACCTTCGCCGAATGGGCGTTCCGGGGAACCCCGACCATGCTCGGCGCAGCATCGGGTGCCATCGCGGGCCTGGTTGCCATCACCCCGGCCTGCGGCTGGGTGGGACCGATGGGCGCGATCGTCATCGGCCTCGTCGCCGGCCTCGTCTGCCTCTGGGCGGTCACGAAGCTGAAGGGCGCGCTGGGCTACGACGACTCCCTCGACGTCTTCGGCGTGCATGGTGTCGGCGGCATCGTCGGAGCGATCCTGACCGGCGTGTTCTGCAACCCGTCGCTGGGCGGTACCGGCGTGTACGACTACGTGGCGAATGAAGTCGCCCCGTACTCCACGTCGGCCCAGGTCATCGCCCAACTCTGGGGCGTAGGCACGACGGTGGTCTGGTCTGGCCTGGTGTCGGTCATCGCCTTCGCGATCATCAAGGCCACCATCGGCCTGCGCGTCACCGAGGACCAGGAGCGCGAGGGCCTCGACACCGTCTCCCACGGCGAGAGCGCCTACACCTGAGGTTACCCCCGGGTGGCTCCGGCGGGAGCAACCGGTCGCAAGGCCGGTCCCGCCGGGGTCACCCACCCTCTCCCCCTCCGCCTGTCCGGTCTGCCGACTGCTGCGGGCCCGCAGCAGGTCCCGACCGTGAACCCCGTCGGATTTCCGGCCCTGGCCGGGTGGCATAATTCCCGCTGTTCCACGCCTGGGGCGTGCAGCGAGGTTGGGGTCATGAAGCGCCTGTCTTCTTCCGGCTTGCTAGTCCTGCTGCTCGCGGGCACGTTCGGTGCCACGGCAACCGCCCAGCAGGCATCCGTCTACCGGTGGGTCGACGACCAGGGCGTGGTCCACTTCAGCGACGAACCCGCCGCCGACAGCTCGGCCACCGAACTCCCGCTCCGCTACCGCAAGACCGACCGGGGCGCCCTGCAGGCGCGGCTGAAGTCGAAGGCGGAACTCGAGGAGGCCGGCGCAATCCGTGAGGGCCAGGAGGCCGATGCCGATGCCGCCGCGGAAGCCGACCGGCAGAAGGTCCTGGCTGAGCGGGAAACCAACTGCAAGGCCGCGCAGGATCGTGTGGCAAAGTACCGGGATGCGCTCCGGCTCTACCGCCCCGGCCCGAACGGGGAGCGCGTCTACCTGACGAACGAGGAACTCGATGTCGAGCGTGCCGAGGCCAACCGCGCCGTCGAGCAGTGGTGCAACGACGAATAGTGCCGTTGCCCCGGCCGCGGATCGTTTCGCGCTTCCCGACCTCTGCTCGCCGCTGGCCGTCTTCGCGGTCGTCCTTGCCTCCCAGCTGCTCGCCCTGCTGCTGACCCTCGCCGGCCAGCCCGGCTGGTTCGCGTTCTACTCCCACCTCGCCCAGACCGCCCTGCTGCTGCTGTGGATGGGCTTGCTCAGCGCCGCGGTGCTGTGCCGCCTGCGGGCCTGGCTCGGCCGGGTCCCGGTCCCCGAGGGCAGCCTGCTCGCCTACCTGGCCGTGATGGCCTGCGTGGTGGCGGTATCTGAGGCCGCCTTCTGGCTGGGGCGCTTCCTCGGCGCCGGGCCGGACACCGGCGGCGGCTGGTTCCCCACGGCCCACTGGTCCTTCCTCACGCGCAACCTCGCCATCGCCACGCTGGTGATGGCCCCGCTGCTGCGCTACTTCTACGTCTCCCAGCAGTGGCAGCGAAACGTGCGCCGCGAGGCAGAGTCCCGGCTCAACGCCCTCCAGGCCCGCATCCGCCCCCACTTCCTCTTCAACAGCATGAACACCATCGCAGCGCTCACGCGCAGCAACCCGATGGCCGCCGAGCAGGCGGTCGAGGACCTGGCCGACCTCTTCCGGGCCTCCCTGCGGGATGGCCGCCAGCTGATCCCCCTGGGCGACGAGCTCGAGATCGCGCGGGTCTATGAGCGGATGGAGCAGCACCGCCTGGGCGACCGGCTGCGGGTGGAGTGGCAACTGGACGGCCTGGCGCCCGGCGCGCAGATCCCGGGCCTCACCATCCAGCCCCTGCTCGAGAACGCCATCTACCACGGCATCGAACCGTCCCCCCGGCCGGGCACGATCACGGTCCGCGGCCGGACGGACGGGCGGCTCATCCGGGTGGCCGTCAGCAATCCCCTGCCGGCCAGTGCCACCCCGTCCCGGGCCGGCCACGGCCTCGCCCTGGAGAACATCCGGGAGCGCCTGGCCCTGGCCTTCGGCGCCGACGGCACGCTGGAGGTCGAGTCGGCGCCGGACCGCTACACTGTCACCATTGCCTTCCCCGCCGAGGGTCCCCGGTCCTACGCATGAGCTGCACCGCATGAGCGCCGCGCCGGCCAGCGTCCTGATCGTCGACGACGAGCCGCCGGCCCGCAGCCGGCTGCGCCAGCTGCTCGCCGACCTGCCGGGCTTCACGGTGCTGGGCGAGGCCGGCCATGGGGAGGAGGCCCTGGAGCTCTGCGCCAGCCTCGCGCCCGACGTGGTGCTGCTGGACATCCGCATGCCCGGCCTCGACGGCCTGGGCGTGGCGAGCCAGCTGGCGGGGTGGGAGCGGCGACCGGCCGTGGTCTTCACCACGGCCTACGACGAGTACGCGATCCAGGCCTTCGAGGCCCAGGCGGTCGGCTACCTGCTGAAGCCCGTGCGCCGGGAGCGGCTGCAGCAGACCCTCGAGCACGCCACCCGGATCGGCCGGTCCCAGCTGCTGCGGTTGCCGGGTGCGGCCCCGCGTTCCCAGCTGTGCGTCCAGCGCGCCCGGGGACTGCAGATGATCGCCATTGACGACATCCTGTGCTTCCAGGCTGACCAGAAGTACGTGACCGCCCATTACCAGGGCGGAGAGGCGCTGCTGGACGAGCCGCTGAAGGACCTGGAGGAGGAGTTCGGCGAACGCTTCCTGCGCATCCACCGCAACGCCCTCGTGGCGGTGGCCTGGCTGGACAGCCTGGAGCAGACGGAGGCCGGCGCCTGGCAGGTCCGTCTGAAGGCCGGGTTCCCGCCCCTGTCGGTCAGCCGCCGGCATGTGGGCGACGTGAAGCGGCGGCTGCGCGGCGGCGGCTAGGGCGGCGGCCAGGGCGGCGGCCAGGGCACCCGCCCAGCGTAATCACTGGCAAAATGGGGCCATGAGCAACGGCCCCTCCGCCTCCCTCCCCACCACCGCCGCCCTCCTGGCCCTTGGCGTGTCCGTTGCCGTGGCCGGCTACGTCTGGGTCGAGCAGCGCTCCGGGGTGGGCCAGCAGGTCGCCGAACTGCGCGAGACCGGCGGCATCGTCGGCTCCGAAGTGGCGGCGCTCAAGGCCCGGGTGGACCGCCTGCGGGAGCGGGTGGCCCTGGAAACCGGCGCGCTTGCCGAACTGCCCGGCCGGGTTGACCAGCTCGAGCAGGCCGTGGACCGCTTCGTCGGCGTCGGCGACAAGGTGCGGGCAGCCTGGCTGCTGTCCGAGGCGGAGCACTACATGCGCATCGCCAATGCCCAGCTCGGCCTCGCCGGCGACGTGGGCGTGGCCGAGACGGCGCTCGGGCTCGCCGATGATTCCCTGCGGGAACTGAACGAGCCCCGGCTGACGCCGGTACGCAAGCTGCTGGCCGACGAGCTGAAGGCCCTGAAGGCCGTGCCCCGCCCGGACACGGAGGGCATCGTGCTGTCGCTGGGCAGCCTCGCCGACGGGCTCGAGGAGCTCAGGTTGAAGAGTTCCGCCCCCGCCGGGTTCCGCGCCGTGCCGGAGCGCCCGGCGGCGCCCCTGACCGGCTACGAGCGGGCCGTCGCCGCGACCCGCGCCGCCCTGGCGAGCCTCGTCAGCGTCCGGCGGGTGGATGACCCCGTTTCCCCCCTGCTCTCCGAGGCTGAACAGGCCGTGCTGGTACGCAGCCTCGACCTGGAGCTGCAGCTCGCGCGGCTCGCCATCATGCGTGGCGACGCGGGCATGTACCGGCGCTCCGTCGAGGCGGCCAGCGAGCGCCTGCGCCAGCATTTCGACCTGTCATCGCCGGACGTGCAGGCTGCCGCCGATACCCTCGGCGAGCTGGCGGGCGCGCGACTGCCCGAAGAGCTTCCCGACATCTCCGGCTCCCTCGACGCCTTGCTGCGGCTCAGTGCCACCAGCCCGCCGGCCGCCACCGCCCGGCAACGGACGCCATGAAGGTCGGGCTCGTCATCATCCTTGCCCTGATCGTCGGGGCGCTGGCCGCGCACCTGGTGCTGGCGGACAACGGCTACGTGCTCATCAACTTCCGCGGCTACGTGGTCGAGACCTCGGTGCCGATCCTCGCGCTGGTGCTGGTCCTCGGCTACCTGGCCGTCCGGGTGCTGGTGCAGGTCTGGCGCGCACCGCGCCGCCTGGGCGAGGCCTGGGCCCGGGCCCGGATCAACTACGCGGGCCGCCAGGCCACCAAGGGCTATATCGCCCTGGCCGAGGGCCGCCTGGCACGGGGTGAGCGGTTGCTCACCCGGGGTGCGCGCCTGTCCGAGACGCCACTGCTCAATTACCTGGCGGCGGCCCGCGCGGCCCAGATGCAGGGCGACCGCAACCGGCGCGACAGCTGGCTGCGCATGGCCTGCGAGCAGGAGCCTGCGGCGCGGGACGCCGTGCTGCTGACCCAGGCCGAACTGCAGCTGGATGACGGCCAGTACGCGGAGGCGCTCGCGAGCCTGAACCTGGTCCGGGAACGGCACCCGACCCACGCCCAGGCCCTGAAACTGCTCGGCGAGCTGCACTTCCGGCGCCAGGAATGGAGCCCCCTCGTCGAGCTGCTGCCCCTGCTGCGCCGGCGGGGCAACGTGCCCGCGGACATGCTGGACGACTGGAGCGTCGCGGCCTACGTCAACATCATGGCCGGCGCCCAGGCGGACCGGGCGGCCCTGGACCGGGTCTGGGAAGACGTGCCCCGGCACCTGCGCCGGACGCCGCGCCTCGCCCTTGCCCGGGCCCGGGCGCTCGTGGCCTGCGGCGCCATCGAGGACGCGGAGGGGGAAATCCGCCGCTCACTCAAGGAGGACTGGAGCGAGGCCCTGGTCGACCTGTACGGGGAACTTGCCGTGTCTGACCCCGCGGCCCACCTGAAGCGGATCGAGGCCTGGCTGCGGGAGCGACCCGAGGATCCCGCCCTGCTGCTGGCAGCCGGCCGCACCTGCGTGCGCCACCAGCTTTGGGGCAAGGCGCGCAGCTACCTGGAGGCCAGCCTCGCCATCCGCCCGACCCCTGAAGCCTACCGGGCCCTGGGCCTGCTCATGGCGCGAGTCGGGGAAGCCCAGTCCGCGTCCCGGGCCTACGAGCGGGGACTCGCGATGAGTTCCGGGCTTGCGCCGGCGGCTGGGGGTTCGCCGCGGACGGCGCTGACGGTGGCGCCTGCCGCTACACCCGCAGGAGC
>CALGMY010000018.1 GCA_937958785.1 uncultured Gammaproteobacteria bacterium | reverse complement strand
GATCACCAACGTGGTCTTCATGGGCATGGGTGAGCCGCTGGCGAATTTCCGGCCGGTGGTCCAGGCCTGCAACGTGCTGATCGACGACCTGGGCTACCAGCTGTCCCGCCGTCGGGTCACCGTGAGCACCTCGGGCCTCGTGCCCCAGATCCGCCGGCTCGCCCAGGAGACCAACGCGGCGCTTGCCGTGTCACTGCACGCGCCGGACGACGCCCTGCGGGACCGGCTGGTGCCGATCAACCGCCGGCATCCCATCGCGGAGCTGCTGGAGGCCTGCTGGGATTACGCCGCCGCCACCAACGCGGTGGGCATCACCTTCGAGTACGTCATGCTGGCCGGCGTGAACGATGCGGAGTCACAGGCGCGGGCCCTGGCCCGGCTGCTGGCCAACCGGCCGGCCAAGGTGAACCTGATTCCCTTCAATCCGTTCGCGGCCAGCGGCTTCCGGCGCTCGCCGCCAGAGGCCGTGGCCCGGTTCCGGCAGGTGCTGCTGGAGGCGGGGGTCATGACCATCACTCGCCGGACGCGGGGCGACGACATCGATGCGGCCTGTGGCCAGCTGGCCGGGCAGGTCAGCAACCGGGTCCGCTCGGCGCTGGGCACCAAGGGGCGGGAGTCCCGTGAGGTCCCGCCGTGGAACGCCTGATGCACAGGTGCCGGACGGCCGGGGTGGTGCTCGCGGTGCCGGTGATCGCGCTGCTGATGACCGGGTGTGTCACCACGTCGTCGCGGCCGGCGACGGCACCGGCCTCGGACGCCGACGCGGCCCAGTACAACCTGCAGCTCGGCGTCAGCTATCTCCGCCAGGGCAACCTGCCCGCGGCCCGGGACAAGCTCGAGAAGGCCGTCGCGCAGGACCCCCGGCTCGCCACGGCCCATACCGCGCTCGGCGTGGTGTTCGAGCGCCTGGAGGATCCCGCCGGTGCCGAGCGCCACTACCGCCGTGCGGTGGACCTGGCCCCGTCGGACCCGGACAGCCTGAACGCCCTCGCGGTGTTTACCTGCTCCCGCAGGCAGCAACCCCAGGAGGCGCTGAGACTCTTCGACCGGGCCATCCAGGTCCCCCTGTCCGTGAAGACCGCCAACCGCACCATGCTCTACACCAACGCGGGAACCTGCGCGAAGCGCGTCGACCTCGCGCGTGCGGAGGCGTACCTGCGCGGTGCCCTGGTCCAGAACCCGTCGTTCCCCGATGCCCTCTACCAGCTCGCCGACGTTTCGCTGGAGCAGGGTGATGCGTTCAAGGCCCGTGGATTCCTCGAGCGGTACCTGGCTGGCAGCAAGCCGACATCCGCCGCCCTCTGGCTGGGGGTCCGCATCGAGCAGAAGCTCAACGACACCGACGCCGCCAGTCGCTACGGTGACGAGTTGCGGCAGACCTTCCCCGATTCCGCCGAGACCCGCCTGCTGCTCGGCCAGGCACGATCCGGCGGCTGACCGGGCCGCACCGGGAAATCCCATGCCAGATGGCAAGAACGAGACGGCCCTGGGACTCGGCGAGCGCCTCCGTTCCGCGCGCAAGGCCAGGGCGCTGACGCTGGAGCAGGCTGCCTTCACCCTGCGCCTCGAGGTGCCAGCCCTCCAGGCGCTCGAGGACGAGCGCTTCGGCGCGCTCGGTGCCGCCGTGTTCGTGCGGGGCCACCTGAAGGCCTACGCGCGCCTGCTCGGACTGTCCGAGGAGGCCGTGCTCGAGGCCTACCGGGCCACCGATCCCGCCGCGGATGCCCCCCCCAAGGTCACCCGGGAACTCGAGAAGCCCCTCACCAGCACGCCGGGCCCGCTGGCCATCGCCACGGCCGTCCTCTTCGTGGTCGCCGCCATGCTGCTGCTCTACATCCTGGGCGGCAACCAGGGACCGGCGCCTTCCGTGCCGGACACCGGGGTCGTCCTCGACCCGGCACCGGTTCCCGACGGCGGCCCCGTCAGCCAGCCGATCACGCTGCCGGCTCTGGCGCCGGAGGTCCAGCCGGCGGCAGAAGTCGCGCCCGAAGTGCCGGCAGCGGACCCGGGCCCTGGGCCCGCGGAGGTGTCACCGGCGACACCCGCGCAGCCGCCATCCCCACCCGCAGCCACCGACGGCGGGACCTTCGAATGAGCGGGGATTTGCAGGCCATCCGCGGCATGGAAGACATCCTGCCGCCGGCCAGTGCGACCTGGCAGCACATCGAGGCCACGATCCGCAGTCTCCTGATCGACTACGGCTACCAGGAGATCCGGGTGCCGGTGGTCGAGCGCACCGAGCTCTTCAAGCGCTCCATCGGCGAAGTCACCGACATCGTCGAGAAGGAGATGTATACCTTCGACGATCGCAACGGCCTGTCGCTCACGCTGCGGCCGGAAGCCACCGCGGGCATCGTCCGGGCCTGCATGGAGCACGGGCTGCTCCGCAACCAGCGGCAGAAGTTCTTCTCGACGGGGCCCATGTTCCGCTACGAGAAACCCCAGAAGGGCCGGTATCGCCAGTTCCACCAGTTCGACGTGGAGGCCCTCGGCTTCCCCGGACCCGACGTGGACGCCGAGCTGCTCATTCTGCTGGCCCGCCTCTTTCGCCTGCTCGGCATCAGCCATGTGCGCCTCGAGATCAACACGCTCGGCACCGCCGAGTCGCGCCAGCTGTACCGGGCCGAACTCGCTGCCTATTTCCGCGCGAGCGTCGACCAGCTGGATGAGGACAGTCGCCGCCGGCTCGATCGCAATCCGTTGCGCATCCTCGACAGCAAGAACCCGGACCTCCAGGGCCTGATCGCCGGCGCCCCCCGCCTCACGGAGTACCTGGATGCGGCCTCGGAGGCCCACTTCGCCGGCCTGCGTGAGCTGCTCGATGACGCCGGCGTCGGCTACACCGTGAATCCGCGGCTCGTGCGCGGGCTCGACTACTACGGCCGAACCGTCTTCGAGTGGGTCACGGACCGGCTCGGCAGCCAGGGGGCGGTCTGTGCCGGGGGCAGGTATGATGGACTCGTCGAGCACCTGGGCGGGGAGCCCACGCCCGCCATCGGCTTCGCCATCGGCCTCGAGCGCCTCGTGGAGCTCCATGCCCTCGCGGGCGTGCCGGCGCCGCGCCCCACGCCGGACGTGTACCTGGTGGCGGCGGGCGAGGGCACGCTGCGGCTGGCGTTCCGCATCGCCGAGCAGCTGCGCAATGCTTCGCCGCCCCTCCGTGTCGAGACCAACTGCGGTGGCGGCGGCTTCAAGGCCCAGATGAAGCGGGCGGATCGCAGCGGCGCCTGCGTCGCGGTGATCCTCGGCGAGGACGAGGTGGCCAGCGATACGGCGGTGGTCAAGCCTCTGCGTGCCGAGGTGGACCAGCAGAAGGTGGGTGTGGCGGACCTGGTGGCGGCCATCCGGCCCCATCTCCGGGCCCCGCTCTGACCCCGGACCGAACAGCAACACAGACGGGAAGTACCGCGTGGACGATCTACTTACAGACCAGCAACAAGCCGAGCAGGTCAGGGGCTGGCTTCGCCAGAACGGCACCTTCCTGGTGGCGGGCGTGGCCCTTGGCCTGGCCGGGCTCTTCGGCCTCAACCAGTGGAACAGGTTCCAGGAGCAGAAGGCGGTGGAGGCGTCGGTCTTCTACGAGACTTTCATGGCCTCCGTCCGCTCCGGGAACCTCCCGGAAGTGGAAGCGGGCATGGCAACGCTCGAGAGCGACTTCGGGACCTCGCCCTATGCCGCGCAGGGTCGCCTGGCGCTCGCGAAGCTTTACCTTGACCAGGGCAAGCCCGAGGAAGCTGCCGCACAGCTCCGCGAGGTGGTCGACAGCGGTGTTGCCACCGAGTTGCGCAACATCGCGCGGCTGAGACTCGCCCGGGTACTCATCTACCAGGACAAGAACGACGAGGCCTTGAAGGTGCTCGCGGTTCCGGATACCGAGGCATTCGCCCCGGCCTTCCACGACGTGCGCGGCGACGTGTACTTCGCCATGGGCAAGCAGGCGGAGGCCCGCAGCGAATATGAGCAGGCGTTGAACACTCCAGAGGCCAGCGGCCTGATCGACCGGACGTACATCGAGGCCAAGCTCGACGACCTGGGCGGCGGGACCGCCGCCGTGCCCGCGGCCGCGGCCCCGACGCCGGCGCCGTGATGGCACCGTCTGCCGCCTTCCGTGGCCTCCTGCTGCTCGCCCTGGCCCTCGCTGCCAGTGGCTGCAGTGTGTTCGGTGGTGACGAGGACTCGAGTCCACCCGCCGAGCTGACCGATTTCGAGCCCACGCTTCGCATCCGCAAGGCGTGGAGCGCCGGCCTCGGCGGTGACAGCGAGTTCCTGCGCCTCGCCCTGCAGCCGGCGTCGGACGGCAGCCGGGTGTTCGCGGCCGCCCATGACGGCAACGTCTCCGCCTTCGAGGCCGAGAAGGGCCGGCGGTTGTGGCGGACGAAGACCCGGCTCCAGTTGTCAGGCGGCCCCGCAACCGACGGTGATGTGGTGGTGCTCGGGTCGAGCAACGGGGAAGTGGTTGCCCTCGAAGCGTCCGATGGCCGCGAGCGCTGGCGCACCAGCGTCACCAGCGAGGTGCTGGCCGCCCCGGCGATCGCAGCGGGCCAGGTGCTCGTCCGCACGGTTGACGGCAAGCTCACCGCCCTCGATCTCGCCGACGGCCGGCAGCGCTGGTTCGTCCAGCAGGTGATGCCCCGGCTCTCGGTACGGGGAACGGGGGCCCCGGTCGTGGTGAAGGACGCCGTGATCTGCGGGTTCGACAACGGCAAGCTCGCCGCCTATGCGCTCGCCGACGGTTCGCCGGGCTGGGACGTCATGCTGGACCCCCCCAGCGGGCGGAGCGAGATCGACCGTCTCTCCGACATCAACTCCACGGTGCGCTCCATCGGCGACGACCTCTACGTCGTCGGCTACGGCGGGCAGCTGAACGCCGTTGCCGCCGAATCCGGGCAGGCGCTCTGGTCCCAGGAGGTCAGCAGCTACGAGGGCCTCGCCGTCGACTTCGACAACGTCTACGTCTCCGGCGCGACCAGCGACCTCATGGCCCTCAACCGGGTCTCCGGCACGGAGGTCTGGCGCCACCAGATCCTGAAGAACCGCGACATCTCCGGGCCCACGGCCTGGCAGGGGTCCGTGGTCGTGGGCGACTTCGAGGGCTACGTGCACTTCTTCGAGGCCGGTACGGGCGCGCTCCAGGCCCGGGTCCGTGCCGGCGGCGACCGGGTCACGTCCCCGCCGCTGGCCGTCAATGACATGGTCTTCGTGCAGACCGACGGCGGCGACCTCGCCGCCTTCCGGCAGACGGCCCCGTAGCGGTGCCGACGTGCTGCCCGTAATCGCGCTCGTCGGCCGCCCCAACGTCGGCAAGTCCACCCTGTTCAACGCCCTGACCGGGACGCGGGACGCCCTCGTCGCCGACTTCCCCGGCCTCACGCGCGATCGGATCCACGGTTACGCGCCCCTGGGCGGCCGGCTCGCGATCATCGTCGACACTGGCGGACTCATGACAGGTACCGGGTCGGGTCCGGACCGCCTGCTCGACCTCATCGAGCGCCAGATCGCGAACGCCCTGGACGAGAGCGACGCCGTGGTCCTGGTGGTGGACGCGGCCGCAGGACCGCTGCCCGATGACTACGCCATGGTCGAACGCATCCGGCGCGCCGGCAAGCCAGCTGTCCTCGCCATCAACAAGGCGGAAGGCCGGGAGCCGCTGGGGCTGGCCGCCGGCTTCTACGAACTGGGCCTCGGCGAGCCCGTGGCCATCTCCGCCCTGCAGGGCGACCGGCTCGGCCTGCTCGCCACCCGCGTGCTCGCGGCGCTGCCCGCGCCGGTGCCTGACGAGCTGGCCGGTGAGCAGCCGCCGGCCAATGCATCGCCCGCGCCAGCAGGCACCCGCATCGCCGTCATCGGCCGGCCGAACGTCGGCAAGTCCACCCTGATCAACCGCTACCTGGGCGAGGAGCGGTTGCTGACTTCCGATGAGGCGGGCACCACACGCGACAGCATCCAGGTGCCCTTCAGCCACGATGGCCACGACTTCCTGCTGGTCGACACGGCGGGCATTCGCCGCAAGGCACGGGTCGACGAGCTGATCGAGCGCTTCAGCATCGTGAAGTCCCTGCAGGCCCTCGAGGAGGCCGACGCGGTCCTGCTGCTCATCGATGCACGCGCCGGCGTAACCGACCAGGACGTGTCGCTGATCGGCCTCGCGCTGGAGCGGGGCAGGGCGCTCGCGATCGGCGTGAACAAGTGGGATCGACTGCCGACGGACCAGCGGGAGAAGGTGCGGACCGACCTGGATCGCAAGCTGCCCTTCCTGGACTTCGTCGATGTCCATTACATCTCCGCATTGCACGGCACGGCCATCTTCGACCTGCTGGACAGCGGACGCCGGGCGGCCGCGGCCGCGGTGCGCGACCTGCCGACGCCCGACCTCAACCGGGTCCTCAAGGACGCGATCCAGGCCTATCCGACCCCGGTCGCCCAGCGCAGCCGGATCCGGCTCACCTATGCCCACCAGGGTGGCCGCCGGCCGCCGCTCATCGTCATCCACGGCAACCAGACGGCCGCCCTGCCGGAGAGCTATCGCCGCTACCTGGTGGGCTGCTTCCGCAAGGCCTTCCGGCTGCGGGGTACGCCCATCCGCATCGAGCTCCGGGCGGGCAAGAACCCGTTTGCCGGCCGGCGCAACAAGCTGACGCCGCGCCAGGTCAAGCGGCGGGAGCGGGTCCGGGTCCGGGGCAAGAAGCGGAACTGAGCCTAACCATATAACCAATCAGTCGGCCGGCTCCGGTTCCCGGCCGCATGCCGGGCGGCATAATTCCCGCCCTATGGCGCCCGCGCGCAAGCTGTATCACTTCCCTGGTCGATTCGAGATGCGCCGCGGCGGTCATCTCGAGAGCCCTGTCATTGCCTACGAGACCTGGGGCGAGCTGAATGCCGCGCGGGATAATGCGGTCGCGATCTTCACCGGCATGTCGCCGTCTGCCCATGCGGCCTCCTCGCCGGAGGATCCCTCACCCGGCTGGTGGGAGGAGATGGTCGGCCCCTCCCGGCCGATCGACACGCGGCGCTACTTCGTCGTCTGCATCAACTCCCTGGGCAGTTGCTTCGGGTCCACCGGGCCCGCGTCCCCCGATCCTGCCACCGGCCGCCCGTACCGCACGTCGTTTCCCGTGCTCAGCCTCGAGGACGTGGCGAACGCGGGCAAGGCCGTCATCGGACACCTGGGCATCCGCCAGCTGCACACGCTCGTGGGCCCCTCCATGGGCGGCATGACGGCGCTGGCTTGTGCCATCCAGCACCCGGGCTTCTCCCGTAACCTCGTGCTGCTGTCCACTGCGGCCCGGTCGCTGCCGTTCTCGATCGCCATCCGTTCCCTGCAGCGGGAAATGATCCGGAGGGACCCGGGCTGGCAGGACGGCGACTACCCGGAGGGCTCGGGTCCCATCACCGGCATGCGGCTCGCGCGCAAGCTCGGCATGATGACCTACCGGTCGGCCCGTGAATGGGAGCAGCGCTTCGGCCGGGAGCGGGTCGCGGGTGAGCGGCAGACGGGCAACGCCTTCGCCCTCGACTTCGAGGTCGAGGCGTACCTCGAGGCCCACGCCCAGAAGTTCATCGGCCAGTTCGATGCCAACTGCTACCTGTACCTGTCCCGGGCCAGCGACCTGTTCGACGTCGCCGACCACGGCGGTTCGCTGGCCACGGGCTTCGCCCGCATCCGGGCCGGGCGCGTCCTGGTGGTGGGCGTGGAGACCGACATCCTGTTTCCCATCGCCCAGCAGCGGGAACTCGCGGCCGGACTCGCGGCGACGGGCCGGGAAGTGCGCCTCGTGGAACTCCCGTCCCTCCAGGGCCACGATTCGTTCCTGGTGGACATGGACCGCTTCCGG
>CALGMY010000017.1 GCA_937958785.1 uncultured Gammaproteobacteria bacterium | reverse complement strand
AGCCACGATGGACCTCATCAAGCTCCACGGCGGCGAGCCGGCCAACTTCCTCGACGTGGGTGGCGGCGCCACGCCGGAGCGGGTCGCGGCGGCCTTCAAGCTGATCCTCTCCAACCCGCAGGTGAAGGCGATCCTCGTGAACATCTTCGGCGGGATCGTGCGCTGCGACCTCATCGCCGAGGGCATCATCAGCGCGGTCCGGGACGTGAAGGTCGCCGTGCCGGTGGTGGTGCGCCTCGAGGGCACCAACGTGGACCAGGGCCGGAAGATGCTCAAGGACAGCGGCCTCGCCATCACGGCGGCCGATGACCTCACCGACGCGGCCCGCAAGGCCGTTCAATCCGTAGGAGCGGCTTCAGCCGCGAAGCCCGCATGAGCGTACTCGTCAACAAGTCCACCAGGGTCATCTGCCAGGGGCTCACCGGCAAGCAGGGCTCGTTCCACGCCCAGCAGTGCCTCGAGTACGGCACGAAGATCGTCGCCGGCTGCACGCCGGGCCGCGGCGGCACGCAGCACCTCGGCGTCCCCGTGTTCGACACCATGCCGGAGGCCGTCACGGCCACCGGTGCCGACGTCAGCGTGATCTTCGTCCCGGCGCCCGGCGCCGCGGACGCGATCCTGGCGGCGGCCGATGCCGGCGTGAAGCTGGTGGTGTGCATCACCGAGGGCATCCCGGTGCTCGACATGGTGCGGGTCAAGGCGGCGCTGCGCGAGAAGGACTGCCGGCTGATCGGCCCGAACTGCCCCGGCATCATCACGCCGGGCGAGTGCAAGATCGGCATCATGCCCGGCTTCATCCACCAGCCCGGGCGCGTGGGGATCGTCTCGCGTTCCGGCACGCTCACCTACGAGGCCGTCTTCCAGACCACGCGCAACGGCCTTGGCCAGACCACCTGCATCGGCATCGGCGGGGATCCGGTGCGGGGCATGAACTTCATCGACTGCCTCGAGTTGTTCCAGCAGGACCCGGCCACCGACGGCATCATCATGGTGGGCGAGATTGGCGGCACCGACGAGGAGGCCGCGGCCCGCTACATCCAGCAGCACGTCACCAAGCCGGTCGTCGCCTACATCGCCGGTGTCACCGCGCCGCCCGGCAAGCGCATGGGCCATGCCGGCGCCATCATCTCGGGAGGCGAGGGCACGGCCGCCGCCAAGTTCGCCGCCCTCGACAAGGCCGGCGTGCGCACGGTGCGTTCGCCCGCCGAGCTCGGCAGTGCCATGCAGGAGCTCCTGCGCTGACCGATACCGTCCGCATCGCGCTCGCCCAGCAGGATTTCCTGGTGGGCGACGTGGCCGGGAACTCGGCCCGGATCGCGGAGCTGCTCGGCGAGGTGACGCGCGCGGGGTCCGCTGACCTCGCGATGTTCCCCGAGCTCGCCATGTGCGGCTATCCGCCGGAGGACCTCCTGTTCCATGCCGGTCTGCGCCGGCAGGTGGGCGAAGGCCTCCAGGGGATCGCGGCCCGGACGACCGGCGGGATCGCCGCGCTGGTGGGTTATCCCGAGTTCGTCGACGACCACATCTACAATTCCGTGGCGTTCCTGGCCAATGGCCGGCAGGTCGCCAACTACCGCAAGTGCTGCCTGCCGAACTACAGCGTCTTCGACGAGGAGCGCTATTTCACGCCCGGCTCCGGCCCGACGGTCGTGGAGTTCCGGGGCATGAAGCTTGGCCTCGGCATCTGCGAGGACGTGTGGCAGCCGGAGCCCTCCGCCCGCGCCACCGCGGCGGGCGCCGAGCTCATCCTGGCCATCAACGGTTCGCCCTTCGAGATCGGCAAGCAGTCCCAGCGGGAGCAGGTACTCGCCGCCCGGGCCCGGGAGAGTGGCGTCCCGCTGGTCTACCTCAACATGGTCGGCGGCCAGGACGAACTGGTGTTCGATGGCGGCTCCTGCATGGTCGACGCCGGTGGCGCCACCGTGTTCCGCGCGCCGGCGCTGGCGGCGTGCCTGCCGGTCGTCACATTGCGCCGGCAGGACGGCCGGATCGTGCCGGAGCCGGCGGCCGTGCCGGCC
Organism: uncultured Gammaproteobacteria bacterium; assembly: GCA_937958785.1. Lineage (GTDB taxonomy): Bacteria > Pseudomonadota > Gammaproteobacteria > Steroidobacterales > SHZI01. Next base: position 15,097 of record CALGMY010000017.1, on the reverse strand, counting down.
CTGGCGGATGACGTCGCCAGTGTCTATGACGCGCTGGTGACCGGCGTGCGGGACTATGTCCGCAAGAACGGCTTCCCGGGCGTCGTCCTCGGCCTGTCGGGCGGGATCGATTCGGCGCTGACGCTCGCCATCGCCGTGGATGCGATCGGTGCGGGGGCGGTGCAGGCCGTGATGATGCCGTACCGCTACACGGCGGCGATCAGCATCGAGGATGCGGCCGCCCAGGCGCTGCAGCTCGGCGTCGACTACCAGGTGCTGCCCGTCGCGCCCCTCGTCGAGGCGGCGCGCACGACGCTCGCCGGGCTCTTTGCCGGCCTGCCCGAGGACACCACCGAGGAGAACCTGCAGTCCCGGGCCCGGGGCATCCTGCTCATGGCCATCTCGAACAAGACCGGGCGGATGGTGCTCGCCACGGGCAACAAGAGCGAGATGGCGGTGGGCTACGCCACGCTCTATGGCGACATGGCCGGGGGCTTTGCCCCGATCAAGGACTGCACCAAGACCCTGGTGTATGCACTGGCGCGCTACCGGAATTCCCTGTCGCCGGTGATTCCCGGGCGGGTGATCACCCGGCCGCCGAGCGCGGAGCTCCGCGCCGACCAGAAGGACTCGGATTCACTGCCGCCCTACGACGTGCTGGACCCGATCCTGGATGCACTGATCCTCGAGAACCGCTCGGTGGACGAGATCGCCGCGAAGGGCGTCGACCGGGCCGTGGCGTCCCGGGTGCTGGAGATGGTGCGCAAGGCCGAGTACAAGCGGCGCCAGGCCCCGCCCGGGGTGCGCATCTCCAGCCGTGCCTTCGGCCGCGACTGGCGCTACCCCATCACCTCCGGCTACCGCCACCGCTAAAAAGGTACCGGACACTTAGTTATTTAGTTATGGGGCTACGCTGCGGCTGCGCGAGGGAATAACTAAGTGTCCGGTACCTTTTCTACCGGTACCTTTTCTACCAGAAGCGGTACCAGGGGCGGTCTTCTTCCCGGGCGAGTGCCTTGAGGCTGTCCGGGTAGCTGGCGGCGAGTACCTGGCGGGCGTCATCGGCGAGGGTGGTCATGCCCAGTTCCCCGTAGGCTTCCACCATGATGCGGAGCGCCTCTCCCCCCGCCGGCGCACCGTCGTACTGCTCGATGACGTACTTCGCCCGGTTTGCTGCCGCCAGCCAGGCGCCGCGCTTCATGTAATACCGGGCCACGTACAGCTCGTAGTCCGCCAGCCGGTTGCGCAGGAAGACCATCCGCTGGCGGGCATCCGCCGCGTAGGCGCCATCCGGGAACCGCTGCACCAGCTGCGCGAATACCGAGAAGGACTCCTGCACGTTCTTGGGCGGGCGCTCGGCCAGGTCCGCGTCGAACAGCCGGTGGTACCAGCTGTGCTCCCCGGAGAACCAGGCGAGGCCGCGCATGTACAGCGCATAGTCCACCCGGGGGTGGGTGGGGTTCTCGCGCTCGAAGGTGGTCGCGGCGTCGACCGTCGCCTCGATCTGCCGGTCCTTGTAGTAGCAGTAGATCAGGTCGAGCTGGGCCTGCTTGGTCTCGTTGCTGAAGGGGAACCGCGCCTCCAGCGCCTCGAAGTACCGGATGGCGTTGTTGAAGTTCCCCGACTCCATCGACTTGCGGCCGCGCTCGTAGAGGTCCTCGACGCCGGAACGCAGGTCCTTGTCCTCCTTCGAGGAACAACCGGCCAGAAGGCCGCCCGCCAGCACCAGGAGGCAGGTCGAGAGCAGCAGCGTGGAGAGTCGGTGGCGGAGTATCGCGCGCATCGTCAGGGTGTCGCCAGGGCAGCCAGCAGTATAGCCTAGCGGCCCATGGAGCCCGCGCAGCAGGAACTCGTCATCCCGGCCGATGCCTCGGGCCGGCGCCTGGACCAGGTACTGGCCGAGTTGTTGCCTGACCATTCCCGCAGCCGCCTCAAGCAGTGGATCCTCGACGGCCTCGTCCGCCTCGACGGTGCGGTGCCGGAACCGCGCTCGCGCGTCGCTGCCGGCCAGGTCATCGTCGTGCAGCTCGCCGCCGACGAACCTGCCGAGCCGGACGCCGCACCCCGAGCCGAGGTCATGCCCCTCGTCATCGTGTACGAGGACACCGACATCCTGGTGCTCGACAAGCCTGCGGGCCTCGTCGTCCATCCGGGCGCCGGCAACCCGGCGGGGACCCTCGAGAACGGCCTGCTTGCCCACGACCCCGGCCTCGCGGGGCTGCCCCGCAGCGGCATCCTGCACCGCCTCGACAAGGACACCTCCGGGCTGCTGGTCGTGGCCCGCACGCCCGCCGCCCACACCCACCTCGTGCGGGCCCTGGAGGCGCGGGAGATCACCCGGGAATACCGGGCCCTGTGCCTCGGGGCGATGACGGGCGGTGGCACCGTGGAGGCGGACATCGGCAGGCACCGCACGCACCGGACCCGCATGGCGGTCACGGACGTCGGCGGTCGCCACGCGGTGACCCACTACCGGGTCCTGGCCCGCTTCCCCCATCACACCTACGTGGCCGTCCGCCTGGAAACCGGGCGTACCCACCAGATCCGCGTGCACCTCGCCCACGTCCGGCACCCCATCGTCGGCGATCCCGAGTACGGGGGCCGGCTGGTGATCCCCGCCGGCGCGACGCCAGAGCTCGCGGCAGCGCTGCGCGCCTTCCGCCGGCAGGCGCTGCATGCCTTCCGGCTGGGCTTTGCGCACCCGGCCACCGGGGCGCCACTGTCGTTCCAGGCGCCGCTGCCCGCCGACTTCCGGGGCCTGCTCGCGGCGCTCGCCGGTGACCCGGCCGCGCCGGACCGCCTGGAGGGCCTCGCGTGGCCCGAGCAGGCTGCGGGGTGAGCAGCCTGCCGGTCATCCGGCCCGACTGGCCAGCCCCGGCCCGTGTCCGCGCGGTGGCCCTGACCCGGGCCGGGGGGGCGAGCGGCGCCCCCTGGACCGGCCTCAACCTGGGCGACCACGTGGGCGATGACCCGTCAGCCGTCGCCGGCAACCGGTCCCTGGTCCGCACTGGCCTCGGGCTGCCGGCGGAGCCGTCCTGGCTGGAGCAGGTGCATGGCACGACGGTGGTCGAGGTGGGGCAGGGGGGCGCGCGACCGGCTGCCGACGCGGCCTGGACCCGCGCGTCCGGCACCGTCTGCGCCATCCTCACGGCCGACTGCCTGCCGGTGCTGTTCTGCACGCGGGAGGGCACCCACGTGGCCGCGGCCCACGCCGGCTGGCGGGGCCTCGCTGGCGGGGTGCTGGAGGCCACGGTGGCCTGGCTGCTGGCCGACGGGGTGCGCCCGGGCTCGCTGCTCGCCTGGCTGGGCCCGGCCATCGGGCCCGACAGTTACGAGGTGGGCGAGGAGGTGCGCCAGGCCTTCCTCCGGGCCGACCCGGCGGCGGGCGGCGCCTTCCGGGCGTCCCGCCCCGGTCATTGGCACCTGGACCTCTATGGCGCCGCCCGTGCGCGCCTCGCCCGGGCGGGGGTCACGGCGGTCACGGGCGGCGGGGTCTGCACCTACGCCGAGCCAGAGCGCTTCTATTCCCACCGGCGTGATGGAGTGACTGGCCGCCAGGCCACCCTGATCTGGCTGGAACCAGGAGGTACCTTTTCTCGTTGAAAACGGGCGGGGTGGCCCCAGATTGGCGGGAGTCGCCACAGCGAAAGCACCCCGATGGGTCCGGACAAGTTCACGAGCACCTTCCAGTCGGCCCTGCAGCTGGCCCAGTCCACCGCCAACCGGCGGGACCACCAGTTCATCGAGCCGGTGCACCTCATGGCTGCGCTGCTCGAGCAGCCGGGCCCCGGCGTCGGCGCCCTGCTCGGCAAGGCAGGTGCGAACCTCAACCTCCTGCGCTCGAAGCTCGGCGAGGCCCTGGACCGCCTGCCCCAGGTCGAGGGCACCGCCGGCGACCTGCAGGTCTCCAACGACCTCGGCCGCCTGCTGAACCTCACCGAGAAACTTGCCGGCAAGCGTGGCGACCAGTTCATCTCCAGCGAGGTCTTCGTCCTCGCCGCCTGTGACGACAAGGGCACCCTCGGCAAGGTCCTCAAGGATGCGGGGGTGGTGAAGGGCGCCCTGGAACAGGCCATCAGCGACCTGCGGGGCGGCGAGGCCGTGAACGACCCGAACGCCGAGGAGACCCGCCAGGCCCTCGAGAAGTACACGGTGGACCTCACCGAGCGCGCCGAACAGGGCAAGCTCGATCCCGTCATCGGCCGCGACGACGAGATCCGCCGCACCGTCCAGGTGCTCCAGCGCCGCACCAAGAACAACCCCGTGCTGATCGGCGAGCCCGGCGTCGGCAAGACCGCCATCGTCGAGGGCCTCGCCCAGCGCATCGTCAACGGCGAGGTCCCGGAGAGCCTCAAGGGGAAGCGCATCCTCGCCCTCGACATGGGCGCGCTGATCGCCGGTGCCAAGTACCGGGGCGACTTCGAGGAGCGCCTGAAGGGCGTGCTGAACGACCTCGCCAAGCAGGAAGGCCAGGTCATCCTCTTCATCGACGAGCTGCACACCATGGTCGGCGCCGGCAAGGCCGAGGGCGCCATGGATGCCGGCAACATGCTGAAGCCCGCGCTCGCCCGCGGCGAGCTGCACTGCGTGGGCGCCACCACCCTCGACGAGTACCGCAAGTACATCGAGAAGGACGCGGCCCTCGAGCGCCGCTTCCAGAAGGTGCTCGTGAACGAGCCCCTGGTGGAGGACACCATCGCCATCCTCCGCGGCCTCAAGGAGCGCTACGAGGTCCACCATGGCGTGGACATCACCGACCCGGCCATCGTGGCCGCGGCGACGCTGTCCCACCGCTACATCACCGACCGGCAGCTGCCGGACAAGGCCATCGACCTCATCGATGAGGCCGCCTCCCGCCTGCGCATGGAGATCGACTCCAAGCCCGAGGAGATGGACCGCCTCGACCGGCGGATCATCCAGCTGAAGATCGAGCAGGTGGCGCTGAAGAAGGAGTCCGACGAGGCCTCGAAGAAACGGCTCGCGGACCTCGAGTCGCAGCTGAAGGCCCTCGAGAAGGAATACGCCGACCTGGACGAGATCTGGAAGGCCGAGAAGGCCTCCGTGCAGGGCGAGGCAGCGATCAAGGAGGAGCTGGAGCGTGCCCGCCTGGACCTGGACGCCGCCCGGCGCGGGCAGGATCTCGCGCGCATGTCGGAACTGCAGTACGGGAAGATTCCTGCGCTGGAAAAGCGACTCAAGGAGACCGTCGACGGGAAGGAATCGCGGCTGAAGCCGCTCCTACTGCGGAACAAGGTGACGGAGGAGGAGATCGCCGAGGTCGTCTCCAAGTGGACCGGGATCCCCGTCAGCAAGATGCTGGAGGGCGAGAAGGACAAGCTGCTGCGCATGGAGGAGGCGCTCGGCAGGCGCGTCGTCGGCCAGGCCGAGGCGCTGACCACCGTGGCGAACGCGATCCGAAGGTCCCGGGCCGGCCTGTCGGACCCGAAGCGGCCGAACGGCTCGTTCCTGTTCCTGGGTCCCACCGGCGTCGGCAAGACCGAGCTCACCAAGGCGCTCGCCGAGTTCCTGTTCGACACCGAGGACGCGCTGGTGCGGGTCGACATGTCCGAGTTCATGGAGAAGCACTCGGTGGCGCGGCTGATCGGCGCGCCCCCGGGTTACGTCGGCTACGAGGAGGGCGGCTACCTCACCGAGATCGTGCGGCGGAAGCCCTACTCGGTGGTGCTGCTCGACGAGGTCGAGAAGGCCCACCCGGACGTCTTCAACGTGCTGCTCCAGGTGCTGGATGACGGGCGCCTGACCGACGGCCAGGGCCGCACCGTCGACTTCCGCAACACCGTGATCGTGATGACCTCGAACCTCGGGTCCCAGCGGATCCAGGGCATGACCGGCGAGGCCAACTACGCCGCCATGAAGGCCGCGGTCATGGAGGACGTGCGGGAGCACTTCCGGCCCGAGTTCATCAACCGCGTGGACGACATCGTGGTCTTCCACCCGCTGTCGGCCGCCCAGATCCGCGACATCGTGAAGATCCAGCTCGGCTACCTGGAGGCCCGGCTGAAGGAGCGGGACATGACGCTGGACGTGACGGACCCGGCCCTCGACCTGCTCGCCGAGGCCGGCTTCGACCCGGTCTACGGCGCCCGGCCCCTGAAGCGGGCCATCCAGCAGCGGATCGAGAACCCCCTGGCCCAGGAGATCCTGAAGGGCCGCTTCGGCCCGGGAGCCACGATCCGGGTGGAGGCCGGCGGCGGGGAGCTGCGGTTTGCCGGCCCGTAGCAGCGGCTTTAGCCGCTCCTACGCTACAATCCCGCGCCTCACGAGAGGTCAAGCCATGCCCATTTTCGACTACCAGTGCGAAGCCTGCGGCCACCACTTCGACATCCTCCAGAAGGTCGGGGAGGGCGCGCTGCGCAAGTGCCCCGAGTGCGGCAAGCTGAAGCTGAAGAAGCTCATGGCCGCGCCCGCGTTCCACCTGAAGGGCAGCGGCTGGTACAAGACCGACTTCCGGGACAAGTCCGCCAAGAAGGACGCCACCAAGGCCGAGGCCCGCGCCGACCCCAAGGCGGCCGAGAAGGCGGGCCACACCCTGGACAGCGGCCCGGCCCACACCCACGACTCGTCCTGCGGGCATTCCCACGGCAGCGGCGGCCACACCCACAGCCACGGCGGGCACACGCACAGCCATGGCCCGGGTGGGCACAAGCACTGACAGTTCCTGATCGCGGCTGAAGCCGCTCCTACCAGGATACGTAGGAGCGCCTTCAGGCGCGATCCCCCGACCGATTCCAGACAGGCAAGCCATGCGCACGCACTACTGCGGTGACGTCACCGCGAAAGCCATCGGCCAGGACGTCACCGTCTCCGGCTGGGTCCACCGCCGCCGCGACCACGGTGGCGTGGTCTTCATCGACCTCCGGGACCGGGAAGGCCTGCTGCAGGTCGTGTTCGACCCGTCGTCGCCGGTGTTCACCGCGGGCGAGAAGCTGCGCAGCGAGTACGTCGTCACGGTCACCGGCAAGGTCCGGCCCCGCCCCGCGGGCACCGTGAACCCGAAGCTGAAGACGGGCGAGGTCGAGCTGCTCGCCGCCGACCTCAAGGTGCTGAACACGGCCGAGACGCCGCCCTTCCACCACGACGAGGAAGTCTCCGAGGAGCTCCGCCTCAAGTACCGCTACCTGGACCTCCGCCGCGGCGAGATGCTCGAGCGCTTCCGCCTGCGCCACCGCCTCACCCAGGTCGTGCGCCGCTACCTGGACGGGCACGGCTTCATGGACGTGGAGACGCCCGTGCTCACCCGCACCACGCCCGAGGGCGCCCGGGACTACATCGTGCCGAGCCGCACGCACCCGGGGCAGTTCTTCGCGCTGCCCCAGTCGCCGCAGCTGTTCAAGCAGATCCTGATGATGTCCGGGTTCGACCGGTACTACCAGATCGCGCGTTGCTTCCGCGACGAGGACCTCCGCGCCGACCGCCAGCCCGAGTTCACCCAGATCGACATCGAGACCTCGTTCATGGACGAGGCCTCCTTCATGCAGGTCATGGAGGACATGATCCGGGCCGTGTTCCGGGAGGTCGGCAACATCGAGCTGCCGCCCCTCCCGCGCATGACCTACGCGGAGGCCATTGCGAAGTACGGCATCGACCGCCCCGACCTCTCGATCCCGCTGGAGCTCGTCGAGGTCGCTGACCTCATGACCGGCGTCGAGTTCAAGGTGTTCGCCGGCCCCGCCGCGGACCCGGACGGCCGCGTCACGGCGCTGAAGGTGCCGGGCGGCGGTTCGCTGAGCCGCAAGGAGATCGACGACTACACCGCCTTCGTCGCCAACTACGGCGCGAAGGGCCTCGCGTACATCAAGGTCAACGAGGTGGCGAAGGGCCGGGACGGCCTGCAGTCGCCCATCCTCAAGTTCATGCCGGACGCGACCGTGGCCGGGCTGATCTCGCGGCTCGCACTGAAGGACGGCGACCTCGTGTTCTTCGGCGCGGACAAGAAGAAGGTGGTCAACGACTCGCTGGCGGCGCTGCGCGTGAAGGTGGGCCGGGACCTCAAGATGGTGAAGCCGGGCTGGCACCCGCTCTGGGTCGTCGACTTCCCCATGTTCGAGTGGGACCCCAAGGAGAAGCGCTGGGCGGCGCTGCACCACCCGTTCACCGCGCCGTCCATCGACGACCTGGAGGTCCTGGAGAAGGACCCGGGCAAGGCCCTGTCCCGGGCCTACGACATGGTGCTGAACGGCAACGAGATCGGCGGCGGGTCCATGCGCATCCATTCGTCGGCCATGCAGTCGACGGTGTTCCGCATCCTCGGCATCACGCCGGAGGAGGCCGAGAGCAAGTTCGGCTTCCTGCTGCGGGCCCTGAAGTTCGGCGCGCCGCCCCACGGCGGCATGGCCTTCGGCCTCGACCGGCTGGTGATGCTGCTCGCGGGCACCGAGAACATCCGGGACGTGATTGCCTTCCCCAAGACCCAGACGGCGAGCTGCCTGCTCACCGAGGCGCCGGGGCCCGTGTCGCCCCAGCAGCTGAAGGAAACCGGCATCCGCATCCGTGAGCCCGGCAAGCCGTAGGAGCGCCTTCAGGCGCGATGAATGCTCCCGCTGAAACCGTCGTCGTCGTCCACGGCCTGTGGATGAACGGCGCCGAGGCGGGTTTGCTGCGCCACCGCCTGGCCGACGAGCACGGATTCCCGACCGTGCAGTTCCAGTACGGCACCTTCGAGGCGGGCTTCAACGCCAATGCGGACCGGTTGCGGGACGCCCTGGACCGGATCGAGTCGCCCCGCATCCACCTGGTCGGGCACAGCACCGGCGGGGTGATGGCCCTCGTCGCGCTCCAGCGGCGGCCACTGGCGAAGCCCGGGCGCGTCGTGTGCCTGGGATCACCCCTGAAGGGCAGCATGGCGGCGGAGAAGCTCGCCCAGCTGGGCGAGTTCGGGGCCGCGATCCTCGGGCAGACCGGGCGCGAGGGCCTGGTGGGCCGGGTCCTCGGCGATGATTTCCGGCCTGAGCGGGACGTGGGCTCGATCGCGGGGACCACTGCCGTCGGTGCGGGCATGTTGCTCGGCATCCTGCCGGAGCCCAACGACGGCACCATCGCCGAGGTCGAGACGAAGATGCCCTGGCTCAAGGACCACCTGTCCTACCCGGTGACCCACACGGGCTTCCTGGTGTCACCCGAGATCGCGCTGCAGACCGCGTTCTTCCTGCGCCACGGGATGTTCAACCGCGAGTCCCCCGCCTACCGCTCGACCGAAAAGGTACCGGACACTTAGTTATTTAGTTTCGTGACGAACGCTCCGAAACTGAATAACTAAGTGTCCGGTACCTTTCAGAGCATTTTCAGGGCGTAGAGGGCGTCCAGGGCCTGGCGCGGCGTCAGGGTGTCCGGGTCCAGGGCATCCAGCAGTTCCCGGACCGGGTCCGGTGCCGGGGGCGGGCCAAGGGCCAGTTCCTGCTGGGGCGGCGCCACTCCGCGCTGTTCCCGGTGCGCGGCCGACTCGCTTTCCAGCTGGCGCAGGTAGGTCCGCGCCCGCTGGATCACCGCAGCCGGCACCCCCGCCAGCTGGGCCACCTGCAACCCATAGCTCCGGTTCGCCGGGCCATCCTTTACCGCGTGCAGGAACACGAGCTTGTCCCCGTGCTCCGTGGCGTCCAGGTGCACGTTCGCGCAGGCCGGCAGCTCGCTCGCAAGCGCCGTCAGCTCGAAGTAGTGCGTGGCGAACAGCGTGAATGCCCGCACCTGGCCGCCGATGTGGTGGGCCGCGGCCCAGGCCAGTGACAGGCCGTCGAAGGTGCTGGTACCCCGCCCGATCTCGTCCATCAGCACCAGGCTCCGGTCCGTGGCGTTGTGCAGGATGTTGGCCGTCTCCGTCATCTCCACCATGAAGGTGGAGCGACCGCCCGCCAGGTCATCCGCCGCGCCGATGCGGGTGAAGATCCGGTCCAGCGGCCCGAACCGCGCGCTGTCCGCCGGCACGAAGGAGCCGATGTGGGCGAGCAGGGCGATCAGCGCCGCCTGGCGCATGTAGGTGGACTTGCCGCCCATGTTCGGCCCGGTGATCACCAGCAGCCGACGCTCCTCGGTGAGTTCCAGGTCGTTGGCGACGAAGGGTGCGTCCAGCAGCTGCTCGACGACCGGGTGGCGACCGCCGCGGATGTAGATGCCGGGATCGTCGACCAGCTCGGGACGGCAGTAGCCGAGCGTGCGGGACCGCTCCGCCAGGTTCACCAGCACGTCGAGCTCGGCCAGCGCCGCGGCGAGGGCGCGCAGCTGAACCAGGCGCTCGCCCAGGATCGCCAGCAGGGCGGTGTAGAGTTCCTTCTCCCGCGCCAGCGCCCGGTCCCGGGCCGACAGCACTTTGCCCTCGAATTCCTTGAGCTCCGGCGTCACGTAGCGCTCGGCGCCCTTCAGTGTCTGGCGTCGCTGGTAGTCCTCCGGTGCCTGGCCCGCCTGGCCCCGGGACAGCTCGATGTAGTAGCCGTGCACCCGGTTGTAGCCGACCCTCAGCGAGGGCAGCCCGGTGCGGGCGCGCTCGCGGGCCTCGAGGTCGATGAGGTAGCGGTCCGCGTTCTCGCTGATGTCGCGGAGTTCGTCCAGGGTCGCGTCGTAGCCGGGTGCCAGCACGCCGCCGTCCCGGATCAGCTGGGGCGGTTCCGCGATGATGGCGCGGGCAAGCAGCTCGTGGGTATCGGCGTGGTCACCGAGCCCGGCGCGAAGCGTCGCGAGCAGGGGCGAGTCGTGGCCGGCGAGGCGGGCGTCGATGTCCGGCACGAGGCCCGTCGCGCGACGGAGCTGGGCGAGGTCCCGGGGCCGCGCCGAACCGAGTGCCACCCGGGCGAGGATCCGCTCCAGATCGCCGATCTCCCGCAGCAGTCCGCCCGTGCCGTCGTCACCGGCGGCCCGCAGCACGTCAAGGGCCTGGTAGCGCCGGCGGAGCACGTCCTGGTCCCGCAGGGGCCGGTTCAGCCAGCGCCGCAGCAGCCGGCTGCCCATGGTGGTGGCGCAGTGGTCCAGCACCGCGGCGAGGCTCGCCTCCGCGCTGCCGGCGAGGCTCGCCTCGAGCTCCAGGTTGCGGCGGCTCGCGGCGTCCACCTGCAATGCCTCGGTGTGCCGTTCCGCCAGGATCCCCCGGATGTGAGGCAGGCTGCTCTTCTGGGTATCCCGCACGTACTGGAGCAGGGCCCCGGCGGCCCGGATGCCGTCGGTGAGGTCGGCCACGCCGAAGCCGGTGAGGTCCTTCGTGCCGAACTGGCTGCTGAGCAGCCGGGTGGCCGTGTTGGCGTCGAAATGCCAGGGCGGGAGCAGGTGTCGGGCGATGCTGTCGTCGAGGGGTGGCACGGCCATCCCGTCCTCGACGAGCAGCTCGGCGATGCCGAGGCGCGCGAGCTCCGCGGAGAGGTCCGTGGTGCTGGCGATCTCCGTAAGGCAGAAGCGGCCGGCGGAAAGGTCGAGCCAGGCGAGACCGAGACCGTCCGGGCCATGGCACACGGCGGCGACCAGGTTGTCGCGGCGGGCGTCGAGCAGGGCATCGTCCGTAAGCGTGCCCGGGGTGAGGATCCGCACCACCTTGCGCTCGACCGGACCCTTGGACGTCGCCGGGTCGCCGATCTGCTCGCAGAGGGCCACCGAGACGCCGGCCCGCACGAGTCGCGCCAGGTATTGCTCCGCCGCGTGGTAGGGCACGCCGGCCATGGGGATGCTCTGGCCGGCCGACTTGCCCCGAGCCGTCAGCGTGATGTCGAGCAGCTTCGCGGCCCGCCGGGCATCCTCGTAGAACAGCTCGTAGAAGTCGCCCATCCGGTAGAACAGCAGCAGGTCCGGGTGCTCCGCCTTGATGCGGAGGTACTGCTGCATGACCGGGGTATGGTCGGGCTCTGGAAGTGGAGGGGTACCGGACACTTAGTTATTTAGATTTGCGGGGGACGGGCGAATTGTGCCAGCGGGCGCAGCAAAAGGCCTCAGGTGTCGTCGGGGTGTCGCCGGCTCACAAGCTGGACCACGGCCGAAGGGCTCCGCCCCAGCAGCCGGCCAACCTCCGCCAAGGTTGCCAGGCCCGTGGCGAGAGCCTCGGCAGCAACGGTCCGTCGCACTGCCGACAACGAACGTGCCCGCGAGGTCGAGGAGAGGTCCACGAGTGTGATCCCAGCCCGCTGGCAGTGGCGCACCGCCAGCTCCGCCAACTGCGCGGACGGTTTCGGTGCAACGGGGATCCGGGCGGGCTCCGCGGGTTCCATGCCCCGGGTCTCCCGTGACTCGTGGGGGACGAACGGCGCCAAATCGTCCTCGGTCCAGTTGCCCATGAATCGGGCGTACTGCTCCGGCCCACTCTCCGCGCCGCCGCTGAACATGCCGAGGACCAACCGGGTATCCACCCAGTCGACCGTCCGGATACCCAGGTAGTCCCGGTGGCTTGACCAGCGATACCCCGCCGGGTCGGCCGTCATGCCCGCCACCACCGGATTCAGGTGGATGTAGCGCACCAGGGCCAGCAGGTAACTGTCGGCGTCCACCAGGATAGCCCGGTACCGGCGCTCGAAGAGATGCCCGGTCTGCCCCGCGTCCCGATGGACATGGAGGGCGTAGCGCATCGCCAGCCGCTGCATCGGCTTGGCGAGGGGGGTCGCACCGGTGCGGATGGCCAGGTGCAGGTGGTTGGTCATCCAGCAGTACGCCAGCACCTGGAGGCCGAATCGGGCTACCACGTCGCCGACCAGCGCATTCAGGTAGGCCCGGTCCCGGTCGGCGCCGAACAGGGGCTCCCGGTGGTTGCCCCGCAGGATGACGTGGTACACACCACCCTCGACATGGACTCGGGCTCGGCGCGGCATCATGATCCTGGTGCGTTGGTCCCGCGAGAATAGGGCGGCAACCGTGCCAGGCCGAGCAGCAAAACCAACGATTTGCAGGGAAAACGGCGTATCGGGGTGCCCCACACCCCCCTCAGCGAAACTAAATAACTAAGTGTCCGGTACCTTTTTGCATCTCGAAACGGGCAGGCATCTGTATGGCGGGCCGCAGCAGGTGCTGCTGTTGCTGGACGGCCTCGCGCGGCGGGGACAGCGCGTCGCCCTGGCCTGCCCCACCGACAGCGCCATCGCCGCCGCCGCCCGGGGCGCGGGCCACCGGGTGATCACCCACCCGATCAGCGGCGACCTGGACATCGCCGCAGTCACCTTCCTCACCCGCCTCGTGCAGCAGGAGCGGCCTGCGCTCCTGCACGCCCACAGCCGCCGCGGCGCCGACTACTTCGGGGGCATCGCCGCGGCCCTCGCCCGCGTGCCGGCCGTGCTCACCCGGCGCGTCGACAACCCGGACACGCCCCTCGTCGGCACCCTCAAGTACCGGGCCTACGACCGGGTCGTCGCCATCTCGGACGCCGTCCGGGCCCAGCTCGAACGCGAGGGCGTCGACCCCCGCAAGCTCCGCACCATCCGCAGCGCCGTCGACGCCGCCGCCTGCCAGCCCGCCTGGACCCGGGACCAGCTCGACGCCGAATTTGGCCTGGACCCGGCCAGCCCGGTCGTCGCTGTCGTCGCCCAGCTGATCCCCCGCAAGAACCACGCCCTCATCCTGGACGCCTGGCCGCTCGTCCGGGCCCGCTGCCCGCAGGCGCAGCTGCTCATCCTCGGCACCGGTCCCCTGGAGGCCGCCCTGAAGAGCCGGGTGGCCGACCAGGAGTCCCTGGAAGACGCCGTGACCTTCGCCGGCTTCCGCCCGGAGCTCCGCGCCTTCCTCGGCCGGGTCGACCTCCTGGTCCACGCGGCCCGCAAGGAGGGCCTCGGCGTCGCCCTGCTCGAGGCCCAGGCCGCCGGCGTGCCGGTGGTAGCCTTGGCCGCAGGCGGCGTGCCCGAGGCGGTCGCCGACGGCACCACGGGGCTCCTCGTGGACCCCGGCGGCGACCCGGCGCGGGACGAGGCGGGTCCGGCCGAGGCCCTGGCGGACGCCATCGCCACCCTGCTCGGTGACGCCGGCCTGCGCCACCAGATGGGCCAGGCGGCGGCCGCGCGGATGCGGGCGGACTTCAGCCCGGCGCGGATGGTGGAGGACTACCTGGCCCTGTACCGGGAGATGCTTGGATGAACGAAGACAGCCTGTTGGCCCGGCGAGTTGCGGAACTGGCCGAACTTCTCGCCGCGAAGGGCCTGAAACTCAGCACCGCTGAGTCCTGCACCGGCGGCTGGCTCGCGAAATGCCTGACCGACCGGCCGGGCAGTTCCGCGTGGTTCGAGTTTGGCTTCGTAACCTACGGTAACAACGCGAAGCACGACCTGCTCGGCGTCCGGGCCGATACGCTCCGGGACCACGGCGCCGTGAGCCAGCAGGTGGCGGAGCAGATGGCCATCGGCGCCCGGCGCGTCAGCGGCGCCGACCTCGCCGTGGCCATCACCGGCATCGCGGGGCCCACCGGCGGCAGCCCCGACAAGCCCGTCGGCACCGTCTGGCTGGCCTGGGCCGGGCCGGCCGACCAGCTGGGCGCCGAGAAGCGGGAGCTGCCGGGGGACCGGATCGCCGTCCGCAGCCAGGCGGTCGCCGAGGCGCTGGACGGCACCCTCGCGCGGCTCCGCTAGCGCCGCGCATTTCCCGGCACAATCACGGCTTTTTAAGCGCCGTGCCGCCCGGCCAGTTGTGGAATAATCCGGGCACGAATTGCCTTCCCCGGCGTCACCCAGAGCGTTGGCCGGACTCCGCCAGACAGAGGCCATTTCATGGACGACAATCGCAAGAAGGCGCTCGCCGCCGCCCTCACCCAGATCGAGCGCCAGTTCGGCAAGGGCTCCGTCATGCGGCTCGGCGACTCCGGGCCCGCCAAGGACATCGACGTCATCTCCACCGGCTCGCTGAACCTCGACCTCGCCCTCGGCGTCGGCGGCCTGCCCCGGGGCCGCATCATCGAGATCTTCGGGCCCGAGTCCTCCGGCAAGACCACGCTCACGCTCATGGCCATCGCCCAGTGCCAGAAGGCCGGCGGCACCGCCGCCTTCGTCGACGCCGAGCACGCGCTGGACCCGTCCTATGCCGCCAAGCTCGGCGTCAACGTCGACGACCTGCTGGTCTCCCAGCCCGACACCGGCGAGCAGGCCCTGGAGATCACCGACCTCCTGGTGCGCTCCGGTGCGGTGGACATCGTGGTGGTCGACTCCGTGGCCGCGCTCAC
>CALGMY010000016.1 GCA_937958785.1 uncultured Gammaproteobacteria bacterium | reverse complement strand
GCGCATGTGGCCGAGCAGCGCGATCGCCGACTTGATGAAGTAGGCGCCGGCGCCTTTCGCATGGGCAACGACAGGGCGCCCGTCCCGGCGGCGTTCGCCGCGGACTACGCCCGGGTGCACCGGGTGGCGCTCTCCGCCTTCCGCATGGGCCGCTTCCTGGTGACCAACGCCCAGTACGCGGCCTTCACCGCCGCCACCGGGCGCGAGCCGCCGCTGCCCCCCCGGGGCTGGACGGACTACCTGGCCCGCTACCCGAACCACCCGGTCGTCAACGTGAACCACGCCGACGCCGTCGCCTACACGGCCTGGCTCTCGGCCACCACCGGCGAGACCTGGCGGCTGCCCACCGAGGCGGAGTGGGAGTACGCGGCCCGGGGCGGACTGGAGGGACAGCACTACGTGTTCGGCGACGAGTGGCAGGTGGGCGGCGCGAACACGTCGACCTGGCGCATCGGGCGGACCGTCAGCCGCGACGAGTGGAAGGACTGGTGGGACCGGGACGGTGAACGGCTGTCCCGGTCACAGCCAATGACGACCCGGGTCGGCAGCTTCCCGCCCAACGGCTACGGCCTGTACGACATGGCGGGCAACGTCTGGCAGTGGACGGGGGACTGGTACCAGGCCGATTACTACGCCGTCTCCCCGCCCCGGGACCCGCCGGGCCCGGCCAGCGGTGAGGAGAGGGTGCTGCGCGGCTGCTCCTGGTACAACCAGCCGGACGTGTGCCTCGTCGCCACCCGGGACCGCTACGCGCCGGACCGGCGGCTGTACTACAACGGCTTCCGGGTCGTGGCCCGCTAGCCGGCCAGCGCCCGGACCGCCGGAATCACTTCACCCGCCAGCGCCTCCATCTGCTCCTCGAAGTCCCAGAGGGGGTTCAGGATCAGCGTACGGGCGCCGGCCCGCACCACGTCCGCGAGGCCCTCGGCCACCCGGCCGGGCTCGCCCCAGTAGCAGATGTCGGCGACGAAGTTCGGGTTGCTCCGGATCTGCCAGGGGTAGCGGGCCGCGAAGAACTCGTCGAGCCGGCGCTTGGCCCGGGCGGGATCCCGGTCGATGGCGAGGTAGACGCGCTTCGACAGGGGCAGGGTCGCGGGGTCCCGGCCCTCCTCGTCCAGGAACCGGCCGATCTGGCCCACGAAGCCGCGGAACTCCCCCACGGTGTTCGGCCCCGCGCAGGTGTAGGCATCGCCATGGCGCACCGCGCGGCGCAGGGCATCCGGGTGCTGGCCACCGAACCAGAGGGGCACATGGGGCTTCTGCACGGGCTTGGGCTCCATGGCCGCGCCCCGGAGCTGGAAGTGCCGCCCGTCGAAGTCGGTCACCGGCCGGGTCCACAGCGACTTCATGACCGCGACCCCCTCGTTGAAGCGGCCCACAGCGTCCCGGTGGTTCACCGAGTAGCCGGCAAAGAAGGCCGGCGAGGCCACGTGGCCCAGCCCGATGCCGAGGATCATCCGCCCGCCGCTCAGGTTGTCGAGCGTGCTCACGATCTTCGCGACGTGCACGGGATGGCGGATGGGAAACACCAGCACTGACACGCCGAGCCGCACCCGCTCCGTCAGCGCGGCGGCGTAGGAAAGCAGGGTGAGCGACTCGTGCATTGGCACGTTGCCCGCCACCTGGTCCTGCACCCAGGCGCTCGCGAAGCCCAGCCGCTCGCCGAGGACGAGCGCCCGGCGCACCAGCGCCATGTCCGCCTGGCCGTCGAGGAAGACCTGGGGGATGGGGAAGCCGAAGGAGAGGGGCGTTGGCATGCGTCGTTATTATCACCTCCGCCTGATGCGGCCTGGAAGTGGAGTGAGGCGTCGGGGTATCGCCAGAGGGCCGAAGAATCAGTCTGTCTAGCCGCGAACTCACAACCGCGGCCGGACCAAATCGGGTAGCAGGTCGTGGCAAGTCGCTGGCCTGTTGACATGCGGAATCCCCCGAACGGATCAATGAACTCTATAGGCGCCTATCGGCACCACTCGTCGGAGCTGGTCTTCCTGCCCGTCAGGTGCGCAGGTCCCCAGGGCTCCCGGCTTGGCCGGCCTGCGATAGTCTCCGCCGTGCCATCGCGAAACAGGCGGGCACGAGCCCCGACAGCAGCAGGCCGGCAGTGGCGGGCAATGGCACCGCGGTGACCTGCACGTCGATGCTGCTGACCGTGGCCGTGGCGACTGCGAGCTGCGCACCGGCGGCGTCGCGCACGACATAGTTCATCGCCGCCAGGAACCAGTCGTAGGGTGCCGGTGGCGCGACCAGAGCGTCGGACGCGAATGCAGGGGCGGGACCGCCCTGGGGGTTGTTGTCGGTGAGGACGAGACGGATCTCGTCATAGGTCTGGCGCGCAGCTCCAGCGACTGGCGGGACCTCGCTGGTGCTGGCGATCCAGAAGTCGGTGGAGCCTCCCGAGTCGTTGAGCACGAGGACATAGCTGTTCGGCCACAGGCCGTACACTTCACTGCCGAGGGTCAGCTGCAGGCTCTGGAGCGCACCGGTATAGACGCCAGTGGCCGCATTGCCGGGCACGCTGTCGGCCACGGCATCGGAGACCGTGAGCTCGATGCGCCAGTCATTGCTGAAGGCCGCCCCTGGCAGGAGCTGCGTGGCACCTTCGACGTTGTTGAAATCCCCCGTCGCAACCACGTGGATCAGGTCGGCGCGGGCCGGCATGGCGAGCAGGCTTGCCATCAGCAGGAGGCCTGCGAGGCGCCCGGGCATGGAGTGGCTGCTGTTCATCGCAGTGGGCTCGGGTTGGCCGTCTTGCGCGGCATTGGCGCCAAGGTAGCCGCAGTGCCTGCGTGATTCAACTCGAGGCCGGTACGGTTTACATAAACCACCGTCTCACGGGACGCCGGTATTCGTTCCGTTTGCCGACGAAGTGCGGCTTCGGCTGGCCGGATTCCCGGACGACGAGTGGCAGACGATCCTGGCTTTCGCCAGGATGATGGACGAGGTTTCCCCGGAGACACTGGGCCGACTGCGGTCGATTAGTGATGCGGATTTCCTCCGGTTGGTCAGCGAGCGCTCCAACCCGGACCCGACCTGAGCCCGGGTGCCTCTGCATGGGAAACAGGACTGGCCGCGGCCAGCGGCGATCCGCCCGCCCTATGCCAAGGCCCGCGTCCCGTTCAGATCACGTCGCTCCAGGTCCAGTCCTCGCTGGTCTCCGGCAGGCCGTCCCCGTCCTCGTCGATGTCCAGGCGCACGGTGACATTGTCCACCACCACCATGGTCACCGAACCGCCGTCCGGCAGCGTGACCTTCAGCTGGCCGGTCGTGGGGCCGGTGGCAGGATCGTTGTCGGACGCGGACTCGAGCGGCAGGGTGGTCTCGTAGGCGAAGGTGCCGCGGCCGAGGACGCTGCTTGCCAGGTCGCCGCTGGCCGTCGTCGTCACGACGAAAGTGCCGCCCGGGCTGCTGAACGTTGCGGCGTTCTGGGCATTGGCCAGGGTGCGGGTGCCATCGGCATCGACGAACTCCAGGTCGTCGGTCGTCACCGCCAGCAGCAGGCTGCCTGACTGTGCGAGCCCGTCCAGCGTGTGGGTCAGGACGCCATTGGTGGTGACGGCCGGCAGGCCGGTGGCAGCCCGTACGAAGTCCGTCAGCGTGGCGGTGAAGGTCACCGCATACGTGAAACCGAAGCCGCCGGTGGACTGCCAGTCGAGCACCTCCAGGTCCACAATCCCGTCGAGCTCCTCCGCGGGGTTGGCGCAGTCCTGGTACGCGGCCTCCAGGGTGTCGCCGGCGCTGAACTGGCCGGCCGCCTGCAACTCGCCACTGATGATCGCCACCCCGAAGGTCGGACAGGACCTCGGGGTGGGTCCCACGGTGCCGGGCCCCAGCGTGGCAGCCTGGCCCAGGATCCCGCCGGACTGGAACTGCTGGCCGAGCGTGAGACCCGCGTTCCCCAGCAGCCCCATCACGTAGTAGGCCTCCCGGACCACGTCGAGGGCCGAGGGCCCGGCCGCGCCCCCACCGCCCCCCCCGCCACCACAGCCGGCTACGGCCAGGGCGAGCAGCGC
>CALGMY010000015.1 GCA_937958785.1 uncultured Gammaproteobacteria bacterium | reverse complement strand
TTCCGGGCGCGTATTGTGCCTGAGATTGGGGTCCGCCCACGGCCCGCGTATCCTGCCCCCGTGAGCCTCTCCTATCCTTGCGGCGACCCGCCCCCGGCCGGCCAGACGACCGAGGTCGCCCCGGGCGTGCTCTGGCTGCGCATGCCGCTGCCCTTCGAGCTGCGCTGGATCAACCTCTGGCTGCTGGCGGACGGCGAGGGCTGGATGGTGGTGGACACCGGCGTTGCCACCGACGAGACCCGCACCCACTGGGACACGATCCTTGCCAGCGGGGCGCTTGGTGGCCGGCCCGTGACCCGCGTGCTCGTCACCCACATGCACCCGGACCACGTCGGGCTCGCCGGCTGGCTGGCCGGGCGTTTCGGCTGTCCCCTGTTGATGTCACGCCTCGAATACGTGGTCTGCCGGATGCTGCTGGCCGATACGGGCCGGGAGGCGCCGGAGGAGGGGGTCGACTTCTACCGGGCTGCGGGCTGGGACGAGGCCGCCCTCGCGACCTACCGGCGCCGCTTCGGGCTGTTCGGCCGCCTGGTCGGTCCCATGCCCAACTCGTTCCGCCGCGTTTCGGCGGGTGACACCCTGGAGATCGATGGCCGCCGCTGGCAGGTGCTCGGGGGCAACGGCCATTCGCCGGAGCACGTCTGCCTCTGGTGCCCGGAGTTGAACGTCTTCATCTCCGGCGACCAGCTCCTGCCGCGCATCTCGTCCAACGTCTCGGTATTCCCGACGGAGCCCGAGGCGGATCCCCTGACGGACTGGCTGGAATCCTGCGCCCGGCTGCAGCGGCAATTGCCGGCCGATGTACTGGTGCTGCCGGCCCACAACGAGCCCTTTACCGGCGCCCACGAACGCCTGCAGGAGCTCATCGATGGCCATGAGCTCTGCCTCACGCGGCTGGAGCGCCGCCTGGCGAAAGGGCCCCAGCGGGCGGTCGACGTGTTCGGTGCGCTGTTTCCCACCGCCGTGACCAGCGCCGTCCTCGGCTTCGCCACCGGCGAGGCCATCGCCCACCTGCATTGCCTGATGGCGCGGGGACGCGCCGTCCGGCGGCCGGGGCCGGACGGCGCCTGGTGGTACTCGCTGCCCTAGAAGGTGCCGGTCAGGGTCAGTCGCACCTGCCGGGGCTCGACCGGGTGGAAGTGGATGTCCTCCACGGGCGCCACCTCCGTCTGCAGCTGCGACTCGTAGTAATACGTGATGTCGTAGTCGTCGCTGTCGAAGGCATTCAGGAGGGCGAGCCGGGCCTTAAGGCGCGGCGAGAAGCGATAGCCCGCCTCCAGGTTGACGACCGTGGTGGTGTCGGAGCGGACACTGTTGTCCTCGATCAGCGGGGCCTCGCCGAGATACCTCAGGCGCGCGCCGGCCGACCAGCCGGACGGATGGTCGGCCACGATGCCAACCGACGCCACGTCTTCCACGGCCCCGGGGATCCGGTCGCCTGCCGGGTCCTCGCCCTTCAGCCGGGCCCGGGTCCAGGCGTAATCCACGTCGGCGATCAGCCAGTCGAGCGGGCGGTAGATCACGGCCAGCTCGACGCCCCGGCGCTCGCTGGCCCGGCTCGACTCCGTCGACCCCTCGTCACCGACGAATACCAGCTCGGAATCCAGGTCGAGGCTCCACAGGGAGGCGCTGAACTGGGTGCGATCGAACACCGCCGTCCGGAACCCGACGTCAAAGCCGGTCGCGGCGACCAGCGGATCCACCGGATCGACCGCCTCCGTCGTGCCCCGCGCATCATTGCTGTGGAAGCCGCGTCCATAGTTGAGGAACACCTCGCTGTGGTCCCACGGCGAGAGGATCAGGGAGGCCTTGGGGCTGACGATCTCGTCGTCCGCCGAACCGGTCTGCCCGCCGAACCGGTTGTCCACGTCGAAGTCGAAGCGGTCGCCCCGGACTCCCAGCACGGTGCGGACGAGGCTGTTCCACTGGGTGTCCACGCTGGCGTAGAGGCTGTAGCTCAGTTGCTCGACACTGTCCTCGCGGGTCGGGTCGCCGAATCGCTCGCGCGCGACGGTGCGGTAGAGGCCGACGGTGTCGATGTCGTCGAAGCGTACCTCGCTGCCCACCTGCACGGTGCTCTCGCGTCCGCCCCAGGCAACTGGCCTGGCCCAGGCCAGGGTGCCGCCGTAGACGTTGCGGTCGTCGAATTGCTCGAACTGGTCGCCGTTCACCGGGTCGGTGAAGTAGGTGAAGTTGGAGAAGAGCTCCATCCGGTAGTCGATCGCATAGGCCGTTCCGGCCAGCGTGCCGCCCGCCAGGCCCTGGTCGCCATCCAGGACCAGGGCGTAGCGGTGCGACTCGCCGCCGTCGCTGCCGTCGATGAAGCCGAATTCGTCGATCAGTCCGTCGTCGACCGCCCGTTGGGGGATCTGGTCGGTGGAATTCCACTCGCCGTCGTAGCCCTGCAGGCTGAGCCCCCAGCTGCCCCCCGACGTTTCCTGGCCGAAGCGGAGCAGGCCGTTCCAGCGGCGCAGGTCCTGGCCCAGGTCCCACGGGCCGTCGCCACCGGTGTACTCGATGGCACCCAGCAGGTCGCCGCCGGCCACCGTGCCGGAGCCGGCTGCCAGGGCCTTCAGGTAGTCGTACTCACCGATCTCCAGTTCCGCGAGCGGCGCGTCGAGCCGTGTCTTGTACCGCATGTTCACCGAGCCGGCCGCGGAGAAATTCCCCGTCTCCGCGTAGTAGGTGCCCTTGCGATAGGCGATGCTGTCGAGGAGGGCGGGGATCACGAAGCTCGTGTCCGCGTAACCCTGTCCGTGCCCGTGGGTCGGCATGTTGACCGGGACACCGTCAACGGCGAGCGCCAGGTCGGTACCATGGTCCAGGTTGAAGCCTCGGAGGAAATACTGGTTCGCCTTCCCGTCGCCACTGTGCTGGGTCACGATGAGGCCGGGTACGACCTCGAGCAGTTCGCCCGTTCTCAGGGCTGGCCGCAGTTCGAGCTGCTCGGCGGTGACGACGTCCTGGCTTGCCGACACCGGTGCGCCGGTGAGCTCGTCGAGCTGGCCGATCACGAGGACCTCGTC
>CALGMY010000014.1 GCA_937958785.1 uncultured Gammaproteobacteria bacterium | reverse complement strand
CGGACATGGCGGGGCTCCTGGCGGGTGAGGTGGGGGATCGGCGGCCAGCATACACGCCGGGCGTGAGCTCAGCGGTCCGGCGAGGGCGGCTCCAGGTCCTCGTAGTCCGCCACCTCGAAGCGGGGTGTGCAGAGGGCGAGGAACACCAGGTGGTCGCTCCCCAGGTTCGCGATGCGCTGGCGGCAGCCCACGGGGATCACGACCACGTCCCCCGGGCCGACGTCCGCGGGCGGCAGCATCCCCACTTCGACCCGGCCCCTTCCGGAGAGGATGAGGTAGCGTTCGGCGGCACTGCGCAGCCGGTGCCAGCGCGTGGTGCCACCGGGCGGCACGCGGGCCTTCGCGATGGACAGCACGGGGTCGTTGGGGTCGTTGGACAGCTCGGTAATGAAGCAGCCTTCGGGGAACCAGTATTCCGCGGCCGGGTCGGGGGAGCGGATCTCGGGCTTCACGGGGACTCCAGGGGCCGGCGTCCGCCGGCTTCAGGCCAGCTTCCGGCAGGCCGCGTGCCGGAAGCAGCCGACCAGGTGGTCGTTGACGAGGCCCGTGGCCTGCAGGTGGGCGTACATGATGGTGCTGCCCACGAAGCGGAAGCCGCGCTTCTTGAGGTCCTTGCTGAGCGCGTCGGACACGGGGCTGGTGGCCGGCACCTCGCCCTGGTGCCGCCAGCGGTTCTGCACCGTTTTGCCGTCCACGAAGTTCCAGATGTAGCGGTTGAAGCTGCCCTCGGCGGCGACGAGCTCGAGGAAGGCCCGGGCGTTGGTCACCGCCGCCTGGACCTTGAGGCGGTTGCGGATGATGCCCGGGTCCGTGAGCAGCTTCTCGACGCGGGCCGGCGTGAAGCGCGCGATCTTCACCGGGTCGAAGTCGGCGAAGCACCGGCGGTAGCCCTCGCGCCGGTGGAGGATGGTGGACCAGGACAGGCCCGCCTGGGCGCCCTCCAGGATGAGGAACTCGAACTGGCGCCGGTCATCGTGCACGGGCACGCCCCACTCGGTGTCGTGGTATTCCAGGTAGGCGGGGCTGACGCCCTCGGACCAGGGGCAGCGGCTGGGTGACTTGGCCATGGCGGGCACCTTAGCGGACGGGATGGCCCGCGGGCGAGCCGCATTTCTGGCCCGGACCCGGCCATTTGCCGGACTGCCCCCTCGACAGCCCGCTGCATTATGGAAAAAGATAGCGGACTTCCAGGGGCTTCGGGGGCACTCCATGACCGACCGGTACGGCGTGATCGGCCATCCGATCTCCCACAGCAAGTCGCCCGTCATCCACCGGCTGTTCGCCGATGCCACCCGGCAGGATCTCAGCTACGACGCCATCGACATCCCGCCCGAGGACCTGGCCCCCCGGGTGCGGCAGCTGATCGCGGACGGCTACCGGGGCCTCAACGTCACGGTGCCCCACAAGACGGAGGTGGTGCGCCTGACGTCGAGGCTGACGTCACGGGCGGAACTCGCCGGCGCCGTGAACACGCTGATCGTGCACGCGGATGGTGCCGTGGAGGGCGACAACACGGACGGGGCGGGCCTCGTGAACGACCTGCGCCAGAACCTGCGGACGCGGCTCGCCGGCACCCGCATCCTGATCCTCGGCGCGGGCGGCGCGACCCGGGGCATCGTCCCCGCGCTCTTCGACACGAATCCCCGGGACATCATGGTCGCCAACCGGACGCTGGACCGGGCCCAGGCTCTCGCCCGGGACTTCCGCATGCTGGGCCGGATCCTCGCCTGCCAGTTCCAGGAACTGGGCGGCCAGCGCTTCGACCTGGTGATCAACGCCACCTCGGCGGGCCTCAAGGGCGAGATGCCGCCGTTCCCCGCGTCGATCCTCGGCCCCGAGACCCTCTGCTACGACCTGTCCTACGCCATGCAGGACACGCCCTTCGTGGCCTGGGCGAAGATGAATGGCGCGGGCCGGGTCGCCCAGGGCTGGGGCATGCTGGTCGAGCAGGCCGCGGAGTCGTTCTTTGCCTGGCGCGGCGTACGCCCCGACACCCGGCCCGTCATCGCGAAGCTGCCGGGTTCGCCGGGTGCCACGGACACCATGCGCAAGCGCCTGGCGTAATTGGGGACATGCCTAATTTGGCAGTGCGTTAGCGACGGGGGCTGAGTCACCCTGACGCGCTGATCCCGGCCTCCGTCCGCGGCCGCTCAGTGTGTGGGTCAGCCCGAGTTCAGCGGCCGTACGCGCGACCCAGGCCGAATCACCGAAGGGCCTGCCTCGATTCACGGATTGCCTTATTGCCGCGATCTCCTGGGGTGTTTGCGGTGCGTTGACGAACTCGCACCAGTTGCCAGGAAGAGGGAAAGGGAGTTCAGCCAACGACGGCTGCGATGATCGGACCATCCGCCAGTAGAGGCTTCCCCAGCGCCAGTCCTCGGCAGCCCCGACCAGTCCCGCCCGCAACGGATTTCTCTCCACATAGCGCACCACCGTCAACAGGTGGCGGTCATCCTGGATAGGGAAAGCCTTGAACCGACCGGTCCAGATGCGACCCGACGAACACTTTTCACGGTGAAAGCGACTGGCGTGGACAGTCAGCAACCAGTGAAGCCAGATGGACAGGTCGTCTGCATTATCCGGGCGAACCACGAGGTGAAAGTGGTTCGGCATGAGGCATGCCGCAGCGATCTTCAGGTGGCGTCGGTCTTGCGCCTTCGTCATGAGCCGGACGAAGACGTCGAAATCGTCCGGTTCATGAAACACTGCTGCCCGGTTATTTCCCCGGTTCAGGACGTGATAGTAGCCTCCCGGCCGGATGCTGCGCGCAGTTCTGGGCATCGGCTGACGATAAGCAGGCCCGCGTGGGAAGACAGCCGGAGAATGCGGCTATTGCATCGACTCTTGGAGAGGCCGGCGGCGTCGGCCTTCGCGCAACGCACAATTAGGCATGTCCCCAATTCTCAGCGCATCGTTACCAGCTCTTCGGCGGCAGTGGGGTGGATGGCCACCGTGTCGTCGAAGTCGCGTTTGGTGGCGCCCAGGCGGATGGCGACGGCGAAGCCCTGGAGCATCTCGTCGGCGCCGGGCCCGAGGATGTGGCAGCCCACCACCTTCTCGTCGGGGCCCGCGGTGACCAGCTTCATGCGGGTGCGGGGCTTGTGGCGGGTGACGCCGTTGAACAGCGGGACGACATCGGTCGTGTAGGCC
>CALGMY010000013.1 GCA_937958785.1 uncultured Gammaproteobacteria bacterium | reverse complement strand
GTGTTCGACAGCGGCTTGATAGGTCTCTCGACCCTTAATCGCGCTTTCGGGACTGCGTACTGTCGGCAGTTTGTGCACGACCGGCCGGAACTCACCGAGTCCCGGGCGGGAAGCCTTCTCTGCCGCTTCTGGTCCCACCTGATGCTCTTGGTCTGAGAGCAGCAGGCCGCACCGGCACAGGCGGGAGAGACCGCCTTTTCCCGATGGGAGTCATGGCCGGAATCTCCTCTCCCGCTGACCAGGCCCCCGCTGCCCACGCCAAACGGCAACTGCGCCGTGAGCTCAGGGCCCTGCGCGCAGCCCAGCCACCGAAGGTGGCCCGCGCGGCCGAGCGTTCCGCCACCCGCCGCCTCTGGCTCCTGCCCCAGCTGGCCCGTGCCCGGCGCATCGCCGTCTACCTCCCCGTGGGGAGCGAGCTCGATTGCACCCGTCTGGTCCGGGAAGCGTGGCGCCGAGGTCGCCAGGTATTCCTGCCCGTGATCACCCGCCGCGGCCTGCGTTTTGCGCCGTTTCACGCGCGCTCGGAACTGCGGGTCAACCGCTTCGGCATTCCCGAGCCGGCGGCCGGCGCGGGTCACTGGCGCCCCGCGCGCGAACTTGACGTGGTGATCGCACCGCTGCTCGCCTTCGACCGGCAGGGCCGGCGTCTCGGCATGGGTGGTGGTTACTACGACCGGACGCTGGCCTTCCGCACGCGGCGCACGTGCTCGCGCCGCCCGCACTTCATCGCGCTCGCGTTCGAGTTGCAGCAGCTCGATGCTCTGCCATTCGCCGCGTGGGACGTTCGCCTCGATGCCGTCGTGACGGAGTCGGCAACCCATCGCTTCGCGTGAGTTGTTGTCTGCCTGCAACCGGTGTCAAGGTCCTGACCGCCCCCCTTGCTGGTATTTTGCAAACTGTTGTATATACTCAGACCCGTCTACCCCGACACGGAGACTGAAACTATGGCTACGAAGAAGAAGGCTGCTTCGAAGAAGAAGACCAAGAAGAAGGCTGCGAAGAAGAAGCGTTAGAGATGACGCGTTGGCGTGAGACCCCAAAAAGGTCTCACGCCAATCCTCTCACG
Source organism: uncultured Gammaproteobacteria bacterium (assembly GCA_937958785.1). GTDB lineage: Bacteria > Pseudomonadota > Gammaproteobacteria > Steroidobacterales > SHZI01. The sequence goes on along the minus strand of CALGMY010000013.1, from coordinate 4,903 downwards.
AGGAAACGCGAAGATCGGTGCCCGCCTCTGGCGGGCACTTTTTTTTGTGCCCCTCGGGAGCAATCTGGCACTCTTGCCGCGAACTGCGGGGTACAGCCTGGAGCTGCGGAAATGCCGACGAACCAAGACAGCCTGAAGCAGAAGGCCGCCCTGGCCGCGCTGGAGTTCATCAAGCCCGGCATGGCGCTCGGGATCGGCACGGGTTCGACGGTGAACTTCCTGATCGACGCACTCGACCGCGTCGGGGGCGACCTCGCCGCCGTTGTCGCCAGTTCCCGGGCCACCGAAGCCCGCCTGCGGGCCAGGGGCTTCACCGTGGTGGAACTCGAGGAAGCGGGGGACCTGGACCTCTATGTCGATGGGGCCGACGAGGCCAACAAGCACTTTCACCTCGTGAAGGGCGGCGGTGGGGCCCTGACCCGCGAAAAGATCCTCGCGGCGGCCTCCCGGAAGTTCGTCTGCATCATCGACGCGAGCAAGTGGGTGGCAACGCTGGGGCGCTTCCCCCTGCCCGTCGAGGTGATCCCGATGGCGCGCTCCTGGGTATCCCGGCAGTTCGTGAAGCTGCGGGGCCAGCCGGTCTGGCGCGAGAATTTCGTCACCGACAACGGCAACCACATCCTGGACATCCACAACCTGCAGATCACCAACCCCCCGGAACTGGAAGCCCGACTGAGCCAGATCCCGGGCATCGTCACTGTCGGTCTCTTCGCGAACCGGCCGGCGGACGTCATCCTGCTGGCCGAAGAGGGCGGCGTGAAGCGGCTCCACCTGGGGACTCTTGGAATTGGCTGGGGGACTAGGATTCGAACCTAGGTTCTCGGAGTCAGAGTCCGATGTCCTACCGCTGGACGATCCCCCAATGTATGGCGCCCGGCAGGCGGGCGACCTCGGCGGGACGCATTATAGGCACGGCTGGCCGGCGACCGGCAGCCGGGGTTAGCGCTTCGAGAACTGCGTCGCGCGCCGGGCCTTGCGCAGGCCGACCTTCTTGCGCTCGACCTCGCGGGCGTCCCGGGTGACGTACCCGGCCTTGCGCAGCGACGGACGGAGGCTCTCGTCGTAGGCCATGAGGGCCCGGGTCAGGCCATGCCGGATGGCGCCCGCCTGGCCGGTGATGCCGCCGCCGGCCACATTCACGGTGACGTCGAACTGGCCCTCGAGCTGGGTGAGCTCCAGGGGCTGGCGCACGATCATGCAGGCGGTCTTCCGGCCGAAGAAGACGTCGAGGGGCTTGCTGTTGACGGTGATCTCGCCCTTGCCGCGGCGGATGAAGACCCGGGCGGTGGACGCCTTGCGGCGGCCGGTGGCGGAAAACTGCGGGGAGGGGGTGGAAGCCATTCGGGTCTGCCTGGTCGGGTGTGGGGGATCAGAGCTTCAGGGGCTGGGGCTGCTGGGCGGTATGCTCGTGCTCCGCGCCGGCGTACACCCGCAGCTTCTTCAGCATGGTGGCGCCGAGGCTGTTCTTGGGCAGCATGCCCTTCACGGCCTTGATCAGCGCGCGCTCGGGATGCTCCTCGAGCATCTTGCCGAGGGGGATGGTCTTCAGGTTGCCCATGTAGCCCGTGTGGTGCTGGTAGACCTTGTCCGTCAGCTTGTTGCCGGTCGCCTTGATCCGGGCCGCATTGACCACGACGATGTAGTCGCCGGTGTCCACATGGGGGGTAAAAATGGCCTTGTGCTTGCCGCGCAGGCGGAAGGCAATGGCGGACGCGAGCCGGCCCAGCGTGCAGTCGGTGGCATCCACCACGAACCAGTCACGCCGGACCTCATGGGACTTGGCAGAAAACGTACCCATCTGAAACCTGTCTTCTTCTGGACTTGAGCTGTCGGCGCTGGAAGGGGCCCGGTAAGCCCGGGGACCCTTGGCCGGGCCGCAAAGTGTAGGCGCCCGGGCGGACTTTTTCAAACGGGCCGGGGGTAGGGCCGCCCAGGGCACCCGGCACCGACCCCGGGCCCCGGGGGGAAGCCCGGGGCCGGGAACCGCACCAGGACTGGGCTAGAAGGTGTATTCCAGGGAAATCGTGGTGTAGGTGTCGGTCTTGTCAAAGGGCCGGGGGGTGAGCAGGGACGTATCCAGCTCCACGTCGGAATTGTGCTTGTAGGTATAGCCGAGGACCATGCTGAGGTTGCCGATGATGCCCGCCTTCAGCTCCGTGATGCTCTCGGTGTAGGTGTTGTCCGAGCCCGTCAGCACGGCCAGCTTCTGGACGAAGGTCGCGTTCGACCCGATTTTCCAGGTGTAGACGCCGCGCAGCAGGCCGATGGCCTCGTCCTGGCTGTCCCCGTTCTGCAGGTCGGCCTGCTTCGCGCCGCCGCCCACCTCGACGTCCAGGAAATGCACCTCGCCCCGGAGGATGCGCCAGCCGAGGCCGAGGGCCTCGTAGAGCTGCTGGTCATAGGCACTGAAGCGGTCCTTGTACCAGTCGACGGATCCGAAGCCATACAACGCCTCGGTGATGTCGTACTGGGACTGCCAGCCGGCCCAGTAGGCCTCCGCGGTGGTCTCCGACTCCGAGTCCCGGTCCGCGGCGCTGCTGGTGCCCACGGCGGTGGCGCCCAGGATGTGGTGCCAGCGGTCCTTGTCGTAGCGCCCCTCGCCCTTGAAGTTGGCGGCCGAGCTCTCCGAGTTGCCGCTGGTTTCCGCGTAGCCAGCGGCGATCTTGGCGGACCAGGGCGAGTCCCCGGACTTCTTGTCGGCAGGGGCCACGGCGGCCATGCCGGTATCGACCTGGGCCGACGCGGGCAGGGCGAGGCCGCCGAGGCCGAGCAGGACGGCCGCGGCGCGCAGGGCCGGGACGAAAGGCGAAGGGGTCATGCGAAGTTCTCCCGATGGCAGCCGCCGGGCGGGTTGCCCGGTGCGGCGGGCCGCTACCATAATCGCCGCCATGGCCATCGTCCACCTGGTTGACGTGGTGCTGGGGGAACTCGACCACGGGCTCCGCACGCTCGCCGGCACCACCGGGTCTGCGCGCCGGAATCCGGCCGCGGCGACACCCCGGCCTGCCCTCTCGGCAGCGGAGCGCGCGAGCGCGGCCGCGCTCATGCGGGTCAACCACGCCGGGGAGGTCGCTGCCCAGGCCCTGTACCGGGGCCAGGCCCTCACCACCCGGGATCCCGCCCTCCGGCAGTCCCTGCTGGATGCCGCCCGGGACGAGCAGGACCATCTCGCCTGGTGCGCGGAGCGGGTCACGGACCTCGGTAGCCGCACCAGCCTGCTCAACCCGGTCTGGTACGCCGGCAGCTTCGCCCTGGGCGCCACGGCGGGGCTGCTCGGGCGGGCCACCGGCCTCGGCTTCGTCGTCGAAACCGAGCGGCAGGTTGAAGACCACCTCACCGGCCACCTGGATCGGCTGCCCGCCGGGGACCTCCCGAGCCGGGAAATCGTCCGCCAGATGCGGACCGACGAGGCGGGGCATGCCAGCCTCGCCCGGGAGCTGGGCGGCGCCGACCTGCCGGGGCCCGTCCGCACCGGGATGCGCCTCGCCGCCCGGGTGATGACCAGCCTCGCCCACCGGTTCTAGGGCCGGCCTTTGTGAGGGGCATCACAAATCCGGCACGTGCCAGTTCACGGTGCCGCGGGCTTCGTCTACCGTAGCTCCCGGATTCAACATATTCCTCGCCCTGGTTCGCGCCAGATGCGGTTTGCGAGCCGGGGCAATGGGGTGGGCTGAAACGGATTTTGGCTTGGTTTATTGGGGAGACTGCAATGGCTGCGACTGGCAAGGCTCTGAGTGACGTCCCGGCGATCAACCGCTTCCTGACGTACTGCCGCGTACGGACGGTTCCCGGCAAGACGGTGATGATCCATGCGGGCGACATGCCCGACAGCCTCTACTACATCATCGACGGCTCCGTCGAAGTGATGATCGAGGACGAGGACGGCAACGAGATGGTCCTGGCGTACCTGAACAAGGGCCAGTTCTTCGGCGAGATGGGCCTCTTCCACGAACAACCCGCCCGGAGTGCCTGGGTACGCACCCGGGTCAGCTCCGAGATCGCGGAGATGAACTACCCCCGCTTCCGGCAGATCGCCAGCGAGAGCCCGGGCCTCGTCTTCGAGCTGGCCACCCAGCTCGCCACCCGCCTCGACCGCACCAACCGCAAGCTTGGCGACCTGGCGTTCGTCGATGTCACGGGCCGCGTTGCCCACGCCATCATGGACCTCTGCAACGAGCCCGACGCGATGACCCATCCGGAAGGCATGCAGATCAAGGTGAGCCGCCAGGAACTGTCACGGCTCGTCGGCTGCTCCCGCGAGATGGCGGGGCGGGTGCTGAAGGTGCTGGAGGACCAGGGCCTGATCACCGCCACGGGCAAGACCATCGTCGTCTACAACGCGCGGCCGAAGCCGAAGCTCAAGGCCGTCGGGCTGTAACCACCAATGCCGTAGGAGCGCCGCAGGAGCGCCTTCAGGCGCGACTCCGCACCTTCGCGCCTGAAGGCGCTCCTACGGGCCTATTTCGCTGCGCATGCGGGCAATCGTCGCGGCGTAGTCCTTGCTGCCGAAGATCGCCGAGCCGGCCACGAACACGTCGGCGCCGGCCTCTGCCACCGCCCGGATGTTGTCGGGCTTGATCCCGCCGTCGACTTCGAGTCGCACGGGCCTGCCGAGCAACCTGATGCGTTCCCGGATCACCCGCAGCTTGCCGAGGCTGGAGGGAATGAAGGCCTGGCCGCCGAAGCCCGGATTCACGGACATCACCAGCACCAGGTCGAGCGCAGGCAGCGTGTAGTCCAGCCAGTCGACCGGCGTTGCCGGGTTCAGCACCAGGCCCGGGCTGCAGCCCAGCTCGCGGATCAGGCTGATCGTCCGGTCCACGTGCAGGCTTGCCTCCGGGTGGAAGCTGATCCAGCTCGCCCCCGCCCCGGCGAAGGCCCGGGCGTCGGCGACCTGCGCCGC
>CALGMY010000012.1 GCA_937958785.1 uncultured Gammaproteobacteria bacterium | reverse complement strand
GCGTGCCGAGAGCGGCGGCCCCCGGCGCGGCGGGCCGGCGCCGGCGTCGACCCGCGAGGGCAGGTCCGGCGTGGTGGGCGTCACCAGGAGGTCCACGTCCGCGAAGACGGTGCGGATCGCGTGGCGGGCGAGGGCGAGCTGGCGTTTCGCTTCCGCGTAGTCAGTCGCGCTGATGCGCCCGCCGGTTGCCACCAGGGCGTGGATGCCTTGCGAGAAGCCGTCCGGGTCCGCGGCGAGGGCGGGCTTGAGGTACGCGGCCGCCTCCACGAACAGCAGGGACAGGTTCGGTACCGGGGGCAGGTCCACGTCGCGAGTCCCCGCCGTGAGGTCCCGGAGCACGACCAGGGCTTCGTTGACCGCCGCTGCCACTTCCGGGTCCAGGTCCTGGAACCACTCGCCGCGCGGCAGGCCGAGGCGGAGCCGCCGGGTGGAACGGGTGAGTGCGCCGGCGTAGTCCTCGATGGGGTGGTCCACGCTGGCCGGGTCCAGCGGATCGAGGCCCGCGATCGCCTGGAGCAGCAGCGCCGCGTCCGCCGCCGTGCGCGTCATGGGGCCCACGTGGTCCAGGGACCAGGACAGGGGGATCACGCCCCGGGCGCTCACCAGGCCGGCGGTGGGCTTCATGCCGGTGATGCCGCACCAGGCGGCGGGCTGGCGGATGGAGCCGCCGGTGTCGGTGCCGAGCGCGCCGTAGCAGAGGCCGGCGGCGACCGCCGCGGCCGGCCCGCCCGACGAGCCGCCCGCCACGCGCGCCTCCTGCCAGGGATTGCGGACGGGGCCGAAGGCGCCGCTGGTCGAGGTCACGCCATAGGCGCACTCGTCCATGTTCAGCTTGCCGAGCAGGATGGCGCCCGCGTCCTTCAGGCGGCGGACGACGGCCGCGTCGGCGGCGGGTACGCGGTCGGCGAAGCCCTTCGCCGCGGCGGTGGTGCGCACCCCCGCCGTGTCGATGTTGTCCTTCAGGGCCAGCGGGATGCCGTGCAGGAGGCCGCGCCGGCGGCCCCGTTTGAGCTCCCGGGCGCGCTCCCGGGCCGTGGCCAGCGCCTCGTCGGCCGTCACGGTGATGAAGGCGTTCAGCCGGGGATTCTGGGTGGCGATGCGATCGAGGCAGGCTTCGGTGAGTTCCAGGGGGGAGACGGCGCCGCGGCGGAGGGCGGTCGCGGCGTCCCGGAGGGTCGGGGGCATCGCCGGGTCCCCGGCCCTGGCAGGGGCCGTCCCGGCCAGCGTGGCGGCGGCGGCCAGCAGCGAGCGGCTGAACTCACGGCGATCGAGCATGGGGCAGGTCTCCCGGCCAGCCCCGATTGTAGCCGCGGTGCTACACTCCCGGCGCGTCTCAACACAGGGGAGTATCCATGAACGCAACAAAGGCACTGGCGGTCGGCAGCCTGCTGACGGCAGCCATGTTCTCCGCGTCCGCCTACGCGGGCGGGGACAGCGGCTTCTACATCGGGGCGGGCCTAGGCCAAGCGTCTATCGACGAAAGCTTGGATGGCGGCGAGGGTTTCGGGACCTTCAGCTTCGACGGTGACGACACCGCCTACAAACTCATCGCGGGCTACAACTTCGGCATCGTCCCGCTCGTGGACCTTGGCGTCGAGCTCGAGTACATCGATTTCGGAGAGCCGGACGACCAGATCCTGGGGTCGGAGGCAGAGATCGATGCCACCGCGCTGGCGCTCTTCGGCATCGCCGGCGTCAACCTGGGCCCGGTGGGGGTGTTCGGGAAGGTCGGCATGGCGGCCTGGGACGGAGATTCCAGTGTCGACGGCATCGAGGTCGCGAGCGATGATGGCTCCGACCTGGCTTACGGGGTGGGCGCCCGCTTCCACATCGCGTCGTTCCAGATCCGTGCCGAGTACGAGGTCTTCGAGGTCTCCGACGTGGACATCGACCTGCTTTCGGCAAGCCTCATCTACACCTTCTGACGATGCGCCGCGGGGGCGGCTTGGGCTGCCCCCGCGGCTGCTTCAGGGCACCGGCGTGTCCGCCACCGCGGCCGCGGTCAGCTTCTGGTGCTGCTGGCGCTCCCGCCAGATCAGGTACAACCCGCAGGCGATGATGAGGCCCGCGCCCAGCCAGATGCGGCTGGCGGGCCAGGTGTCCCAGAACACCCAGTCGATGGCCACGGCCCAGAGCATGGCGGTGTACTCGAAGGGTGCGATGACCGAGGCCGGCGCCGCCCGGAACGCCTCGGTGACGAAGTGCTGGCCGAGCGCACCGAAGATGCCGAGCAGGGCCAGCCAGGGCCAGTGTTCATCCTGCACCGGCACCCAGCCGGGCAGCGCCAGCAGGCCCGCGAAGATCGTGAGCAGCACCAGGAACCAGAACACGAGGGACACCGTGGTCTCGGTGCGCGTCATCACGCGCACGGACACGGAGGCCAGCGCGTAGGCCACGGCCGCGGCCAGGGCGCCCAGCGCGCCGATGAGGTCCAGGGCGGCGCCGCCCGGCTGGAGCATCCAGAGCACGCCCGACAGGCCGACGCCGATCGCGACCCACCGGCGCCAGTCCACGCGCTCCTTGAGGATCGGCACCGCCGCGGCCGTCACCAGCAGCGGCGCGATGAAGAAGATCGCGTAGGCGTCGGCGAGCGAGAGCACCGCTACGGCGGCGACGAATCCCCAGATCATGATGAGCGCCAGCACGCCACGGGCGAGGTGCAGCTGCCAGCGGACCACGCGCAGGTCCCGCCAGGTCCCGGACCAGGCGACCGTGGCCAGCACGAAGGGCAGGGAGGAGGCGCCCCGCAGGGCGCCCACCTGCAGCGGCGGGTAGACGCCCGCCAGGACCTTCAGCACCGCGTCCATCCCCGCGAAGCTCGCGACGGCCACGAGCATGAAACCGATGCCGCGAAGGGTGGTGGTGTGCATGGGGTGCATTGCAGGAGCGCCGCTCGGCGCTCCTACGGTGCCGGCGCGGCCCGGATGAGCAGGTTGGCGAGCGCCGAGTCGTCCCACTCGAACTGCTGGTCACCGGTGCGCACGATCACCAGCTCACGGGAAGGCACCACGTAGACCCGCTGGCCGCCGAAGCCGTCGAAGTAGATCACGTCCGGGGCTGCGAAGGCCTCCGAGTGGTTGGCGACGGCCGAGGACTTCGAGTTGTAGGTCCGCACCTCCTGCCAGGTGGTGCCGAGCCAGGTCAGGTAGCCGTAGTTCGGATTCGCGGGAGACGGGGTCACGACGTCGCGCATCCAGCCTTCTGGCACCACCTGCCGATCACCCACCCGCCCACCGCTGAGGTACAGGAGGCCCACGCGCAGCCAGCTTCGCGCGGGCGCGTCCAGGCAGCAGAACGTGATTGGTACGCGATGTTCGTCGTCGTCGAGCAGTACGCGGGCCGGGGCGTCGCTGACGTACTGCCAGAAGTTTTCGCGCAGGTATTCGGAGTAGGGCGTGCCGGTGACCCGCTGGAGCAGGATCCCGAGAGTTTCCGGGTTGATGTTGTTGTATTCGAAGCGCGCCCCGGGCGGATCGATGACGCCCCGCTCCAGGGTGTAGGGCGTCACGTTGCCCCCGAGGGTCATTCGCAGCAGTCCGGTGAAGCCCGGGAAGTCGATGCCGCTCGACTGCTGAAGCAGGTGCCTGATCGTAATGTACCGCCGGTCATCGCCTGACCACTCGGGAATGTAGGTCGCCACCGGCTCGTCCACCGAGCTGATCAGGCCCTGATCGATGGCGATGCCCACCAGCAGGGCCAGCACGGATTTGTGCATGGACTGGGTCGAAGTGATCGTGGTCGCGTCGTAACCGGGGTAGTAGTGCTCGAGCTGCAGCGCGCCGCCCTGCCAGACGAGTAGGGCGTGGGACCCGGTGGCGGCACCGAGGGCGATGGCCTGGTCGAGGGCGGTGGCGGGGATCGTCCGCTGTCCCTCCGTTGCCAGCGGAAGCTCGGGCACCTGGCCTCCCGCGACGGTGGCGCGGGGGCCCTGGTCACCGCCGAAGGCGAGGCCGACCAGGCGGGTCGTCAGGGTGGGCTGGGCGATGAACAGCCCGGCGACCGCCAGGACGGGCAGGGCCAGGAGGCCCAGGAGCAGGCGTTTCAGGAAGCGCATGGACGGGCCTGAATTGGGGACATGCCTATTTTGGCACTGCACGAGCTGCTCGTGCAGTGCCAAAATAGGCATGTCCCCAATTCAGGCGCGGACGCGGTTCCAGGCGTCCAGGGCGGCGATCTTGTAGGCCTCGGCGAAGGTCGGGTAGTTGAAGACGGCGCCCACGAAGTACTCCAGGGTGCCCCCGTGGGCCATCACCGCCTGGCCGATGTGGATCAGCTCCGTGGCGCCCTCGCCCACGATGTGGGCGCCGAGCAGCTTGTGGTCCTTCAGGTCGAAGAGGAGCTTCAGCAGGCCCTCCTGCACGCCCTGGATCTGGCCCCGGGCCGTCTCGCGCAGCCGGGCGACGCCGGTCTCGTAGGCAATGCCTTCCTTCCGCAGCTGGCTCTCGGTCTTGCCCACGATGCTGATCTCGGGCACCGCATAAATGCCCAGGGGGAAGTGCTCCGGGCTGCTGTCCGTCGAGGCGGCGAAGGCGTGGCAGGCCGCGAGGCGCCCCTGCTCGGCGGACGTGGAGGCGAGGGCAGGGAAGCCGATCACGTCCCCGACGGCGTAGATGTGCGGCACGTTGGTCTGGTAGGTCGGGCCCACCGTCAGTCGTCCCCGGTCGTCTGCGGCGAGGCCGGCCCTGGCGAGGTCCAGGTCGGCGGTCGCGCCCATGCGCCCGGATGCCGCCATCAGCAGGTCGCTCCTGATCCGCTTGCCGCTCTTCAGGACCGTCAGCACCTTGCCGTCGGCGCACTTCTCGACGCTCGCCACGTCCTCGCCGAGGCGCAGCTGGATGCCCCGGGACTGCAGGTCGTGCCGGAACTCGTCCACGATGTCCGCGTCCACGAAGTCGAGGATCGTGTTCCGGGAGTCGATGAGGGTGATCCTCGCATCGAGTGCACTGAAGATCGTCGCGTACTCCACGCCGATCACGCCGGCACCGATCACCACCATCGACCGGGGGATCGAGCGGATGTGCAGCAGGCCATCGCTGTCGATGATGGTCTCGTCGTCGAAGGGGATGTTGGCAGGCCGGTGGGGCACGGTGCCCGTCGCGATGACCACATGCTCGGCCCGGTACTCCGCGCTGTGGCCCGCCACGTTGGTGACCTGTACGGTGTGGGCGTCCAGGAACTTCGCGAGGCCACTGATCACCCGCACGCCATTCCGGGACAGCTGGTGCTGGATGATCTCGATCTCGTGGCGGACGGTGATGTTGAGGCGCTCCAGCAGGTCCTCGGCGGTGATGTCCGCCTTCACCCGGTGGCTGCGCCCGTAGATGCCTTTCTCGCGCCAGCCGCAGAGGTAGAGCACCGCTTCGCGCAGGGTCTTGCTGGGGATCGTGCCGGTGTGGGCGGTGACGCCGCCGACGATTTCCCGGCGCTCGATCACCGCCGCCCGCTTGCCCAGTTTCGCCGCCTGGATGGCGGCCCGCTGGCCGCCCGGTCCGCTGCCGATCACCAAGAGGTCGAAACTTTCCATGTGCCGAGGTTCCCGGAGAGATGCTCTGCTGTGTCGGTCGGTTTGACCGGATCTTGAACGGTGCAGCGGCCGATCGTGACGCCGTTCCCGGTTCCGGCTAGCCTGCAGCCATGGAAAAGCGCCCCCTGCTGGCTTACCTCGCCCTGGCCTACCTCTGGACCTGGGTCACGGTCCTGCCGCTTGCCGCCCAGAAGCGCGGCATCGTGGACCTGGGCCTGCCCGATGCCTGGGAGGCGGTGGGCGCCTTCGGGCCCTTCATCGCGGCCTGGATCGTGCTGAAGCGCACCGGGGGTGCCGCGGCGATCGCGGCCTTCCGGCGGAGCCTCGCGGACTGGCGGCTCGGCGGCGCGGGCTGGGGCCTCACCCTGCTGTCGCCGATCGCGTTCCTGGTCCTGGCGGCCGGGATCGTCACGCTCCAGTCCGGCGCGCCGCCTTCGTTCGACGCGCTGGCCGCCGGCCGCCTCGGCACGCTGCACGCCGTGCTGGATCTCGTGCTGGTCGGCGCGATCCTGCAGGCGCTGGGCGAGGAGCCGGGCTGGCGGGGCTACCTGCTGCCGCAGCTGCTGGAGCGCCACCGGCGCCTGCCCGCGACGTTGCTGCTCTTCCCGGCCTGGTGGCTCTGGCACCTGCCGTTCTTCCTCGGCCGGCCCGAGTTCGGCCTGCCCCAGTTCCTGGGCTTCGGCCTCGGCATCCTGTCCGCGTCGGTCTGGCTCACGTTCCTCTGGGAGCGGACGCAGAGCGCGCTCGCGGCGGTGGTCTGGCACGCGGTGCTGAACATCACCCGCGGGGTGGCGCTCGGCTTCTCCACCGCCATGTTCCTGGCCTACGGGCTGGTGGTGACGGTGGGTGCAGTCGGCATCGTCGCCTGGTGGCTGTTGCGCGGCCAGTCGACTGGCTCTGCGAAATAGGAGAAGAAGGGGTCCCGAAAAAGGTACCGGACACCAGCTTCGCCAGCGGGTGACGGACCCGAGTATCGTCAGTTCACTTCTTGCGCCTTCTGCAGGGCGGCGGCCAGGGCATGCAGGTCATGGTCCGTGTGGGCGGTGGACAGGAAGCCCACCTCGTAAGGGCTGGGGGGCAGGTAGATGCCGGCTGCCAGCAGCGCGTGGAAGAGGGCGGGGTAGCGCTCGACCGTCGCGCCGGGAACCATCCCCGGCGTCCGGATGACGGAACCGGCGCCCGGCCCGGCCCCCGGCTCGTCCAGCACCAGCCAGAATAGCGAGCCCCGGCGCTGCAGGCGCAGGCCCGGCACGCCGCGCAGGAGTCCCTCCAGCATCCGGCCGCTGTCCTCCAGCGCCAGATAGGCGGTGCCATCGGCCAGCTCCCGGAGCGTCGCGAGTCCGGCAGCCATGGCCAACGGATTCGCCGCCAGCGTGCCGGCCTGGTACACGGGCCCGAGGGGCGCCACGAGTTCCATCAATTCGCGCCGGCCGCCGAAGGCCCCGACCGGAAAGCCGCCACCGATGATCTTGCCGTAGGTGACAAGGTCCGGCCGGATGCCGGTGATCTCGGCCATGCCGCCGAAGGCGGTGCGGAAGCCCGTGATGACCTCGTCGAAGATCAGCAGCGCGCCGTGCTGCTGGCACTGCCAGGCGAGGGCATCGAGGAACTCCTGGCGCTGGGGCAGGAGTCCGTGATTGGCCGGCAGCGGCTCGATGATGGCCGCGGCCAGCTCGCGGCCGCGGGTGGCGAACAGTCCTTCCAGTGCCGGGATGTCGTCCAGGGGCAGCACGACCGTGTCGGCCGCCACGCCCGCCGTCACCCCGGCGCTGTCCGCCTCGCCCGCGAGGCCGGAGCCCGCGCGGATCAGCATGGAGTCCACGTGGCCGTGGTAACAGCCCGCGAACTTCAGCAGCAGGGACCGGGAGGTGGCGGCACGGGCGAGGCGCAGCGCCGTCATCACGGCTTCCGTGCCGGAGTTCACGAAGCGCAGCCGCTCGACCCAGGGCAGGCGGCCGGTGATGAGCTCGGCAAGCTCGAGGGAACCGGCCTCCGCCGTGCCGAAGCTCCAGCCCCGCGCGGCGGCGGACTCAATGGCGGCCAGCACCCGGGGATGGGTGTGGCCGAGGATCAGCGGGCCGAAGGCCAGGCAGAAGTCCAGGTAATGCCGCCCGTCCGCGTCCTCGAGCCGGCTGCCCCGCGCCGCCCGCACGAACACCGGCGTGCCGCCGACGCGGCCAAAGGCCCGAACGGGCGAGTGCACGCCGCCTGGCGTGACGGCAAGGGCGCGGGCGTAGAGGTCCGCGGAGCGCGTCATGACGGCTCAGTCCTCCGACGCCAGATAGCCTGTTGCCCGGCGCGCCGCGTAGCTGATGACCATCCGGGCACCGGCCCGCACGCAGGCCGTCCAGGCCTCGAGCTGGGCCCGGCGCGCGTCGGCGAGCCCCGCGGTTGCCGCCAGGTCGAGGCCGGCCTGCTCGCCGCTGGTCTGGTACACAGCCCACGGCAGCGGCACCTCCGCCGACAGGCGGGCCAGCACATCCAGGTAAGGCAGTGCCGGCTTCACCATGAGGATGTCGGCACCCTCGTCCGCGTCCCGGCGGGCCGCCAGCAGCGCGTCGTCGGGCCGGCCCGGATCGATCTGGTAGCTGGCCCGGTCGGAGAGGGCGCCATCCCGGGCCGGTGCCGAGTCCGCGGCCAGCCGGAACGGGCCGTAGAACGCCGAGTGGAACTTGGCCGCGTAGCTCATCAGCGCCCGTCGCCCGAAGCCGTGCGCATCGAGCCGGGCGCGGATCGCAGCCACCCGGCCGTCCTGCATGTCGCTGGGCGCGATGCAGTCGGCGCCCGCCTGGGCGAACGCGAGGGCCGCGTCGGCGAGCGCGGCCACGGTCACGTCGTTGTCCAGATGGGTGTGGTCGTCGGTCAGGATGCCGCAGTGCCCGTGGGTCGTGTAGGAACAGAGGCAGACGTCCACTGCGACCCACAGGTCGGCGCCGAACCGGGCCTTGAGATCGGCGATGCGGGCGCTGGTGAACGCCTGGGAAAAGCCCCGGTCGCGTTTCGTCGCGGGCACGCCGAACAACAGGAACTTGCGGATGCCGGCCTCGAGGTCCGCCTCAACCTGGCGCAGCAGGCTCTCCGGCGTCTCCCGCCACACGTCTGTGAGGCCCGGCACGGCCACCCGGCCGGCGAGGCCCTCCACGACGAACAGTGGCTGGATCAGCTGCTCCGGGTGAACCCGCACGCTGCGGGTGAGCTCGCGGATGTGCCGGTTGTCCCGGTTGCGCCGCAGGCGCACGGGTCCGCTCATGCCTGCAGCCACCGCTGCCACTCGCGGCCGTTCGGGAAGGGCTGGGGATCGAGGCCCGCGGCCCGCAGGGACGCGAGCGTCTTGCCGGCGCCGCAGGCGTGGTGCGCGGACGCCGCGACGGCCGTGCGCAGGGCGAGGTACTGCTCGGCGCTGCTCCAGTAGCAGTGCGTGGCCCCGGCGGCGGCGGCCTCGAGTTCCGCGATGGTCGCCGCATCCGCAGGTGGCAGGATGTCATAGGTCGCGAGGACGCGGCCGATGCCGGCGGCGCGCCAGCCCGGCAGCGCCCAGCGGTAGGTCAGCGCCGTCCACTCCCGCAGCGGCGGCAGCCCGAGCACCGGGGTCGCGAGCGTTGCCCGGAGTGCGTCGAAGCCCAGGTTGTCGCCGCATCCCTCGACCCAGTGACCCCGGGCCGCGAGCCGGCGCCAGCTCTCCACGCCGCTGGTCCACAGGCGCACGCCGGCGGGTATCACCTGCTGCTCCAGGGCGTGCCAGTAGGCCGCGAAGACCGCGGCACCCGGCCGCAGGCGTTCCAGGTCCGGCTGGGGCCCCGCGGGCTGCCGCGTGCAGGCCCGCTGCCAGGCGATGCCGTCGAAGCCGGTGGCCGGGCCTGCCGGCGCCGGCGGCCGGTTCCAGACCAGCCACCCGGCGGGTCCGGCGGCCCCGGTGCCGCGCACGAAGCACACGGGGCCGAGTTCCGCGTGCAGCACGGCGGTCGCGCCGAAGGCTGGCCGGTCGGCGGTGGGCACCGTCGCCAGGGCGGATTCCTCGGCAGCCACCAGCTCCGCCGTCCGCGGGTCGTGCAGTCCGCGCAGCAGGGCCAGCGCCAGTCCGTCGCCCGCGCGGCACTCGACGGCCAGCACGCCCTGCCCGGCGGCGGCGGGGCACTGGCCAAGCGGCAGCACTGTCCAGCGCACGCCGGCGAGGAGCGGTTCGAGGATGGCCTGGCCGGCCGGGTCGTCCCAGAGGCGCGCGAGCCCTGCGAGGGCGAGCACGACACCATCGAGTGCCGCGGGATCGGCGGTTGGCAGGTGCAGCCGGGCGAGGCGGCCATCCACGGGACCCCGCACCGGTGCGAAGGCGAGCTGCACGGGCCTGCCGGCGGGCAGTGCCCAGGCGAGGCAGTCGGCCACGTTGCCCTGGCGGCGCACTGAGGATGAACCGATCCGCAGCGGGCCACCGGCGGCGATACGACCCGGCACGTCACCGCGCCAGACGATCACGTCCCGCGGGTCGGCGCGGGGCGGCAGTGCGGCCCGCTGGATGCCGGGGTGGCGCAATGGCGGCAGGTCCTTTAGGGAGTGGACGCAGGCATCCACGTCGCCGGCGAGCAGCGCCTCGTCGAGCTCGGCTGAGAAGAAGCCCGGATCCCGGACGTCGGTGAGCGGTGTCGTCCGGTCCGCGTCCCCGCGGGTCGCGACGGTGACGAGGTCCACGGCGAGTCCCCGGTCCAGGCGGCGCAGCGCGGTCGCCACGATGCGGCTCTGGGCGAGGGCCAGTGGCGAGCCCCGGGTGCCGATCCTCAGGCGCTGCACGGTTCCGCCCGGGGCCCGGCCAGCCGCGC
>CALGMY010000011.1 GCA_937958785.1 uncultured Gammaproteobacteria bacterium | reverse complement strand
CCAAGCCGCTGCCGAAGCTTCCGCCACCGGATCCCCGGGAGCTGCCCTATTTCATGGTGCCGATCCCGATGGAGGCGGCGGAGGCCTATTGGGCCCCGGATTCGAAGCACCTCATCGCCCAGACCCGCGACCCCGATGCCATCAAGACCCTCCAGGGCACCAACGGCGCCCTCACCTGGATCTTCTCGGACGATGGCAAGGAGATGTGGCGCGTCAACGACCGGGGCCAGGACGCCTGCTCCTACTTCTTCCCGGATGGCGAGACGGTCGTCTGGACCTCGACCCGGGACAACATGCAGATGCCGGTCGGCAACTGGTCTGACTCCAACGACTACCCACAAGGCGGCGAGATCTACCTGTCCGACTGGCGCGGCAAGAATGTCCGCCGCATGACCGACAACAAGTACTACGAGGCCGAGGTTTCGGTGTCGCCGGATGGCCAGTGGCTGGCCTACGGCCGCCAGATCGATGGCCTGATGGACATCTGGGTGCAGCGGGTCACCACCGGCGAGCAGTTCCAGGTGACGAGGACGGCCGACTGGCAGGAGGGCGCGCCGTTCTTCCTCCCGGACAACAAGACCATCATCTTCCGCGCCTGGCTGAAGGCCGACTACGACAACAAGGTGAAGCCCACCCCGATGACGATCTTCACGATCAACCGGGACGGCACCGACTGGCGGCGGCACACCTTCGACCGGGGCATGAACTGGCACCCGACGCCGGCGCCGGACGGCCGCCACTACGTCTACGTGCGGGCCGTGACCCCGACCAACTGGGAAATCATGCTGGGGGACCTGGCCGGTGGCGAGCCGAAGCAGCTGACCTATTACGACAAGCTCGACATCCTGGCCCACATCTCCCCGGACGGGAAGAAGATGAACTGGGGGCGCGCCACAGGCGACGGCTTCATGGGCGGCATCCGCACCTTCGTCATGGACGTCTCCTCGCTGAACCTCGGCAAGGAGAACTACGTGCCGTTCAACCCGGCCTGGGGCCAGAAGATGGAGGCCTCGAAGTAGGGTGTACATCAACTTCTGGTACGCGGCGCTGCGCAGCGACCAGCTGGGTGACCAGCCGGTCCGGGTGCGGATGCTGGGCCAGAACTTCGTGCTGTTCCGGGATTCTGGCGGGGCCCGTTGCCTCGCCAACGTGTGCGTCCACCGGGGCGGGTCCCTCGCCGGCGGCAAGGTGAAGGGTGACTGCATCGAGTGCCCCTACCACGGCTGGCAGTTCGACGGGGAGGGACGCTGCACCCGCATCCCCTCCATCGGCGCCGGGGCCCGCATCCCCGTCCGCGCGCGGGTCGACGCCTACCCGGTGGAGGAACGCTACGGCCTGGTCCACGTCTTCCTCGGTGACCTGCCCGAGGGCGAGCGCCCGGACATCATGCCCATCCCCGAATACGGCCAGCCCGGGTGGCACGCCCAGCTCGACGAGTACCTGAACACCGCGGACTATCGCCGCACCATCGAGAACGGCCTCGATCCGGCCCATAACGAGTTCGTGCACACCACCCACGGGTTTTCCGGCAAGGAGGGCGATTCCCGGGTTCCGGAACTCGCCATCGAGGAGCAGGAGTGGGGCTGCGGCTTCATGACCACCTATTACTCGCCGCCGCTCCACGACGAGAAGATGAAGGCAGCCGCTGGCCGCACCAGCAATGCGGAAGTCACTGCCGGCACCTACCACCATGGCCCCACGTGCATGGTCACCCGCATCAACCCGGGCCCGGGTTTCTCCATCCACCAGAACGTCTTCAAGACGCCGGTCGACGCCACCACCGTCCGCACCTTCCTCGTGCAGACGCGCACCTTCCTGCTGGGCGCGGAGCACGATGCCCGCTTCAGCACCCGCAACGCCTTCGTCCGGGAGCAGGACCAGGCGGTACTTGCCGACCTGGAGCCCTTCTATACGCCGGAGACCAACAGCCACGAGCTGCTGATGCCCGCGGACCGGGCCGTGTCCCGGTACCGGGAGCGGCTGCTCGAGTGGCAGCAACGCGGCTGGCGCATCGACGAGGCGGCGCTCGCCCGGGACGAAGGACGCGTCGTCCGTGCCATTCCCAGCCCGGCCCGGCGGGAGAACCCCCGCGGCTGGGTGCTCGAGTCCGTGCCGCTCATGGCGGGCGCTGGCGGGCAGGCCAGGCAATGGCAGGAACGGCCGGGGTAGGAGCGCCTTCAGGCGCGATCTGCGTGGGATCGCGCCGGTCGGCGCTCCTACGGGCGCTCCTGCTGCTGCTTCTCGCCGCACCGGCCCTCGCTGCCACCAGCCTGCACCGCACGATCGCGGCCGAGCCGACGTCCCTGGACCCCACCCTGGGCTCCGGGACGCTGGCCGCCCCGGTGCTCTCCGACCTCACGGAGGGGCTCGTGGGGCGGGGCCCGTCGAAGCTGCCCGAGGCGGCCGCGGCGGAGAGCTGGACGGTGGCGCCGGACGGCCTCGCCTGGACCTTCCGCCTGCGGCCCGGCCTGGTCTGGTCCGACGGGGTGCCCCTCACCGCCGGCGATTTCGCCTATGCCTACCGGCGCCTGCTCGACCCGGCCACGGGGGCCCGCAGCGCCGGCCTGTTCCTCTTCCTCCGCAATGCCCGCGCCGTCATGCAGGGTCGCCTGCCGCCCGAGGCCCTCGGCGTGCGCGCCACCGACGACCGCACGCTGGTGCTCGAACTCGAGTATCCGGTGCCGTACCTGCTGCAGGTCCTGGCCAACACCCAGGGCGCCCCGGTGCCCCGGCACGTGGTCGAGCGGGTGGGGCGCGACTGGACCCGGCCCGGCAACCTGGTCGTCAATGGACCGTACCTGCTGGCCGGGCGCGTTCCCCAGGAATACGTCCGCCTCGTCCGCAACCCGCGCTACCGGGAGGCGGCCGGCGTGCGGATCGACGAGGTCATCTGGCACGTGGTCCCGGACCTCGGCACCGCCTTCCGCCGCTTCCGTGCCGGCGAGATCGACGTGGTCCTGAACCTCGCGCCCGAGGACCTCGACTGGGTCCGGCAGAACCAACCGGACGTCCTGCACGGCGGCCCCATGCACGCGACCTGGCTGCTGGCGCTGAACCTGTCGCGCAAGCCGCTGGACGATGTCCGGGTCCGGCGCGCGCTGTCGCTGGCCATCGACCGGGACGCCATCGCCTACCAGCTGCTGAAGACGGGCGTGCGCCCGGCCTGGTCCCTCGTGAGCCCGGGCATCGGCGGATACCCGGGCCTGCGGACCGCGGAGGAGGGCCTCGCGCCCGCTGCGCGCCAGGCCGAAGCCCGCCGCCTGCTCGCGGCCGCGGGCTTCGGGCCCGACCGGCCGCTGGTCCTGCCCGTGGTCTACGACACCCAGGAGGAGAACCGCCAGATCATGGTGGCCGTGGCCGCCATGTGGCAGGCCATCGGCGTCCGGGCCGAGGTGAGCAACCTGGAGGCCGGGGCACTGGTCGGCCTGCTCCGGGCCGGCAACTTCGCCGTGGCCCGCTCGTCCGCCTTCTCCCTGTACGAGGATCCCATGGCGCTGCTCCAGCACTACGGCAGCCAGTCACCCACCAACTGGGCGGGCTGGCGCGACGCCCGCTACGATGAGCTCCTGCAGCAGTCCAACCTCGCCGCCGGGCCCGGCCGGATGCGCCTGTTCGAGGAGGCGGAGGCGGTGCTCAACGCCGCCCAGCCGGTCATCCCCATCTATTACTACCAGGGCAAGTCCCTGGTATCCGCCCGCGTGAAGGGCTGGTGGGACGGCGCCATCGGCACGCCCCCGTCCCGCTTCCTGGAGGTCCAATGAACATCCCATCCCGTCCCACCGTGCTGCTGGCGCTGGTCCTCCTGGCGGCGGGGGCCGACGCCGCCGGCGTCCTCCGCCGCGGGACGTCGGCCGATGCCCCGACCCTCGATCCCGTGGTCGCCTCGGGCACGCTCGCGGCACCCATCATCAACGACCTCTTCGAGGGCCTGCTCGCCAAGGACGCGGCGCTGGGCCTCGAGCCCGGCTGCGCCGAGAGCTGGACCGTCAGCCCCGACGGGCTCACCTACACCTTCCGCCTGCGCGCAGGTCTCCAGTGGTCCGACGGCACGCCCCTGACCGCCGAGGATTTCGTCTACGGCTACCGACGCCTGGTGACGCCGGCAGTCGGCTCGCCGATCGCCGGCCAGTTCTACCTGGTGGAGAATGCCCGGGACATCGTCACCGGCAAGCTGCCGCCCGAGAAGCTCGGCGTCAGTGCCCCCGATCCCCGGACCCTGGTGATGCGGCTGACGGCCCCCGCGCCCTATTTCCTCGACCTGGTCGGCAACCTGATCGTGGCCCCCGCGCCCCGGCACGTCATCGAGAAGCACGGCGGCAACTGGACCCGGCCCGAGCACATGGTGACCAACGGGGCCTACACCCTGGCCGAGCGTGTTCCCCAGACCGTGACGAAGCTGCGGCGCAATCCCCGCTATCGGTCCGTGGCGGCGGTCCCCACGGAATTCGTGGAGTGGTACCCGACCCAGGACCTCGCCACCTCGCTCCGGCGCTTTCGCGCCGGAGAACTGCACCAGATCCTGAACTTCCCGCCCGACGAGATCGACCGCCTGCGCCGGGAGATGCCCGACGCACTCAAGATCGCGCCGAGCCAGGGGGTGTACTACCTGCTGGTGAACCTGCGCCGGCCGGAGTTTGCCGATGCCCGGGTGCGCTGGGCGCTGACGCTGGCCATCGATCGCGAGGGCCTCACCGGCAAGCTGCTCCGCACCGGCGTGAAGCCGACCTTTTCCCTGGTCGGGCCGGACTTCCGCAACTACGACGGCATCCGCCTGCCCGAGGAGTCGAAGCCCATGGCCGAGCGGCAGGCGGAGGCCCGCCGGCTGCTCGCTGCAGCGGGCTACGGGCCGTCACGCCCGCTGTCCTTCGAGTACGTCTACGACACGAACGAGGAGAACCGGAAGATCGCCGTGGCCCTGGCGGCCATGTGGCAGGCCGTCGGCGTGAGGGTCCAGCCCGTGAACGTGGATTTCGGGCAGCTCAACCGGCAGATCCGCACCGGCAATTTCGCCGTCGCCCGGTGGAGCTACTTCGCGAGCTTCGATGACCCGGTGGCGCTGCTGCTGCTGTTCGCCGGCGACAACACCAACAACTATGGCGCCTACCGGAACCCGGAGTACGACCGCCTGCTGCGGGAGTCCGACAGCGCCACGGACCCGGCGGTGCGCCAGAAGATCCTCGAACAGGCCGAGACGATCCTGGTCCGCGATGCCCCGGTCCTGCCGATCTACGACTACGTGCGCCGATACCTGGTGGCGCCCGAGGTCGAGGGCTGGGTCACGTCCGGGCGCGGGCCGACCCCGAGCCGCTTTCTGTCGGTGCGGGAGTCGCCCCGGTAGCAGGGCCGGTGGCCTCGTTGGCCAGCCGGGCGGCCAGCGATCCGGCGAGGTCGCCGCCGAGCACCGTGAATTCCCGGTGTGAGCGCACCGCGGGTTGCCGCAGGCCCTGGTCGCAGGCGCACTCCTCGTCGAAGTAGCGGAGCGACCGCGTGAGCATGGCGAAGCGCTGGTCGGAGGGACCGAGGTTGACCAGCAGCGTGACGCAGCGGATCACGCTGTCGGCGGCCTGGGTGATGCTGGCAGGCGCGCAGCGCAGCAGCTCGCCGTAGGCGTCCCGGATGCCGTAGAGCATGCCGTAGGTGCCTGCGCCCTGGTTCACGGCGGCCTCGATGGCCTCGTCCACCCGGCTCTTGAACCGGGCATAGACCGCCTGCCGCTCGAGCAGGCGCTGGCGGGCCGTGGCGGTGAGCGGGGAGGCGGGCGGGGCGTCGTGCGGGCTGGTCGCCGGCGGCGCGACACCGAGTCGCCCGCGCTGCCAGTCGACCAGGAGATCGATGACCCGCGTCAGGGCGTACCCGAGTACCACGAGCAGGAGATAAGTCACCGGTTCCGGCCAGCCCATGTGCAGCGGATGCCTGACGCCCTGTCAGGACAAGGATCGGCACCGGGGCCGGAAAGTTGAACGACGTGGGTCACAGGCCGGGCAGCCGGCCAGGCGCTCAGCGCGGATTCCGGGCGCTTTCCTCGTCGCAGCGCCGGATTTCGGCCCGGTACTCCAGGGCCTTGCGCTCGTCGACCGGCAGGCCCAGCTCGCCCCGCTCGGAGGCCACGGCCAGCCGCTCGAGGGCCAGCCGGTGGCGGCTGGCGGACGCCTTCTGGTACCAGCCGAGGGCCACGGCGGGATCGTGGGGCAGCAGCGGCCCGGCCTCCGATTGCCAGGCGAGCCAGTACTCCGCCTCGCTCACGCCCTGGTCCGCCGCCGCGCGGATGAGCGGGATGGCCTCGGCCGGCTGCCAGTTGCCCGCGAGGCCCAGGGAGAACAGCGCCAGCTGGTAGGTGGCATCCGCAACGCCGGACCTGGCTTCGGCCTCGCAGACGGCGCGTACCCGGGCCACGTCGTCGGCCGCCGGGGTCGACTGCAGCAGCAGCGGGTGCAGCTGTTCCCGGCACGTGCCGGCGGCCGAGGCCGTCGGGCCGGAGGCGAGCAGCAGGAGGGCGAGGGCGGACAGGTGGCGGAGCGCGGCCATGCCCCCAGTCTACCAGCGCGGAAACCGGCCCGGTCAGGCGACGGCGGCTGGGGTCCCGGCCGGGGCCAGTGGCAGGCGGATCGTGAACTGCGCGCCCTCGCCGGGCGCGGAGTCCACGCTGATCGAGCCGCCGTGCCGCGTGACGAAGTTGTGGACCAGGGCGAGTCCCTGGCCCGTGCCCTCGCCGACGCCCTTGGTCGTGAAGAACGGCTCGAAGATCCGCTTCTGCACCTCGGGCGCCATGCCACAGCCATCATCGGCGATCGTGATGATGGCGTGGTCGCCCCCGAGGCTCGTGGTCACGGTGATGCGGCCCATGCCGCCGTCCGGGCCCCGCCGGCTGCGGATCGCATGGGCCGCATTGACCACGAGGTTCAGGATCATCTGGTTGAACTCACCCGGCATCACGGGGACGTGGGGCAGCGTGGGGTCCAGGTCGGTGGCCACATCGGCCACGTAGCGCCACTCGTTGGTGGCCACCGCCAGCGTGCTCTGGATCGCCCGGTTCAGGTCATGGGGCGTGCGCTCACTGGCCGGGTGGGAGAAGTCCCGCATGGCGCGCACGATGCCGGCGACCCGGCTGATGCCTTCCAGGGACTGGTCGATGGCGCGGGGGATCTCCGTGCGCAGGTACTCGCCATCGGCGGCCTGCCAGGCGTCGTCCAGTTCGCGGCGCGTGGGCGGGGGCTGGCGTCGGGCCAGGTCGAGCAGGCCGAACACGCCGGCGAGGGCCTGCTGCACGAACCGCGTGTTGTCGCCGATGTACTGGGTGGGCGTGTTGATCTCGTGGGCGATGCCCGCCGCCAGTTGCCCGATGGCCTCGAGGCGCTGGGCCTGCTGCCGCTCCTGGGCCAGGCGGTCACGCTCGGTGACGTCCATGGTGATGCCGATGATGCGCACCGGTCGTCCGTGCCCGTCGCGGCGGATGAGGGCGCGGCAGTCCACGTGCCGCATCTCCCCGTCCTGCCGGATGATGCGGTACTCCGCATCGAAGTGGTCGGCCCCGGCCAGGGCGGTGTGGATGCCATCCCGGAGCCGCACCAGGTCGTCCGGGTGGCAGAGGCGCGCCATGAGGTCCTTGTCGATCGACTCGTCCGCCATGTCCGGGGGGAGTCCGTAGAGCGTCCGCATGCGGGCGTCCCAGGTGCTCCGGTTGGTGCGCAGGTCCTGGTCCCAGACGCCAAGGGCTGCCGCGCTCGCCGCGAGTTCCAGCCGCTCCGCGCGCTGCTCGGACTCCTGTTCGGCTTCCTTGCGGCGCGTGATGTCGGTGATCACGCCGACCAGCCGGCGTGGCGTCCCGTCCGGCGCCCGCTCGATCACCCGGCCGCCGTCGTGCACCCAGATCCAGTGGCCCGCCGCATGGCGCAGGCGGTACTCGATGTGGAACTGGGCGCCACCGGCCAGCGCCTCCCGCCAGGTGTCCGTCATGACCCGCGCGAGGTCGTCCGGATGCACGCGGCGCTGGTACTCGTCGATGGTGGAGCGGGTCTCACTGGCCGGCAGGCCCACCAGTCGGCACCACCCCGGGCCGAGGGCCACGGTGCCGGTCGGCAGGTCGGACTCGTAGAGGCCGAGTTCCGCGCTCTCGACCGTGGTGCGCAGGCGCTGCTCCGACGCCTTCAACTGCTCGGTCTGCCGGGCGAGGGCGTCCTCGGTGCGCTTCAGCGTCGTGATGTCCGAATAGGCGACGAGGATGCCCGAGGTGGACCCGTCCGGACGCAGGAGCGGCATGCGGTCGATGCGAAACCAGCGCGTCGTGCCCTCCTGCCGGGGCACCTCCCGCTCCAGGTTGAACTCGGGCAGGCCTCCCTCCATCACCCGGCGGTCGTCTGCCTGGATGCTGGCGCCGACGCTCGCGCCCCAGGGCAGCTCGAGGTCGGTGCGGCCGATCACATCCCTCACCCCGGCGTCGTCCAGATAGGCCCGGTTGGCACCGAGGATCCGCCCTTCCGTGTCCTTCCAGACGATGCGGGTGGGGAGGAGGTCGATGAGGGACTGCAGGAAGCGCCGGGTGTTCTCCGCGCCCCGCTCCGCGTGCTTCTCGACCGTGATGTTCTCCCGCTGGATCACGATGTCACCGTTTCCCGAGCGGCTGCGCGCCAGCCGGACGCGGAACCAGCGGCCCTGCTTGGGGACTTCGTACTCCATGGAGAACTCGTCGCGTACGCCGCCGATGATGTTGCGCAGGGCGGCGAGGTACAGGCGCATCTGGTCGAGACCAGCCGCGCTGGCGCCGGTGTCGCCGGCCAGCGCCGCCTCGCAGGCCTCCAGGTACCGGCCGTCACTCATGAGTCGCTCGGCCTCGGGAGTGCCGGTTCCCTCGGTGTGGGATCGCCATGCGGCGTTGGAGTAGCGCGTGCGCCCGCCCCGGTCGACGACGGCCACCTGGTTGGGCAGGGAGTCGAGGACCAGTTGGTAGAACGCTTCAGTCTGCGCGACGTCGTCCGCCCGGGACATGCAGGACCCCTCGTCAGCCAGCCTGTCGCTGGAGACACTCCGGGATGTCGTCCCGTCGAGCAGCCGGCTTGAGCCGGGCCGGGCGACCGGGGTCACAGTTCAGTCGGCGGGGGCTACCAGCGGCGGACGCGGCCGGTGTCGAGGTGCACGAAGTCCGAATCCGGGTAGTAACCCACGCCGCCCCCGGCCCGCAGGAGGGCCGCCCGGTGCAGGTCGGCGGTGCGCACGCCTGGCAGCCGGACGTCGATGGCCTGGCCCTTGAGGTGCAGGCTGCGGTCGGCCACGCCGCCCCGGCTGGCGAGCATGCGGTTGGTGGCCGGGGAGCGGAAGGCGGAGATGATCTCGAAGCGGCCCTCGCCACCGACAGCCTGCCGCACATCGTGCAGGAGGTCGAGCAGTGACGGGTCGATGGCGTGGACCTCGCCGGTGCGAAAGTCCCGGAACAGCTGGTGGACCTCGGCGAGCGCGTCGGGCAGGTACTCCCCGTGCTCCCGGTACACCACGTCGAGTGTCTCGCTGGTGTGCGTGTGGTAAAACGCCAGCCTTCGCGCACCGCTCTCCGGGACCATCGCCCGGGCCAACCCCGGCGCGAGGGCCAGTGGGGCGAGCAGGACGGCCGTCCGCAGGAAGTATCGCCGGGGGTGCATGGGCGGATTGTCACCAACCCCGGCGGCCCGGGCAACCCTTGCGGGCGACCCGAGGGCGATTTCCGGAACCCCGACACACCTTTCACGGGAATATGGCAACGAAGCACTGCATCAAGGCCCTGCGCCTGGCCGTCACCCTGCTGGCCCTTGCCCCGGGACCGGCCCGCGCGGCCCCGGACCCGCGCGCGGTGGCGGCCGAAATCGCCGTCCAGGCGGGCCAGCTCCGCGAGAGCGGCGGCCTGTACGTGCAGGGGCTCGCGCTCGCGTCCGGGGACCTGCTGCCCGCGTTCTACGCAGCCCGGGACCATGCCCCCGTCTGGACCCGCGGGGCGCGGGTCGATGAGTTGCTGGCGCTCCTCGCCACGGCGGAGAGCCACGGCCTCGACAGCACGGACTACTACCTGGAGCCCCTGAAGTTGCTCCGGGCCCGGGTGGCCGCGGGCAGCGACCCGGCCCTCGCGGCAAGCCTGGACCTGCTGCTGACCGAGAGCCTGATCCGCTTCGGCTACCACCAGCGCTTCGGCAAGGTGAATCCCGCCCGCATGGAGCCCACCTGGAACTTCACGCGCCAGTTCCGCCCGGGCCAGGACCCCCTGAAGACCCTGACGGCCGCCGTGGCGGCGCCGTCCCTCTCGGCGTTCCTCGGCCAGTGGCTGGAGCGGGCGCCCCTCTACCGGACGCTCCAGGACCGGCTGGCCGACTACCGGGCCATCGCCGCCGCCGGGGGCTGGCAGCCGCTGCCGCCGGGACCCGTGCTCCGGGAGGGCGATGAGGACCCGCGCCTGCCGGCACTCCGGGGCCGGCTCGCCGCGAGCGGCGACCTGCCCGCGGGCTCGTGGAGGGTGTCCGCCGCTTCCAGTCCCGCCACAACCTCACGCCGGATGGCGTGGTCGGCCGGCGCACGCTGGAGGCTCTGAACGTGCCTGTCGAGGCGCGCATCGACCAGCTGCGCCTCTCGCTGGAACGGGCGCGCTGGGTGCTCGAGGACACGGCGGGCGAGGTCATCGTGGTCAACGTCGCCGGCTACGAGGTGTTCGCGGCCCGCAACGGTTCACCCTTCTGGCGCCGCCGGGCCGTCGTCGGCACCCTCGCCCGCGAGACGCCCGTGTTCAAGGGGTCCATGACCTACCTGGACCTGAACCCGACCTGGACCGTGCCGCCCACGATTCTCGCGGAGGACCTGCTGCCCCGGGTCCGCCGGGATCCCGGTTACCTCCGCACCCAGTCCATCAGCGTGATCGACCGGCGCGGCCGCGTCGTGGATCCGGGCACGGTGAACTGGCAGGCCGTTGGCAGGCGGCCGCCCTACACCTTCCGCCAGGACCCGGGGCCGAGAAACGCGCTTGGTCGCATCAAGTTCATGTTCCCCAACCCCCACGCCATCTTCCTGCACGACACGCCCGCCAGGGCCCTGTTCGAGCAGGACGAGCGCAACTTCAGCTCGGGTTGCATCCGCGTCGAGGACCCGCTGTCCCTCGCCGAGATCGTGCTGGCCGATCCCGCGCGCTGGAACCGCGGCACCCTGGAGGCGGCGATTGACACGGGCGAGACCCGCCGGGTGCAGCTCCCGAAGCCCTGGCCCGTGCTGATCCTCTACTGGACCGCGGAGCTGGACCAGGACGGCCGGGTGCGGTTCCTGCCGGACCGCTACCGGCGCGACCCGCCCCTGCTGCAGGCGCTGGCCGGTGACGTGGTCATCGATTTCCCGCCGCTATAATCCCCCCCCACGGGTACACTGCCCGCCCGCCGGTCCGCCGCCAGTCTCCAGGGGAGATGCCATGATCCTGTCCTTCCGCCGTCTCCGGGTCGCCGCCACGTGCATGGCGGCCCTGGTCGTTGGGAGTTGCGGCGGCGGGGGCGAGGTCGACAACGAGCTCGCGTTCCGCATCATCCACGCGGCCCCCGATGCCCCGGCGGTGAACGTGCTCATCGATGGCATCGCCTTCCGGTCCGCCTTGCCCTACAAGGGCAGCACCCGGCTCACCTACGTCACGCCCCGGGACTACGCCTTCGCCTTCCAGGGCGTCGTGCCCACCGACGCGCCGGACGGCGCCGACGAGGTGGTGGCCGAGTTCACGGTGCCGCTCGAGGCCGGCCGGGAGTACACCCTGCTCGCCATCGGCGAGGGGGCGCCGGGCTCCACCAACCCGCTGGGCTCGCTGCTGATCGTCAACGACTTCGAGGCCATCCCGGCCGATACCGCGCGGCTGCAGTTCGTGCACGTCGCGCCGGACGTGCCGCCGGTCGATGTCTACCTCACCGAGTTGCCCGATGCCCCGGCGCCCCTGCCCGACGTCGCGGACGGCACCCCGGTCGTGACCGCCACCTACGGCCAGCAGCCGGCGGCCCGCCAGCTGTTCCCGGCCGGGTTCTACGTCGTGCGCATCACGCCCGCCGGCGATCCGGCCACGGTCCTGTTCACGTCGGCGCCGCTCTCCCTCATTTCCCGCTTCGACGGCCTCGTGACCGTCGTCGCCGACACCACGACCAGCGGGTCGCCGGTCTCGCTGGTGATCGACAGTACGTTCAGCTCGGCGGAGATCCTCGACCGGGACACCCGGGCCGAGGTCCGCACCGTCCACGCCTCCCCCAACGCGGGCGTCATCGACGTCATCGGGCTACCCGCCACCCGCAGCTTCCCCGAGACGCTCTTCAGCAACCCCGCCAATCCGGTAGGCATCGTGCTGGACGAGGACAACGGCCGGGCCCTGGTGGTGGACAGCCAGCGCCGGGCGGTCCTCGCCGTGGACCTGGCGACCGGCACCCGTACCGTGCTCTCCGACCCGACCACCCCGTCGGGCGCCACGCCCTTCACCGACCCGGTGGCGATCGCCCTCGACACCGCCGGCAACCGCGCGCTGGTCGCGGACGCGGGCCTCGGCGCGGTCATCGCCGTTGACCTCGCCACCGGTGCGCGCAGCGTGCTTTCCGACAGCCGCACACCCGACACCGCGAATCCCCTCGGCTACCCGGTCGGCATTGCCGTGGACGACGCCAACGGCCGCGCGCTGCTGGTCGACAACTTCACCGACCGGGTCGTGGCCGTCAGCCTCGCGACCGGGGCCCGCACCATCGTGTCTGACGCCAGCACGCCCGACGCGACCAACGCCTTCGTGGCGCCCGTGGGCATCGCGCTCGACCTGGCCAACGGCCGGGCCCTGGTGGCCGACAACGGGCTGGACGCGATCCTTGCCGTGGACCTCGCCACCGGCGCCCGCACCATCCTCTCGGGTGCGAGCCAGCCGGACACGGTGAACCCGTTCGGCAACCCTGTCGCGATCACCCTGGACACTCCCAACGGCCGGGCCCTGGTGGTCGACAACCGCCTGCGGGCACTGGTGGCGGTGAACCTGGGGACCGGTGCCCGCACCATCCTGTCGGGGCCCACCGTGCCGGCCACGGACAACGCCTTCAGCGGCCCGGCGGGCCTGGCCCGGGCGGCGGCCGGCACGACCGCCCTCGTGATCGACGCACGGCTCGCGGCACTACTGGCGGTGGACCTCGCCACCGGTGCCCGCACCGTGCTGTCCCCTGCCGACACCACCCGGGGCCTCGAGTACCTGGCCTTCACGCCCTACCGGCTCGTGCAACCCGATACCTACGGCCTGCGCGGCGAGAAGACCGCCGCACCGGATCCCACCACGCCCCTGTTCGGCGCGACCGCCACCGTGGGCACCGGCGAGCGGCGCACCGTGTTCCTCGCGGGGCTGGTGGCCGGGCTCACCGCCATCGTCGCGAACGACCAGACGCGTCCCGTCTATACCGAGGGCAAGCTGCGGATCTTCGACGCCGCCGTGGGCAGCGGCACCATCGACGTCTACATCCTGAAGGATGGCGAGACCGTGGAGGATTCCGAGCCCACCCTCGCGAACCTGGTGCCCGGCAGCCTCGTGGGCCACGGCGGGTTCCTGCCGGCCAGCTACACCGTGACCTTCACCGCGGCCGACCAGAAGACGCCGCTCGCCGCGCCGCAGGTGGTCAACGCCGCGGCAGGCAGTGCCCAGACCATCATGCTGGTGGACGCCGTCCGGCTCGATGAGGACGACGACGGCAAGCCGCCATCGGTGGTGGTGCTCGACGACCTGGCGGACTAGCGCGGCCCGGGCCGGCCGCTAGTAGGTGGGAACGGAGCCGTCGATTTCCCGGGACCAGGCGTCGATGCCGCCGGCCAGGTTGCTGACGTTGGTATAGCCCTTGCGCCGGTAGCGCTCGGCCACGGCCTGGCTGCGGCCGCCCCGGTGGCAGTGAAAGACCAGGGGCGCGTCGGCGGGCAGCCCGTCGATCAGCTGGAGGGCGCCCTCGTCCCAGGGGCGGGCGGCGCCGAGCGCGGCGATGGCCCGCTCGTCATCGCCCCGCACATCGAACAGCCACAGGGTGTCGCCCCGGTCCAGGGCGGCACGGAGCTCCTGTACCGACATCTGGCGCACGGGCGGCGGGGCGTTCGGGTTCTCGAAGCCGAAGCCCTGGCCCTGCAGGCTTTCCCGGACCCGGATGACGAGGCCCTCGGCCCGGGCGGCGGTCCAGCGGTCCATCTGCAGCGTCACGGGGCCAGCGGCCACCTCGAGGCTGCCCGGGCGCGGGGGGGCCAGCGACAGCGAGTGCTCGAAGCCCGCGTTGATGCGCAGGTGGATGGCATCCCCCGGCCGGTCCTTCAGGGCATCGGCCATGATGGTGGCGGCGGCCGGCTCGAGGGTGATCCGGGGCGGCTGGCCGGTGGGTTCTGCCACGCCGAGCACGCCGCCCAGCTCGCCCGAGTCGAACATCTCGGTGATGATGTCGCTGCCGCCGATGAGTTCGCCATCCACGTACAGCTGGGGGATGGTGGGCCAGTTGCCGTAGACCTTGATGGCCTCGCGGATATCCGGATTGCGCAGCACGTCGATGGCCACGTAATCCGGCAGCAGCATGTCGAGGGCGGTGACGGTGCGGGCGGAGAATCCGCACTGGGGCTGGGTCCGGCTGCCCTTCATGAAGAGCACCACCCGGTTGTCGCGCAGCAGGCCGTCGATGGCCTCGCGGGTCTCGGCGTCAATCGTCATACCGAGAAGCTCGAGCCGCAGCCGCAGGTCGTGGTGGCGTTCGGGTTGCGGATCACGAAGCGGGCACCCTCGAGGTCATTCTTGTAGTCGATCTCGGCGCCGGCCAGGTACTGGATGCTCATGGGGTCGATGAGCAGGGTGACACCCTCGTTGCGGACCTCCGTGTCTCCGTCCTCGAGCTTCTCGTCGAAGGTGAAGCCATACTGGAAGCCCGAGCAGCCGCCGCCGGAGACGAAGACCCGCAGCTTGAGGTTCGGGTTGCCTTCCTCCGCAATGAGCTCGGCCACCTTGGCGGCGGCGGAGCTGGAGAAGTTGAGGGTCGGGGCGCCGGAGAGGGTGGGTGTATCCATGGAAAAAGTCTGACGGCAGAATCCCGGTCATGCAAGGCCTTGAAAGTCCCGCCGACGCCCTCAGCGCGTGGAAGCTCGCGACCGCCACCCTGGCGCCGCTCGGCAGCGGCCTCATCAACCGCACCTGGCTGGTCACGGCGGGGGACCGCCGTTATGTATTGCAGCAGGTGAACCCGATCTTCCCGGGGGCCATCCACGAGGACATCCAGGCCGTCTCGGCCCACCTGAGGTCCCGGGGCCTCGTCAGCCCGGAGCTCCTGCCGGCCGCCGACGGCCAGTTGTGGGTCGACGCCCCGGGCGGCGCCTGGCGCCTCATGACCCACGTGCCGGGCGTGAGCCTCGAGCGCCTGGCGAGCCCGGCCGAGGCCGGGGAGGCCGGCCGGTTCCTCGCCCGCTTCCACCGGGCCCTGGCCGACCTCCGCCACGAGTTCCAGAACCCGCGCCCGGGCGTCCACGATACGGCCCGTCACCTGGGTGTCCTGCGCCAGGCCCTCGTCGAGCACGCGGACCACCGGGACCTGGCCGCGATCGCGCCACTGGCGGCCGACATCCTGGCGCTGGCCGACACCCTGCCAGCCCTGCCGGTGCTGCCCGGGCGCATCGTCCACGGGGACCCGAAGATCAACAACCTGCTCTTCGACCCGGCCACGGGCCGTGCCCTCTGCCTGATCGACCTGGATACCCTCGGCCGGATGCCACTGCACCTGGAACTCGGTGACGCCTTCCGGTCCTGGTGCAACCCGAAAGGGGAGGACAACCCCGGGTCCGCCTTCGCGCTGGACCTGTTCACGGCGGCGGTCGAGGGCTACGCGGCGGTTGCGCGGGGCTGGATCACGCCGGGGGAGGTGGCGGCGATCGTGCCCGGGACCCTGACCATCTACGTGGAGCTCGCTGCCCGCTTCTGCGCCGACGCGCTCCGGGAGTGCTATTTCGGGTGGGATGCGCAACGCTTTCCCAGCCGGAGTGCCCACAACCAGGTCCGCGCGGCCAGCCAGCTCGGCGCCGCCCGCGTCCTCCGGGACCTGCGCGGCGACGCGGAGTCGGCGGTGCGGCGGGCCTTCGGCATGAATTGACCGGCAACAGGGAGACGATCCGATGAGATTTCCAGGACTCCTGCTGGCAGCGCTGCTGCTGCCAGCGAGCGGCGTGGCGGCAGAGCCGCCGAAGTTCACGACGCCCGACGAGAAGAAGCTCTACCAGTGGGGCGCGGGCCTCGGCGACGAGGTTGCCAACGTGGGGGCCACGAGCCCCGGGGAACTCGAGTGGGTCTTCCGCGGGATCCGCGACCGGGTCGCCGGCCGCTCGCCGCCCTTCAGTGCCGAGGAGCACGCGCAACTCACCAACTACCTGCTGGGTCGCATCGAGAAGAATGGCGCCTACGAGAAGGAACAGGCCAGGGCCTACCTCGCCGCCAGGGCCCGGGAGCCGGGTGCCCGGGTCACGGCGAGCGGCCTGGTCTACCGGGAGATCGTGGCCGGGAAGGGCGCCAAGGCCCCGCCGGGCGCGACGGTGAAGGTCGAGTACGCGGGCCGGCTCCGCAACGGCTGGACGTTCGACAGCTCGCGGCAGCGGGGCGCCCCGCTGGAGATCTCGCTGGGCGCGGTGATCCCCTGCTGGCAGGAGGCCATTACCCTCATGAAGGTCGGCGGCAAGGCAGACCTCGCCTGCCCGCCGGAACTGGCCTACGCGGACGGCGGTTCCTACAACATCCCGCCGGGGTCGGCCCTGAGCTTCGAGGTGGAGCTGCTCGCGGTCCTGCCCTAGCCGTAACTCACGGCGCCTCGAGCGCCGCGATGACCTGCCGCGCCAGGAGCTTGCCCATCCGCCGGTCGTCGTTCGCGGGGCGCCACATGGCCCAGGTGCCCCGGTACTGCTTCTGCACCGGCGCGGTGTCGCTGGGCGGGCCGAGGGCCGGGTCGTAGCCCAGGTGCCCGTAGGCCGGGATATCGAAGGCGAGGGACGGGTCGGTGTCCTCCCGGAGCGACGTCACGGGCGTCTGCCGGGGCGGCGGGTAGGGCCGGCCCTCGCCGCAGCCGCCGAGGGTGAAACAGCAGGCCCCCGACGCCGGTGGATTGCTGCCCTCGATCCGGCACGCCGTATCCACCCACATGCCCCAGTAGTCCGCGAAGGGGTGGCCGACCCCGGGGTAGCGGCGGAAGTCGCCCCGGCGATGGTCGAGCCAGGTGTGGCTGCCGATCTCCTTGGCGACCTGGTTGGGCACCTCGACGAGGTTCAGCACGCTGTCCACCACGATCTGGCTGAAGATCACGACGATGTGCCCCACGTCCCGCTGGCGCATGAGGTCGAGCGCTTCCCAGTAGCGGTAGCCGTGTCGGCCGCCGGGCATCTGCCGGTCGGACTCGTAGAGCCAGGCATTGCCCAGGTCCTCGCCGCGCATCTCCCGGGTGCGCTCCCGGTTCGAGCGGGCGCCGGGTGGCACTGACGGGTTCACTTCCTTGATGCCCATCCAGCCGCTCAGCATGTTCTCGCGCTTGAGGCGCGGATGGCGGCGGAGCAGCTCCTGCTCGATGAGCCCGTCCATGACCTGGGAATCATTGATCTTGGGGTCGTAGGTCTCGTTGCCGTCCCGGGTGGCGTGGTTGATGAAGAGGATCGCCGTGCGCTCGGGCGGGACCCGGGGATTGAAGGCCTCCTCGATGCCGTCCACCATCAACTCGGCCAGCAGCGGGTCCTCGATCACGGGATTGGGGCGGCCCGCGAGGGGCACGCGGGCGTCGGCCTTCGGCGGGCCGAGGGCGCGGGTCCAGTTGGGCGGGTCCTTCGGGTAGCTCTCCGTCATGAGGTCGGTGATGTCGTTGGCCCAGCGCACCTTCACGTTCGTGCCGTTGCGGGCGTTCCAGTCCGCCACCATCCGCCGGGTCATCGTCACCACGTCGTAGGTCTTCCAGAAGCGCACGCCGCCCACCGTCATGTCGATCATGATGAGCTCGGTGGCGCCCTGCTTCAGCAGCCGCTCGCCGGGCCCGTCCACGTTGTAGCGTTCCGGGTTGCAGCCCTCCCAGGGCCCCCCGTCGGCGGCGCTGCCGCAGTAGGTGAGCTTCTCGCCCTTCGGTACCCGGGGTTCGTACATCCAGCGGGGCCAGGCGAGGCGCCCCGCCTGCTCCTGGGTGCCGATCCACTGGGCGATGTCGGTCATGAACTCGATGCCCTGGCGGCGGCCCTGGCGGCGCAGCTCCCGGGTCATGTCGGCCAGCTGCTCGTCGGTGAGCCGGGTCGCGGGGTCGACGCCGCCGATGCGCTCGTACTGGAAGTTGTACTTCTTGAGCTGGGTGGCGGCGTTCGCGTAGGCCTGGCTGTCCTTCGCGCCGAGCACCGAGGGCCACATCTTCGGGTTCCAGATGATGCCCCGGAAGATCACGTTGTTCGGGTCGTACTGGAAGAACTGCAGCGAGCTGTCGAAGGTGTGGGAGGCGTCCTGCTCCTCGGTGCCGCCATGGACGACGTAGATCACGCCCACCTTGCGCGGCGGTTCCCTGGCCTGGACAGGCGCCACGGGGATCGCGGCCAGGACGGCGAGGAGGACGGCGGGCAGTACGGCGGGCAGTACGGCGGGCAGTACGGCGGGAAGGGCGGCAATGCAGCTTCGCATCAGGAGCACCCGGTCAGCGTGGTACACGGGGGGAGTATATCGGCGCCCGGTCACCGGACCCTCACTGCGGCCGCGCGCAGGCCACCACGTAGTCGGGAACTCCCCACACCGGCACGATGGGGCTGGATAGAACCACGGCAGACCGTCACCGCGGCGGAGCGCCCCCCTTTCCCGTGTTGAGGAGGGCGGGACTCCCGGGGAATCGACTGACGCTGATCGAAATCATCGTGCTCGGCTGTGACTCCAGAACTCCCATCTGCAGCTGGCAGTAGGACTTCAAGGTGCCGGGGAAGGGCAGCACCCGAACCTGCCATCGCTCGCCGAGCGGGTTTCGATCGCAGCCGCTGGTCTGGAATCGCCCCGCCAGCTGCGCGCAGGCCGCACGCAGCCGCGCGGGGGCATCCGGGGCAGCGTCGCGGAACATGATTCCAGTGCCGACACCCTCGGTGATCGTCAACTTGAAGAAGTACCTCGGCGCGGTGGCGAGCGGCTGGGTGGACGGCGTGTCGCGGAAGTACGCTTCCTGAAACATCTTTCTGGTCGCGTAGTTCTTGGTCGGCCCGGTCGACTCGTCCACCCAGCCCCGCGGCGCGAACACCTGGCGCACGTCGTTCGGCGAGGAGTCGAGCGTCAGGCCCGCGACGGGAAAATTGCACAGGTCGTCAGCCAACCCTGGATCTGCGGCGATGGCAGGGGAAGCCGCAGCAAGCCACGCGGTGAGTAACCACGACTTTCGCAGCATGCGACCTCCACGGATGCCGAAGCGGCTCATCTGGCCTGAGAAGCGCGCTTTTTCAAGCTACCAGAAGCCCTTCGCGGCCACAATCCGGCCGCGCCCCCGTGACTCAGGAGGTCCGTGGAGGTGCCGGCGGCGATCCAGCGGGGCGCGGCTGTGCCCGGCTCCCGGCACGGCCTTTGAATCGACTATTTTCCGAGAGACAATGTCATTGCTGACTGGCTCTACATGCGCGGAGCAGGGATGGTGGGCAACTACACGCTGCGGCCCCTTTTGCGCCAGATGCACTGAGCATGGTCCCCTACAAGCTGACCGGGGAACAGGCGCGACACCTGGCGTCGCTGCTCAACCAGGCCTCGGAGAGGTAGCTAGCCGTGCGCGACGGGTGTCTCCCATGGGCCTCCTGACCTTCAGCCTCAACCTCACCCTCGACGGCTGCGTGGACCACCGGGAAGGTATCGCCGACGAGGAGACCCACGCGTTCTTCACGCGGCTCATGGACGAGCGCGGGGCGATGCTCTGGGGCCGCGTCACCTACGAAATGATGGAAGGCTTCTGGCCGGCCGTCGCCCGCGGCGAGGGGGACGCGCCGCCGGCGATCCGCGAGTGGGCGGTCAAGCTCGAAGCCAAGCCCAAGTACGTGGTGTCGTCGACGCGGACCGGCTTCCCCTGGTCCAACAGCCACCACGTCGCCGGCGACCTGGGGGCGGGCGTGCAGCGGCTCAAGGACGCGACGCCGGCCGGCGTGCTCCTCGGCAGCGGCCTGCTCGCGACGGAACTCGACAGGCTCGATCTGATCGACGAATACCGGTTCCTCGTGCACCCCCGCATCGCCGGCCACGGCCCGACGCTGTTCCAGGGCGGGCTGCCTGGCACCCGACGGCTGGACCTGGTGTTGGCAACGCCGCTCGCCAACGGCGCGGTCGCCCTCCACTACCGGCGGGCGCGCTGAGGCGGGCCGTGGGCGAACTGCTGCTCATGCGGAAGAATGGCTTCCGGTTGGGACTGGTCGCGATCCTGGCCACCGGCGTCGCGCCCGCGCAACGAACGCCGGAATCGGTACCCAGTGACTTCGTCTCGAAGTACTACATCGTGGTGAACGACTCGCGCTTGAGTCCTGAACTCGTCATCGAGCGCTTCGGGCCGGACGGAACGTACTACTTCCAGTTCAACATCGACTGCTTGAACCGGAAGGCGAGGAGGGGGCCGGAACAGGACAGCATTGCCGGGACCCGAAACGCGGGCTACGGCTCCTTTGTTAATCTGATCGACGGGACCGTGGAGGCCGATCTGGCCCGGGGGCCCTGCCAGGAACCCGGGCGGGCGCGCTTCGCGCGGTACGTGAGGGAAACTGACCGCTCCGCCCGGCAAAGGCAACGTGTATTTGAGGTGCGGCCCCGCCGGCGGGACAGCCAGCCGCGCGTTGCGAATCTCACCGACGCTGAAGTCCTCGAGATCGAGCGGGTCGTGGAAGACATCGCGCCCGGCGACACGGTCAACATCGGGACCGTGGTTTTCGGCTGCCCCTGCGAGGACGGCCCGACATGCACGGACCAGGTCTGGGTCGTGTCCTACCGGCCGGAGAGCAGTACCGGACTTCTGCTCTCCCGCATCGCCGGCCAGTGGACCGTCGGTCCGGTCCAGTCTTGGTGGCGGGAATACGAGACGCTGCTCAGTAAGCCGCGCCACCTGGTGTGGGACGAGGAAACCGAGCTGTACAAGCGATTCCCGAAGTGTGCCAGTGACGAGATTGTGGAGCGGGCCGGCGACGAGTAGCGGACCCGCTGCGGGGTGAAGGACGCTGGCCCGGCGGGACGCGGCCGTCACCGGCACCGCCCGCGCCGGGCTTGCCCTTCAGATCGTGATTCTGGCGCCAAAGCGGCCTTATTCCACTGGACGTCCACAGCCGGCAGGCCTAGACTGCATCGCAATTGCGATACAGCACTGGACCGACATGAAGACGACCACGATTCCTCCTCTACGGGTCTCACCCGAACTTCGCCGCGAGGCCGAGGCGGTGCTTCGTGAAGGCGAGACGCTTTCCGGCTTCATGCTGGCGTCCCTTCAGGACAGCATCGCCCGGCGGCGCGACCAGCAGGAATTCATCGAACGGGGACTGAAGAGTGCCGCGAACGCCCGCCGTACCGGGCAGTACGTCACCGCCGACGAGGTCGTGAAGCAACTCTCCGTCCGACTGAAGCAGGCCCGGGTCGGGTCGACGTCCAGGACCCGCGGCTGACCAGAGCGTGCCCCGCTACAAGGTCCGCTTCACGCCGGGCGCCCAGGCGGACCTCGACCGACTGTTTGCCTTTCTCGCCGACAAGGACCCGGCGGCAGCCGCGCGCGCGCTCGCTGCCATTCGCCGGAGCCTCGAGGTGCTGCGGTTCTCACCTTGGTCGTGCAGGAAGGCTGCCCCGGACCTGACCCGGCACCGCGAACTCCTGGTGCCCTTCGGTTCCGCGGGCTACGTGCTGCTGGTGGAAATCGAGCCGCCGGCGACCGTCACCGTCCTCGCCGCCAGGCACCAGCGCGAGGATGACTACTATTAGGCCGGGGGGCTACCCGGGTGCGCGCTCACCCGCCGCTTGACAGAAGCCAACAAATTACCGAGGCAGGTCGACCCGGCCGGGCCTATAGTCGGTTGCCCGAGGCCCACGATCATGGCGCAAACCCGGAGCAGATCCATGGCTGACACCTTCCAACGGTACCCTGGCCGGCATCTGCCCGTCCTCCTTGCCGGGCTCCTCGGCACCGCCTTCACCGGAGAGCTCGCCCTGGCCGCCAGCGCCAACGTCAGCCCCTCGTCGGGAGCCGGCGGCCGGCTGGTGACGCTGACCTCGGCGGGCTTCGACAGCGAGGGGGTCGGATACAACACGGGCTTCTACGCCCTTCCCAGCTTTGGCTTCATCGGGGCCTGCCCCGTCCAGAACCCGGCCAACTGCTCGATCCAGGTGAACCTGCCCGCCTTCGTTCCCGGCGAGTTCACGATCGAGGCCCACAACAGCATCGGGGAGACCGCCACCGCCACCTACACCGTCGCGTCGCCCCAGTTCTCCATCAGTCCCGGCTGCGGCCCGGCCGGTACCACCGTGACCGCGACGGGGAAGTTCTTCACGGTCGGCTACGACGCCGGGCTGCAGTTCGACGGGTCCGGCATCCCGGGCGCCAACCCCCCGGACGCGGACGGCAGGTTCAGCCGCAGCTTCGTGGTGCCCGGCGGCACCGCGGACGGCAACCACCCGGTGCTGGGGTCCAACAGCGTCGGGAACAGCCAGGGCCAGGAGTTCAGGATTCCCTGCGTGGTGGTCGGCGAGGTGACGGACAAGACGGGACCCATCTACCGGTGCGTGGCCAACTGCGACGCTCCCGACGTGGGCGATCGCACCCGGGTGCCGGTGAACCCGGGCGACCCCGTCACGCAGGACGACCGGTTCGAAGTCGATCCGGGTGGACGGGCGACGCTGACGTTCGAGGACAACACCCAGTTGACGCTCGGTGCGGGCGCGAAGTTGAACGTGAACGATTACGTCTTCGACGACGGAGAACCCACGCGCAATACCCAGCGCTACAACGGCTTTGGCGGCCTGTACACCTTTCTCTCGGGAACCATGAACAAGGACAACGGGACCCACGAGATGAAGACGGAGTACGGTGCCCTCGGTTTCCGCGGCACCTGGCTCGTCACGCGCACGGACGAGTTGGCCGGACAGCAGGAGGTCTACCTGAGCACCGGCGAGATCGCGGTGACCCCCGACGGCACGGGCATCACGTCGATCTTCAATGGCCCGGTCACCGTGCTGTTCGATGCCAACGGCGTGACGTCATCGGCCTTCGTGGACGGGGACGCGGACGGCGTCGCCGACCCCGTGGACAGCTGCGTCACCCTCGCCAACTCCACCCAGTGCGACGCTGATGGGGATGGTTTCGGCAACCGCTGTGATGGCGACCTGAACAACAACGGCGCCACCAATGCCCAGGACACCGTCCTGTTCCGCGCGCAGCTCGGCCAGCCCAGCCCGGCGACGGGCCGCAACAAGGCCGACCTGAACTGCAATGGGGCGGTCAACGCCCAGGACAACGTGCTGTTCCGTGGGCTCCTCGGCGCACCGCCGGGGCCGTCGGGGTTGGCGCCCTAGGGGGACTTCTCGAGCGGAAACAGCCGGTGGAACCGGTCTTGGTCCCGGGACTAGCGGCCGCGCCCCCAGCCCTCGGCCTCGACGACGCTCGCCCGGTAGTGGGGCAGGTTGTACCTCAAGGCCACGATGCCGACCACGCTCGCGATGGCACAGACGATGGCCAGGGACCAGCGCAAGGCGGCGTCGTCGGCGAAGGCGAAGTCGGTGACGGCGGCGACGGCCGTGGGGCCGAGCAGGCCGAAGATGTTGATCACGAAGTAGTACACCGCCGTCGCCTGGGCGCGCATCTGGTTGGGCGTGATGATCTGGAGCGCCGCGGCGCCGGTGGCCGTGACCATGGCGCCGCCGAGGGAAACCGGCACCAGCATGGCGAGCGCCAGCTCCGGCGTCGGCATGAGCGGCGTCAGTATGGAGCCGGGGATCAGCAGCAGCAGCGCGCCGCCCAGGCAGGTGCGCATCAGCGCGTCCTTGTGCCCGCGCTGGTACAGGCGATCCGCGATCCAGCCGCCCAGCAGGATGCCGATGGGGCCGCCGATGATGGTGACGAGGCCGTAGGCCAGGCTCACCTGGGGGATGGTCCACTGCCAGGTGCGGACGAACAGCTCCGGGACCCAGAAGAAGAAGCTGTACCCCTGGATGGTGACCACCGTCATCCCCACGAAGTGCGTGAGGTACGTGCGCCAGCGGCTCGCGAGGTAGCCCACGGTGGCCCGGACGCTCAGCTGCTCGGTCACGGTGCCATCGGCCTGGCGGATCTGCAGGCGCCCGCGGCGCTCCGGTTCCCGCACGGTGAGCATGAGCAGGGCCACCAGCAGGCCCGGCAGGCCGACGAGGATGAACACCGTCTGCCACGCGCGCAGCTCGCCGATGCCCGGCAGCTCCACCGGCGGCGCCGCCGCCACCCAGGCGATCACCTGGCCGCCGAAGATCAGGGCGACGCCGACGCCGAGCGAAATGCCCATGTTGTAGAAGGTGAGGGCCCGGCCCCGCGTGCGGGCCGGGAAGTAATCGCTGATCATCGACAGCGCCGCGGGGTTCAGCGCGGCCTCGCCGACGCCCACGCCCACGCGGGCGATGAACAGCTGGATGAAGTTGCGGGCGAGGCCGCAGGCGGCCGTCATGGCGCACCACACGGTGATGCCCGCGGCGATGATGCCGCGCCGGCTGAAGCGGTCCGCGGCGCGGCCCAGCGGCAGGCCGAGGAGGGTGTAGAAGATGCCGAAGGCCAGGTTGCCGAGCAGGCTCACCTGGGTGTCCGAGATGTCCAGGTCGCGGCGGATCGGGCCGACCATCAGCGCCAGGATCTGCCGGTCGAGGAACGACAGCAGGTAGGCGAAGGTCAGGATGACCACCACGTACCAGCCGTAGACGGGGTTCGGGTAGCCAGTCTCGTCCGGCCGCGCGGCATCGTTCATGGGTTCATCCTGGTGCGT
The DNA here is from genome assembly GCA_937958785.1 of uncultured Gammaproteobacteria bacterium. GTDB lineage: Bacteria > Pseudomonadota > Gammaproteobacteria > Steroidobacterales > SHZI01. The sequence goes on along the minus strand of CALGMY010000011.1, from coordinate 18,434 downwards.
GGGAGCGGATCAGTGGCAGGTGGCGCAGGAGTTCAGCTGCTGCTGCAGCTGGGCCGGGGACGTGGCGGTGCGCGTCGGCCAGGACGGCGTGTGGCACGCGGTGCAGTCCAGGTTCCGCTCCAGCACGATGCGGTGGGCGACGCCGAAGTGCCAGTGTCCCGGCCGGCCGGCGTCGAGTAGTGCCGGCAATGCCTCCGGCGCGACGGTGATCGCGGCCGAACGGTACGACGGATCCGTCGACACGGCGGCGGCGGGCGGTGCCGTGACCTTGCCGGGCGGGCGGACGGCGCCGGGGGTCCCGCGCGCGACCGCCTGGCCGGCGAGCCGGCCCAGGTAGACCGACGGGCCGAGGAACGTGCCCTCGCCGCCGTAGCTGCCGTTTATTCCTGCGACGCCGGTGACTTCGCCGGCGGCGTACAGCCCGGGGACGGGCCGGCCGGCCCGGTCGAGCACCCTGGTGGAGGCATCGATGGCGAGTCCGCCCATGCTCTTGCGGGTCAGGGGAAACAGCTGGATGGCGTAATAGGGGGGCTGGCTGATGGGTCGCGCCGCGCGATCCGGCTTGCCGGGTGCAAAGCGCCCGAAATCGGTGTCGTCGCCGGCCTGGACGGCGCTGTTCCAGCGGGTGACGGTGGCCTCGAGGGCCGTCGCCGGCAGGCCGGCGGCCGCGGCGAGGCCCGCGACGGAACCCGCCGAGCGGATCAGGCCGGCGTCCTCGAGGGGTGCGACACCTGACGGATTGCCCAGCCAGACCGCGTCCCGGATGCGCAGGGAACGGCGGCCCTCCGCGTCGAACACCAGCCAGTGCGTGGCGGGTTCGAGGCGCAGGACCGCAGCGTCGGCCAGCTTGGTCGACGACAGCTCGTTGATGAAGCGCTTGCCGCCCCCGTCGACCCAGATCGCCGCCGGATTCTGGGTGAGCAGGGCGCGGTCGGGTTCCCGGGGGTCAGGCACGCCGGTGGTGAAGGTGACCTGGTGGTCCATGCGCGTCGTGGCGCCGCCGGCTGCCGTCGCCAGCCCGATTCCGGCCCCGGTGGCGAAGTAGCCGGCCCCGGCGTACAGGCGACCGGGTACCGGCAGGTCGCGGCGCCATTCGCGCCGGACGAAGTCAAGGTTGCTCTGCCAGCCCCCCGTGGCGAGGATCACGGCAGGGGCCCGCAGTTCGCTGCTGGCGCCGGTGCGCAGGTCCCGGTAGCGGACACCCACCACGCTGCCCCGGGCGATGAGCAGCCCCTCCACCTCGGCGTTCCAGCGGAACTCCAGGTTCGCCCGGCTGAAGGCCGCGCGCATCATCGGGACGACCACGTTCAGCGCCGCGCCGTTGGCGAAGTGGAAGCGCGGCACCGAGTGCTCCGGCGTGTCCAGGATGAAGCCGAAGCGCACGCCGAACCCGGCCAGCCAGTCGTGGACCTCGGTGCGCGACGCGCGGACGTAGCGCCGGACCCACTCGGGATCGGCGTCCTCGCCCCAGGCGAGGAGGTCCTGTTCGGCGATCTCCGGGCTGTCCCGGTAGCCCTTCTGTTCCTGGAGCGGGGTACCGACCAGCGCGAAGCCGCCGGCCTTCACCGCGTGCCCGCCGCCCACCGAGTTGGCGTCGAGGATGACGACGCTGCGGCCATTGGCGCCGGCTTCCAGCGCCGCCGACAGCCCGGCAATGCCCGCGCCGACGACGATGACGTCGGCATCGGGCATGGGCCGCGTGCAGCCGGACAGGATCCCGGCGACGCAGGAGAGTACGGCCGCGATCCGGAGGGGCGTGCGCATCGAAGCTGAACCGGTGGCCATGCCGGCCGTGAGTATACTCACGGCACCTGCCGGAGACCCCGTCATGCCGATCAATCGCCGGCACCTGCTCCGTGCCGGCATCCTGTCCGGAGTTGCCGCGGGCGGCGGCCTCGGCCTGCTCTATGCCCGCTACCGGCTCGACGACGGGGATGCCCGGCGGAAGTTCGGCGCCGGTCCGGACGAGCCCGTCCTGAACGCCTGGCTGAGGATCGGCACCGATGGCCGCATCGTCTGCGGGGTGCACCGCGCCGAGATGGGGCAGGGCGTGACCACCTCCCTCCCGATGCTGCTCGCGGAGGAGCTGGACGCGGACTGGCGCCACGTGCGCTACGAGTTCACGCCCGTGGACAAGGATTACTTCAACTTCGGCATCCTCCTGCGGGGCGAGCCCCTGGGCCCCGTCGAGGGACGCTTCTGGGCCCGCACGGCCACCGGCCTGATCCGGGCCGCCTTCCACCAGCTCGGCATGGGCCTGACGATCAGCAGTTCGAGCACCGTCGACGCCTGGGATACCCTCCGGCGCGCCGGGGCCGAGGCCCGGGCCATGCTGGTGGCCGCCGCGGCCGACCGCTGGTCCGTGCCGGCTGCCCGGCTCACGACGGCCGCGAGTGTCGTGACGGACCCGGTCACCGGCCGGACGGCGACCTACGGCGAGCTGGCGGAGGCCGCCGCCGTGCGCAGGCCGCCGGGCAACGTGGCCCTGAAGAGCCCGGCGAGCTTCCGCCTGCTGGGCCGTTCGCTGCCCCGGCTCGACGTGCCCGCCAAGGTGACGGGCGAGGCCCGCTTCGCCATCGACACCGTGCTGCCCGGCATGCTCTTCGGCGTGGTAAGCCACGCGCCCCGGGTGGGCGGGCGCATCGGCCGGGTGGACGACCGGGCTGCCCGCGCCACGCCGGGCGTCATCGACGTGCTGCGGCTCGGGGACCGGGCGGTAGCCGTCCTGGCCGGCGACACCTGGACGGCCCGGCGCGGCGCGGCCGGGCTGGCGCTGGAGCCGCACGCCGACGACCGGGTGCAGCCGGACACGGCCGTCACCACGGCCGCCTACCGGCAGGGCCCTGGACGCGCCCGGCGCGTCCGTCTTCCTGGACCACGACGACCTGCCGGCGGCGCTGGGGCCGGCACCGCTCCTGGCGACCTACGAGCTGCCATTCCTCGCCCATGCCTGCCTGGAGCCCATGAACTGCACCGCCCACTTCGAGCCCGGGGCTATCCCCCGCCTCACGGTCTGGGCCCCCACCCAGGCCGCCAGCATCGCCCGCGACGAGGCCGCGAAGGCGGCCGGGTTGCCGCCGGCGCAGGTGGAGATCCGCACGACGCTGATGGGGGGCGGCTTCGGCCGCCGGGCGGAGATGGACTTCGTGGTGGAGGCAGCGCAGGCGGCGGTGGCGATGCCGGGCCGGCCCGTGAAGCTGACCTGGACGCGGGAGGAGGACATCCGCCACGACATGTACCGGCCGGCCGCCGCCGGCCGGGTGCGGGGCGCGCTGGATGCCCGCGGGCGCCTCGCCGCGCTCGACTACCGCCTGGTCTCGGAGTCGGTGGTGGCCAGCAACTTCGGCCGCACCCCCACGGCGCGGGGTGGCGAGGCGGCAAAGGACCGGAGCGCGCTGGGGGGCGCCCTCGGGCACCTGTACACGGTGCCGGTGTCGCGCATGGCCTACGTGCCCCGGGAGGATGGCATCCCGACCGGCTTCTGGCGCAGCGTCTCCCATTCGATCAACCCGTTCCTGCTGGAGAGCTTCATGGATGAGCTCGCCAGCCTGGCCGGGACCGATCCCGTCGCCTTCCGGCTGGCCCACCTGGCGGGGCAGCCGGGTGCCCAGGCCGTGCTGCGCGCCGCCGCCCGGCTCGGTGGCTGGGACCAGCCGCTGCCGGCGGTGCCCGGCGCACGCTACGGGCGCGGTGTCGCCTTCACCACCAGCCACGGCACGCTGGTGGCCCACGTCATCCAGGTGCGCGTGGCCGACGGCGGCGCGCTGCGGGTGGAGCGGGTGGCCTGCGCCGTGGACTGCGGCACCCTCATCCACCCCGATGCGGTGGAGGCCCAGGTCACCGGCAGCATCCTGGACGGCCTGAACGCCGCCCTCCAGGGCCGGATCACCCTCCGGGACGGGGCGGTGGAGCAGGGGAACTTCGACGATTACCCCTGGCTGCGCCTCGCCCAGGTGCCCGAGATCCGCGTGGAGCTCCTCCCCTCCGGTGGCCGCCCCGGTGGCGTCGGCGAGCCGGCCCTGCCCGGCGTCGCGCCCGCCCTCGCGAACGCCATCTTCGCCGCGCCTGCGGGACGAAAAAAGGGGCGCCGGAGCGCCCCTTTCCTCTCCCCCGGTCTCTGCGGACCGGTGGTCACCCCAGATGTGCGTCGTTCAGTAATTCACCTTGAACGAGAACATGTACTCGGCGGGCGGCAACGGCGTGCGGATGTTGGTGAAGCCGTTGGCGAAGATGCCGGACACGTTGTCCTCCTCGTCGGTGATGTTCCGCGCCGCGAGCATCACCTGCCACTGGCGGTCGTCGGCGCCGAAGCCGAGGAAGCCGTTCAGCCGGGTGTAGTCCTCGATCTCGATCAGGTTCCGCGATTCGGTGAAGTAGTCATCCGAGTGGAACACGTCGAAGCCGTAGAAGAACTCCAGGCTGTTCTGCAGGGGGATGCTGTAGTCGAAGCCCACCTTCGCCTGCCACTGGGGGTTGGAGGGCAGCTCGTCCGTCGGCGGGGCGTTGCCCCCGAGGCCGCCGGGCGGCGAGTTCGGGTCCACGTCGCCGAAGTCGCTCTCCTGCCAGCCGAAGTTGGCGTAGATGTTGAGGTCCGAGATCGGGGTCCAGGTGAGCTCCACCTCGAGCCCGTACACGTCGACCTCGCCAATGTTGTCGATCGGGAAGCCCCCGGCATTGTTGGTGACGATCTGCTGGATGTCGTCGTAGGCGGCCCAGAAGCCGGCGACGTTGAGGCGGAGTGTGTTGTCCAGGAGATCGCTCTTCCAGCCGATCTCGTAGCTGTCCACCGTCTGGGGGTCGAAGGCCGTGCCGCCGCAGAGGCTGCTCAGGTTGCCGAAGCACAGGGTGCGGTAGCCGCCCGCCTGGAAGCCCGTGGAGAAGCTGGCGTAGAGAAGCTGGTCCGGGCTCAGCTGGTAGTCGACACCGAGCTTGTACGTGGTCTCGTCCCAGTCATCGTCCAGGGCGACCGCCGCGTCGGCGTCGCCATCGTCGTCACCGACTTCGTCGTTGTCGAAGCAGAAGCCGCCGACGCAATCGTCGCTGTACTCCTTCTCGTCCTTCGTCCACCGGAGCCCGGCCGTGACGGAGAGGGCATCCGTGAGGCTGTAGGTCGCCTGGCCATAGACGGCGTAGCTGTCGGTCTCGCTGTCGATGGCCTCGTCGAAGGAGGGCGTCGTGGAGATCCCGGGCACGGTGCCCGAGAACTGCTGTTGCCCGTCCTCGTTCAGGTAGTAGCCACCGAGCTGCCAGTCCAGGGCCTCGCCCACGTTGCCGAGCAGCTGCAGTTCCTGGCTCCACTGGTCGAAATTCGAGTCCGAGCGGATGCGCAGGCCGAACTGGGCCGCCGGCACGGGGCCGAAGTCTGCACCGCCGCCGGCCAGGTCGAAGCCGAACTTCGTGTCGATGGAGGCGAAGCTCGAGATGGAGCGCAGCGTGAGTCCCGCGAAGTCGAAGGTGAGGTGCAGGTTGGCACCACCCTGCTGGGACTCGCCGTAGTTGACGCCCTCGGCGCTGAAGGTCTCGTAGAAGCCGCCCTGGGGGGCGCTGTTGGCCGGCGCGGGGTCGAAGTCCGGGTTCGGGCTGCCCGTGTTGTCGAAGGGCACGTAGGGAATGCCGTTGTAGCCGTCGTTCTCCACGTCGGCCACCCAGCCCGTCAGGACCGCGTCGAGGCCCTCGGTGCCGAACCAGCGCAGCTTGGCCCGGGCCGCCTTGTTGTCGTACTCGCCCGGCTGCTCGCCCGTGGTGCCGTTGTCCATCCAGCCCTCGGCGCGCCGGTCGTAAGTGGCGGCGATGGAGCCGGCGAGCGAGCCCTCCTCGATCGGGCCACCGAGTGAGGCGCCGACCTTGGTGGTCTCGAAGTTGCCGATGCCCACGGAACCCGTGAACCAGCTCTCGTCACCGGGGGTGCGGGTGATGAACTTCACCGCCCCGGCGATGGTGTTGCGGCCGTACAGGGTGCCCTGGGGGCCGCGCAGCACCTCGATGCGCTCCACGTCGAGCAGGTCCAGGTTCACGCTCGCGAGGCGCCCGTAGTAGACGTCGTCCACGTAGATACCGACGGGCGACTCGGAGAGGTTGAAGCCCGGGTTCTGCACGCTCGCGCCCCGGGAGTGGATCTGGATGGCCTCGGCGCCTGCCGTGACGGTGTAGGTCTGCAGGTTCGGGACGTTCTGGCCGATGTCCTTCACCTCGTCGATCTGCCGCACGGTGATCTGGTCGGCGGTGAAGGCGCTGACGGCCACTGGTACCGATTGCAGGCTTTCCTCGCGGCGCTGGGCCGTGACCAGGATCTCGTCGACCGCCGCCGGCGCGGGCCCGGCAACCACGGCCAGCGCGACACCCGCCAGCAGGCTGGCGGCCGGCGCAGAGACGCTGCGCATGTGCATCTTGAAGACTCCCCTTTACCCCTGAAAAGGCGCCCGGCGGGCTGGCCTGTGGGCCGGAAGCCACGCCGGGCGGCGGTCCCGATGTTAGCAGAAGCCCGCCGGGGGGAGTGACGGGGGCGGCCGGGTCAGTCGACGAGCTCGCAGGTGATCGTGCCGTCCTCCCGCCAGGGCGAGACCTTGAGGTTCACGCCCATGGACCGGCCGTAGCCGGTGAGGCGCGGGATCGTCCAGGTCTCGTGGATCTCCTGGGGCGTCAGGTCGAACTGGCCGATCTTCCGGCACTGGGTGAGCACGTGGCCGAAGGGGTCCTGCCAGGTGCGAACCCGGCCGTCGCCGGTGGTGGTGAGCGCCAGGGCGTAATGGCAGGCCGTGCGGTCGAAGAGCGCCACCATGGCGATCTCCTTGATGCCCGACTTCTCGATGATCTGCTTCATGCGCAGGTTGATCGGCTCCATGGTCTTGATGTCATGGGCGATGTACTCAGCCAGCTGGCCATTGTTCTTGGCGAACTGGATCGCCAGCAGGTGGGCCTTCACCAGCGGGTCGTTCATCTCATGGGCGTAGCCCGCGTGGTTGCCGAGCATCTTCAGCAGGATGGACATCGAGAGGCCAAGCTCGGCCTCCCGGCCCTCGAAGCCGCTCAGGGTCTTGTACTGGTCGAGTTTGGCGGCCGCGCCGGTGGCCGGCGCCGCGCCCGCCTTCGGGGCATGGGGCTGGACGTCGGCAAGGACCGGCTGGGTGGCGGGGGCGGCGGACTGGGCATTCATGGGGTCGGACTCCTCTCGGGTGAGGGCGGGATGGCACCCATCCTACGCCCTATCCGGTCACTTCGACGGGGGCCGGCGATCGGGTTCCACCGTCCTGGCCGCAGCGCGAACTGTCCGGGCCCGGGCGGCTTGCGGGCTGCGCGGTTCGGTGGAAGTATTGGGACCTTTTCCGGGGGATTACCGCATGGCAGACAGCAGCGCCGCGAAGAACTACCAGGGCGTCTGGGACAACCGGCTGGGCTTCGGCAGGAAGTCGGCGCTCCTGGTCATCGACCTGCTCCAGGGCTACACGCTGAAGGGCGCCCCGCTGTTCGCGCCGGGCGTCGTGAAGGCCGTCGGCGAGATGCCGGCGCTGCTGAAGGCAGCCCGCGCGAAGAAGATGCCGATCATCCATACCCGCGTCTTCTACAACCCGTCCGACTATGCCGACGGCGGCATCTGGATCAAGAAGGCGCCGGTGCTGAAGAGCCTCGTGCCCGGCAACAAGTACGCCCAGTTCTGCAAGGGCGTGGAGCCGAAGAAGGGCGAGCTCGTCATCGTCAAGAACTACGCCAGCTGCTTCTTCGGCACCTCCCTCGCCGCGACCCTCACGGCCATGGGCGTGGACACGGTGATGATCACGGGATGCACCACGTCGGGCTGCATCCGGGCCTCCGCCGTGGATGCCGTCCAGCACGGCTTCCGGCCCATCGTGATCCGGGAGTGCGTGGGCGACCGCCACGACGGGCCCCACGAGGCCAACCTGTTCGACATCAACGCCAAGTATGGCGACGTCATCAGCAAGGCCGAGGCGCTGAAGTACATCAAGGGCCTGAGGGCGTAGGAGCGCCTTCAGGCGCGAGTGAATTTCAATCGCGGCTGAAGCCGCTCCAACAGGAAGCAATCATGGCGAAGAATGACAAGAAGGGCGGGGCGAAGATCGACCGCAGCAAGCTCACCCAGAGCCCGCACTACGATTACGTGCCGATCATCGACCGGCCGAAGCTGAAGATGCCGAAGGGGGCCCGGGTGGCGGTCATCCCCTACATCAACATCGAGCACTTCCCGCATGACATCCCGGGCACGGCCATCATCCCCGGGACCCAGCGCTTCAACCCGGATCCCCTGAACTACGGCTGGCGCGACTACGGCAACCGGGTTGGCCTCTGGCGCATGATGGAGCTGATGGACAAGATCGGGATGCGCGGCACCGTCTGCCTCAACTCCGAGATCATCCGCGAGTACCCGCGGATCATGGACGAGGCCATCAAGCGCAAGTGGGCCTTCATCGGCCACGGCATCAACAACGCCCCCGCCAACTTCCTCTCCGGCATCGACGAGAAGAAGGAGCGGGAGATCATCAGGGGCGTGCTGACCGCCATGGAGAAGCGCATCGGCCGCAAGACCAAGGGCTGGCTGTCGCCGTTCCTCACGCACACGAACAACACGCCGAAGATCCTGGCCGAGTTCGGCGTCGAGTACCTGTGCGACTACACGGCCGACGACCATCCGTTCCCGTTCAACGTGCCGAAGGGCAGCCTGATCTCCGTGCCCTACACGGTGGAGCTGAACGACATCCCGGCCTTCCAGAACGTGGGCGTGAGCTCCGAGGCCTTCGGGGATGCCATCGTCGACCAGTTCGACGTGCTCTACGACGAGGGTGCCGACAACGCCCGCTGCATGCCCATCTGCCTGCACACCTTCTGGGTGGGCCAGCCGAACAAGTTCAAGCACCTGAAGCGCGCCTTCGCCCACATCGCGAGCCACGACGACGTCTGGTTCGCCACCGGCGACGACGTGAACGACTGGTACCGGAAGCAGTACCTGTAGGAGCGCCTTCAGGCGCGATGGCGACAGCTGGCTTCAGCCGCGGCAATCGCGGCTGAAGCCGCTCCCACCTCGTTCACCCGCCGGCTTTCAGCAGCGCGAAGAACTCGCGCCGGGAACGGGGGCCGTAGGTCAGGAAGGTGGGGTCCGGGCGCTCGGCGTACCGGGCCTTTTCCTTCTGCATGGTGTCGGCCAGGAAGCTCTTCTGCACCGACGCGGCGTCCAGCCCGTAGGGCTTCAGCGCGTTCAGCCCGAACACCTTGGACCGCAGCGCCGGCGTGACCTCCGGGTAGCCGAACCGCTCCCGGTATTCCGGGCTGATCTGGAAGGTGCGGAACGCCTGGATCTGGTCCTGGGGCGAGCCGTACCAGATCGAGTCAGTGCCCCAGAGCACGTTGTCCTCGCCCACGTAGCGGAACAGCTTGCCCATGGCATGGGCCGCCTCGTTGGGGTCCTTCATCAGGTAGCGCCAGGTGGTGCCGAGCTCCGCGTAGACGTTGCTGTTCGGCTTCACGCCGTTCTCGATGAGGGAGCGGATCAGGGAGTCGACCCCCAGCTCGTCCCGGCCGGCCGGACTCTTGCCGGGCACGAACTCCGCGCCGCGGAACTTGAGGTCGTAGCCGGCGTGGTAGATGACGAAGTTGATGTCCGGGTTGTCCCGGGCGGCCTTGCCCACGTCGGCGCAGCCGCCGTACTTCCGGTTCTTCGCCGTCATGAAGGCCGTGGGCAGCGGCAGGCCCTTGTGGATGCAGATGGTCTTCACGCCGGTCCTGCGGGCCATCTCGATGAGCTTCGCGCCGTGCTCCTCGTCGTCGAGCCACCAGCCGGTCTCGCCGGCCGGGTCGGCCTGGGTGTAAGTCTTCCAGGCGGCGATCTGCCACTTCTCGGCCAGCTCCGGCATGCGCTCGATGTCGCCGGGCAGGTTGGGGACGACGCGCCCGTGCACCAGCAGCCGGCGGCTGCCCTCCAGGGCGTCCACCATCTCCTGGGTGGCGCGCGCCTCGTCCTGGGTGAGGGGCATGTCCTCATGGGTCGTCGGCGTGAAGGTGAGCACCGCCATGTCGGTGTCGCTGTCCAGGAACATCTCCTTGACGAAGGCCTGGCTCGTGAAGCACTTCACGTGGCCGTACTCGGACTTCGGGTCCAGGTAGTCGCACTTCGCCTGGGGCATGAAGCTGAGCCCGGTGGCCGTGAGCATGTTCGGCGCCTTCCAGCGCTCCAGGGCGTTCACGTGGTGGCCCTGGATGTCGAAGATGAACTCGCGCTTGGCCAGGGCCGCGTCGGCTGCCGCCGGATCGAGGGCCGCAACGGTGGGTACCTCGTAGTAGCTGCCGGTGCGCCCGAGCGCGGCGTGCACTTCGTTGAAGGCGAGCAACGTCGTGGCAGCGCCGGCGGAACTCGTGACGAACTGGCGGCGGCTCATGCCGAGGCGTCGCGCATTGATGCCGACCTGCTCCAGCGCCCGCTCATTGGCGAGCACGCTGTGGCGGGGGAGGGGCAGGGGGGCGAACTCGCCGTTGCTGGTCTCGTCCAGCTTGATGGGCAGCCGGGCGCCTTCGGGGTCGAAGCGGGAGGTCGGGGACTTGCGGGCCATGGCGGATACTCCGGCGCGACGAGGTGTTTCGCCGACCTTAGCGCAGTCGGCAGAGGTCTGCACCGTCGACCGGGAAGCCCGCCGCGTCGTGGCCAACCACTGCCGAGCAATCGCTCAGAGAAAGTAGGCCACCCCGAAGCGGCCAGCAGCCCGTGCCCCGAGCGCCGGCCGGGGCCATCGGGTAGCATCGCCGCTCCCGTTTCCCGCGGAGTTGCCTCGCGTGCCGCACCGACGCCCGCGACTGGCCCTGGTGCTGGTCCTGCTGCCCCTTCTCGCCGCCTGCTCGGCAGGAAGCCTGTACACGTCCGGGACCGGACCCTTCCCGGTGGGGAGGGCCGAAGGTCTTGAGTTCCGGCCGCCGGCCGGTGGGCGGGCCATCCCGCTACGGGTCGCCTACCCGGCCGCACCCGGCCGCTACCCCGTGGTCGTCTTCTCCCATGGCGCCTTCTGCTCTCCCCAGCGCTACTCGGCGATCACCGACACCTGGGTGGCCCACGGGTACGTGGTCGTGCTGCCCGACCACCCGGATTCCCTCAACGCGCAGCCGCCGCTCCGGCCCGACCAGATGGGCAACCTGACGGCCACCCGGGTCGCGGACCTGGACGCGCTGCTCGGCAACCTGGACCCGGTGGCGACCCTCGCCGGCATCCCGGGCCGACTGGACACGGACCGACTGGCGGTGGCCGGCCACTCCTACGGCACCGTCATTGCCATGGCCAAGGCGGGACTCGGGATGCGGGGTCCCGGCGGCGAGCGCGTATCGTTCCTCGATGAGCGCCTGCGGGGCGCGGTTCTGCTGAGCGGCGTCGGCCAGATGGACGAGCTCATGGCCCCCGACGCGTTCCGGGGCCTGACCCTGCCCCTCATGGCCACCGGCGGCACCCTGGACGTGGGCAACACGGGCGGCCCGGTGATCCACCCGTGGCAGTGGCGCATGTCGCCGTACACGCTGGCCCCGCCCGGCGACAAGTACAGCGTGGTGCTGGAGCGGGGTGACCACTACCTGGGCGGCCTCATGTGCCGTACCGACCGGGGTGGTGAACCGGACCCGGAGGGTGCCGCCATCGACGCCGCGCTGACCCTGGCCTTCCTGGACGCCTACGTGAAACAGGACGCCCGCGCCGCGCGGTTCCTCGCCACCGCCGACCTGGCTGCCCTCACCGGCGGCCGCGCGCGACTCGAGCGGAAGTAGGCCGTGCCCGTCCTGCTCGCGACCGTCCTGCTCTCGGGCATGGGCTTCGGCCTGATCCTCCCGGGCTTCCCCTTCGTGGCGGAGAAGCTCGGCGTGCCTCACTGGGCCGGGCCCATGGTGCTCGGCCTGTACGCCATCGGCCAGTTCATCGCCACGCCGTTCTGGGGCCGCTACAGCGACCGCTTCGGCCGCCGCCCCCTGCTCATCGGCAGCATTGCCGGCGGCATGGTGGGCCACCTCATCTGCGCGTTCGCACCGGAGCCCTGGACGCTGGCCTTCGGCCGCCTGCTCACCGGCCTCATGGGGGGGAACATCCCGGTCGCCATGGCCTATGCCGCCGATATCTCGCCGCCGGAGCAGCGGGCGAAGATGCTGGGAAGGGTTGGCGCGGCCATCTCGCTGGGTTTCATCGTGGGGCCCCTCGTGGGCGGCCTGCTGGGCGGCCGGGACGCCGCCTCCGCCACGCTGCTCTGGCCCGGGCTCGCTGCCGCTTTCGTCTGTGCCGTCGCCATCACCGGCGCCTTCGTGCTGCTGAAGGAGAGCCTGCCGCCCGAGAAGCGCGCCGCGGCCAGGACGGCGGGCGGGGGCAGCGGTTCGGATTTTCGCCAGGTCGCCGCCCGCCCGGTCCTGCGCCGGCTGCTGCTCGTGGGCTTCCTCGCCTACCTCGCCATGGCCGCCTTCGAGACCAACTTCCCCTTCTGGGCCGGAGACCGTTTCGGCTGGGGACCCCGGGAGATCGGTCTGACCTTCACCTACCTCGCGGTGCTGGTGGTGGCCGCCCAGGGTTTCCTGGTGGGTCCGCTCGTCAAGCGCTACGGCGAGCGGCCCCTCCTCATCGCGGGCCTCTGTTCCTACGTGCTCGGCCTGCTGGTGCTCGCCCAGTCGGTGTTCTGGGGCCTGATGTTGTTCGGCATCACGTTCACGACGGCCGGCAGTGCGCTGTACATGACCACCATGAACAGCCTCGTCTCCCAGCAGGCGGGGGAGTCCGAGCGCGGACTCGTCATCGGCACGTTCAATACCTCGAGCTGGCTGGGCCGGGCCCTCGGACCCGGCATGATCGCCCTGCTCGGCATCGCCGGGCTGGGGCGGGACGCGCCCCTGTACGTGGCGGCACTGCTGCTCGTGCCCTGCATCGTCGTGATCCGGCGCCTCGGCCGGGCCAGCGTCGTCCAGCCTGCGGACTGAGTCTGCGGCCGACCGCTTGGCGGGCCGGGCCTGCCGGCCTATAGTTCCCCGCATATCCCTCCCCACCCGGACAGCCCCCATGTACATCAACTTCTGGTATCCCATGGCGACCAGCGCCGACCTCACGGACAAGCCGCTCAAGGTGCGAGCACTCGGCCAGGACTTCGTGGTCTTCCGGGACTCCCAGGGCAAGGCCAACTGCCTCGCCAACATCTGCACCCACCGGGGCGGTTCGCTCGCCGGCGGCAAGGTGAAGGGCGACTGCATCCAGTGCCCCTACCACGGCTGGCAGTTCGACGGCGAGGGCAACTGCCAGAAGATCCCGTCGCTGGGTTCGAAGGCGTCCATCCCCGGCCGCACGCGCATCGATGCCTACCCGGTCGACGAGCGCTACGGCGTGATCTTCGCCTTCCTGGGTGACCTGCCCGAGGCCGAGCGTCCGCCGATCCTCGCCTGCAAGGAGTGGGGCCAGGAGGGCTGGCGCACCACGCTCCAGCACTTCCAGATCAAGGGCTACTACGAGCGTTCCATCGAGAACGGCGTGGATCCTGCCCACAACGAGTACGTCCACGACACCCACGGCTTCAGCGGCGAGCGGGAAGAGGAATACAAGATCGGTGACATGCGCATCGAGGACGGTGGCATCTGGGGCAAGGGCTTCTGGCACACCTTCCAGGCGCCGCCGCTGCAGGGCGACCTCAAGAAGTACCGGCCGGGCGAGGGCACGCTGGATGCCGGCACCGGCTACCACGGCACGAACCACGTGTGGACCTACATCCACCCGGGTCCGAACTTCTTCATCCACCAGTACCTCTACGAGCGGCCCATCGACGAGGAGACCACGCACCTCTACCTCGTCTGTGCCCGCAACTTCTCCCTGGAGGAAAAGTCCGACGCCTACGTGATCGAGCGCAACCAGTACGTGGCGAACCAGGACATCAAGATCATCGAGAACCTGAACCCGCCCATCACGCCCGACAAGAACACCAAGGAGTTCATGGTGCCGTCCGACTCCGTGATCCTGGACTACCGGGCCAAGCAGAAGGAGTGGGCCGCGAAGGGCTGGAAGATCGACCTGGAGGAAGTGGCCCGCACCCAGAAGCGGGTGGCCTACGCCATCCCGAGTCCCGCCCGGCGGCAGACGAAGGGCTGGGTGCTGGACGCGATCCCGCTCGTGGACGGTGCGAAGTACGCCGAGAAGGGCGACCTCAAGGCCATCGGCGAGTGAGCACGCCAGGAGAAGCCGTCATGATGACCACCCGCCGCGGCGCACTGGCACTTGTTGCCACCCTCGTCCTGGCCACCGGTTCGGCCGGAGCGGCCTTCGCCGCGGCCCACGATGGCGCCGGTGCGCCACCACCGCCACCGGCGAAGCCCGCGCCGGCCGGTTATGTGCCGACGGTGCTCGTCACCGGGGCCAACCGGGGCATCGGCCTCGAGCTCGCCCGCCAGTACGCGGCGCGTGGCTGGAAGGTGATCGGCACGGCCCGCAAGCCCGCCGAGGCGAAGGAGCTGAACGCGCTGGCGGCGGCCAGTGAAGGCCGGGTGACGGTCGAGCCCCTGGACGTGATGGACCTCGCCGCCATCGACGCACTGGCGAAGAAGTACGCGGGCCAGCCCGTCGACATCCTCTTCAACAACGCGGGCGTCACCGGTGGCGGCCAGAACCAGCAGTTCGGCCGGAACATGCAGTGGGAGCTGTTCGACGCGGTCCACCGCACCAACGTGGTGGGTCCGCTGAAGATGGCCGAGGCCTTCCTGCCGCACCTGGAGGCCGGATACCAGAAGAAGATCAGCAACGTCTCGAGCAGCCAGGGGTCCATCGGCAGCACGAAGAACGGCATGCTCTACATCTACCGGTCCAGCAAGGCCTCGCTGAACATGGTGATGAAGAACCTGGCCAACCAGCTGCGCGGCAAGGGCATCGCCATCGCCCTGATCGACCCGGGCCCCGTGGACACGGACATGATGGCCGGGCTGCCGAAGAAGATGCTGCGCCCCGTGCCCACCGCCGGTGCCGACCTGATTCGCGTCACGGACCAGCTGTCGATGGCGAACTCGGGCACCTTCTGGACCTTCGACGGCACCGAGCTGCCCTGGTAGGAGCGGCTTCAGCCGCGAGCGCGGCGTTATCCCGCAGAGGAAATAGGGACATGCCTAATTTTGCAGTGCCCCCGGGCACTGCACAATTAGGCATGTCCCTATTTCCGCCCCTATTTCCGCCCGGCTGAAGCCGCTCCTACCCGGGATACTGGGCGAGGCCGGCCAGCGAGCGCTGCACGCCGGTTTCCGCCTTCGCCAGGATCTCGCCGGTCTTCAGGCTGAACTTCGCCACCGTGCCGGTGAAGAAGTTGCCGATGAGGGTCGTGTCCGGCTCGGTGGACTGGCCCACGGCGGCCCAGCCCGGGCCCGGCAGCGGGTACTCGCGCAGCACCTTGCCGGTCTCGTCCAGGTGCTCGAGGAAGAAGCCCGCCTTGAAGTTGGCGCGGATGTGCAGCAGCTTGCCGTCCCGCGTGTACATCACCGTCATCGCCATGTTGCCGCTGTCCGGCGCGTAGGTGACGAGGTTCGGCAGGGCCTGGTTCTTCTCCAGGTCCCACGCGCGGATGCTGTCGCTGAGTTCCGACAGGTAGAGGATCGTCCTGCCGTCGGGCCGCAGCGCCGCGCCGGTGAGCCCCAGGAACCCTGGCATCCCGCCGTGGACCGGCGTCGGGAATTCCTTCAGCAGCTTGCCGTCCTGGGTGAACTGGTAAAGGCGTCCGTCACCGAAGCGGTCGGTGCCGGGCAGCTTGGGCAGGGTGGTGCCGAGCGTCGTGCCGGGTCGCGTGCGCACCGTGTTGCCGACGAGGTGTTCGCCCAGGTAGATGGTGCCGTCCTTTGCGAAGTTGATGTTGGAGAAGGCCCGGTCGGCGAACTTGATCTTCGGCAGCTGCTTGCCCGCGGGGCTGACCCGCAGGACCTGGAAGCTGTTGCTGTCGAAGGCCCACAGGGTGCCATCCGGGGCGAAGGCGAGGCCGCCGATGAGGTGGGTGGTGCCCTCGGTCCAGAGCACGCCCTTTTCCTTCAGGTTGCTGTCGTACTGGATGATCCGGCCGTCGCCCGCGTGGTCGTCGTCGGCCCGGTTGAGGACGGTGGCCCCTGCGAAGATGTCGCCGCGGGCGAAGGGCTGCATGGTGGAAACGTTGGACATGGACTGGGCCTCCGGGCCGGGTTCTTATGTCGTCCATTCTAACCCCTCGGCCCCGCTGATGTTGCCCGGCCCGCGGGCGGCACCTATCCTGTGCGGATGGAAAAGCCCGCCGAAAGCCAGATCTACAACGTCAACGTGACGGCCCGGACCATCCTGCCGCCCCCGGCGCAGGTGAAGGCCGACTATCCGCTCACCCCGGCCCTCGAGGGGTTCATCCTCAGGAGCCGCCGGACACTGCAGAACATCATCGACGCCCGGGACCCGCGCCTGTTCGTCGTGGTGGGGCCGTGCTCGATCCACGACGTCGCCGCCGCCATGGACTATGCCCGGCGCCTGAAGGCCCTGGCCGATGCCCTTTCCGACACGCTGGTCCTGGTGATGCGGGTCTACTTCGAGAAGCCCCGTACCACGGTGGGCTGGAAGGGCCTCATCAATGACCCGGACATGGACGACTCCTTCCACATCGAGAAGGGCATCGCCATTGCCCGCGGCCTGCTGCTGGACCTGGCCCGCGTCGGCCTGCCGACGGCCACCGAGGCCCTCGACCCCATCATGCCCCAGTACCTCGGTGACCTCATCACCTGGAATGCCATCGGAGCCCGCACCACCGAGTCCCAGACCCACCGGGAAATGGCGAGCGGCCTCTCGACGCCGGTGGGCTTCAAGAATGGCACTGACGGCTCGCTGACGGTGGCCATCAATGCCCTGAAGTCGGCCCGTCAGCCCCACCATTTCCTGGGCATCAACGAGGACGGCCGCACGGCCGTCATGCAGACCCGGGGCAATGCCTACGGCCACGTCGTGCTCCGGGGCGGCGCCGACCGGCCCAACTACGATTCGGTGAGCATCGCGCTCTGCGAGCAGGAACTGCGCAAGGCCGCGTTGCCCGAACGGATCGTCGTGGACTGCAGCCACGGCAATTCCAACAAGGACCCGTCCCTCCAGCCCCTCGTGGCCAGGGACTGCATCGAGCAGGTCGCCAACGGCAACCGCTCCATCATCGGCCTCATGCTCGAGAGCAATCTCGAGGCCGGCAACCAGCAGATCCCCGCCGACCGGACGAAGTTGCGCTACGGCGTGTCCGTCACCGACGGGTGCATCGACTGGGCGACGACCGAAAGGGCGCTGAAGGACATCGCGCTCCTCTTGAAGCCGGTATTGCAGGCAAGGAAGTCGGCATGACCACCGGCAACTGACGCGCCAGCCGCCGAGGGGCTCCGTGCCGGGCATTCATCGCCAGCTGCCGACGGGTTCCCAGGCCCAGCCGTCCCGCGCCTGGCCGGTGGTGCTGTTGTCCATTGCAGCGGTCTGCCTTCCAGAAGCCGTCAAGGTTGCCGAGGCGGCCGGCAAGAATCCCACCGACGAGGCTCCCTCGCTCGCCGGCGCGGCCGTCGTCGTTGACCTCACAGACCTCAAGGCCCTGAACGCGGAGTCGCGCAGCGTCCCTGCTGGTCCGGAGTCTGCTGCCGCGTGGAGCGGCGCCCAGCAGTCCGCCGCGATGAATCCGGGTTATGACCCGGTGAGCGGCCTCCTCGGTGTCATCATCGGCATCCAGCTCACGCAGTCGCTCAGGCGGACCGCGGACCAGACGCGCGCCAACGAACCCATCGCCGGCCTGCGGCAGCAGTATGACGAAGGCCGGGAAACCCTCCGGCTCGAAGCCCAGTTGCTGGCGGCTCTGCAGCGACAGGACCCGGCCTTTGGCGCGTGCGTTGCCGAAGGGGATGACCGGAGGAACTGCAAGTCCCGGCTGCAGCTCCGCCCGCGGGTCACCGTCGGCTGCAGCTATCGTTGCATTGACGTCGGGCTGAAGGTCCGGTGGGTTACCGTCCGCGGCAAGGAGCTGTATCGGAACGAGTTTGGTTTCCAGTCTGATCTCCTGCCTCCGACGCAGGCCGAGGACGAGGGATGGGCCCGTGACGACATGGAGGCCCTGCGGGTGGCGCTCGCACAGGCCACCGAGACGCTCGCCGGGATGCTGGTGGCGGATCTCACCACCGGCCGGGTGAACCTCAATCCGCAGGACTCGGAGACCCTGCGTTACCGGAACGAAATGGGCGTCTTTCACGAGCGCGGCCAACTCGTGCGAGAAGACGCCGGGCGATGGCTCATCCGCTCGATCGGTGGGAGGCTCCGCTCAATTCCGGCCGGACAACGCATGACCTCCGAGGAGTACTACCAGTACCTGAGCGGGCCGCCGTCCCAGCCACCCTCGACGGGGTCCGCTGTTGCCCCGTCGCCAGACAGCGCCGCCTTGGGAGAAGGCAGGCCGGTGACAGAGGCGCCTTTAGCCGATCCCGATCCGGCGGCC
>CALGMY010000010.1 GCA_937958785.1 uncultured Gammaproteobacteria bacterium | reverse complement strand
CTGCTGATCCGCTCCTACCAGGAGATGGCCCGGAACGACTTCCCGGACCTGGAACGGTCCGCCGAGGAGGTCGGCGAGCGCCGCTTTCCCCTCTCCGTGGACGACCTGGTGAGGCTCTGCAAGCGGCACGGCGTGGAGATCCACTGGTTCGACCGCAAGCCGCTCCTCGCGCGGGACAACGAGCGGCAGGTCCGGAGCATGGTGCGCTCCTTCTTCGAGTCGCCCTCCACCATCTACATGAACCGGCAGCTGCAGAAGGACCCCGCGCGCCTCAAGTTCGACCTGGCGTCCCACCTGGCCCACAAGGTGCTGCACGGGGGCGACGGCCTCAAGTCGGCCCACGCCACGGGCGGAGAGATGGGCGGCAGCCCCGCTGGCGCCGAACAGAATACGGGCGGGATGAACGCCCAGGACATCCTCTTCGCCTGGCGCGACTTCGAGTGCAGTTTCTTCGCCGGCGCCCTGCTCTGCCCGAAGCGGCCGTTCCGCCGCTTCCTCACCCGCGAGAACTACCGTGTGGAGGCCGGCAGCAAGCTGGAGCTGACGCCGGCGGTGATCATGCGGCGCATGACCGCGGTCTCGCCCTACCGGCACTGGCACTTCTTCGACGCCTACCCGCCCGGCTTCCTCCGCGCGGTGTACCGGGGCAACGGCATCCCGCTGCCCTGGGGCAACCTCGCCATGGTGTCGGACCCCTGCCCGCGGTGGGCGGTATTCCGGATGCTCGACCAGGGACGCACCGCCCAGCCGGCGTCCCAGATCTCCGTGCTGATCGACGGGGAGCGCTCGCTGCTCTATTGCTGCCATTCGGTCCGGACGCGGGACATGGCGGGCAACCCCCACGTGCTGTCCGTGGGCGTCGACCTCGTGCCCGCGCTCGAGTCCCAGGGCATGGATCCCGGCGACATCGTCGCCGCCGTCGGCCAGGCCTGCCGCCGACACGGGGGCCAGGCCGCCGTCCCGGGGCCGGCCGCCGACGCGATACGCGCGGTGGGCCGGGTGCTGAACATCGAGTGGATCGGTTCGGCCCTCGAGGCGCCAGCCAGCGTGATCTGCCCGCGGAGCAGCGCCTGCCCCCGCACACCCCGCTGCAGCCACAAGACCGCCACGTCCCGCGCTGCTGAGATCGACGACGTCCGCCAGCAGATCCTCAGCGGCGAGAAGGGCCAGGGCTGACGCGGCGTGCGCCGGCGAGGCCCTGGATCGCGCGGGCCTCGGCCGGCTCGACCGGGGTCACCGACAAACGGTTGCCACGCCGGAGTATGAGCAGGCCGGCCAGCGCGGGCTCGGCGCGCAGCAGCTCGAGGCCCACGGGCCGGCCGAACCGGGCCTTGAACCGGACGTCCACGGCGAGCCACGGGGGATCCTCTGGCCGGCTGCGCGGGTCGAAGTATTCCGATTCCGGGTCGAACTGTGTGGGATCGGGATACGCGGCGCCCGCCACCTCCATGGTGCCGACGACGCCCGGCTCCTCGCAGCTCGAGTGATAGAAGAAGGCCAGGTCGCCCCGGGCGAACTGGTCGCGGAACATGTTTCGGACCTGGTAGTTCCGGACCCCGCCCCAGCTCGTCCTGCGCTCGCGCTCCAGGTCGGCAATGCCATACACGGACGGCTCGGACTTCATCAGCCAGTAGTTCAATTGAGTAGCTCCGCTAAGCGTTGCATCATGCTGCCGGAATCGGGGGGAGACTGGAATCATGCTGGCAGCGCTGCAGGAACTGGCCATCCGCGCCTCCAGGACCTGGTGGCTCTACCTGCTCCTGGTGCTGCTGTTCGCCGGGTCCCTGCAGGCCCTCATGCAGATCGGTGCCGCCTTCCCGCCCCACGCCGGCGGCGCCGCCCCTTTCGACCTGCAGAACACCCTCACCCCCGGCGAGGTCTACCCGCAGGTCGCCGGGTACTCGCCCCGCGCGCGTGAGCTCTACCTGGCATTCACCCTCATCGACTATGCGTTCCCGTTCCTCGCCGGGCTATTCATCATGGCGACCGTTGCCTTCGGCCTCAGGCATGGGCTTCCAGGCGTCTATGCCACCGTGGTGGATCGCCGGCTCCTGCCACTGCCAATGATCGCGGCGCTCTTCGACTGGGTCGAGAACGTGGCGGCAGCCGCCGTCATCTACCTCTTCCCCACCGAGTTCGCCTGGCTGCCGCCGCTGCTCGTGCTCGCGAAGCAATGCAAGCTGGCGTTGGCCGGGCTGGGTAACGGGATCATGGGACTCGCGTTGCTGGCAGCCCTGGCCCGGTGGCTGGCGACCCTGGTACGTCGCTAGGCAGTCGCCCCGGCCTGCTCGGCCTGGCGGGACTTGAGGCCGAACCCGGCCACGGCCAGCACGGCAGTCAGTCCGCCGAGCAACAGCAGGGCCAGCTGGTAGCCCCCTACCCCGCCACCGCGGGACGCCGCGACGCCGCCGATGATGGCGGCGCCCGAGAGCTGGCCGATGGCCAGGAAGAGGGTGAGCAGGCCCTGCGCCGTGCCCCGGTCCTCGGCCCTGGCCTCGTTGAGGACGATGAACCGCAGGGGCGCACCCAGCAGGGCGGAAAAGCCCAATCCACCGATGATGCCGCCAACGATGAACACCGTGATGTCGAGATCCATGAGGGCATACATCAGCGTGCCCACCGCAACCCCGGCCAGCCCGAGCTGGACGATGAGGCGGGATCCCAACCGGTTAAGCAGGCGGCCAGCGACCGGTGCGCCGACCGTGGTGGCGAGTACCGATGGCAGCATCAGCAGGCTCGCGTTGTAATCGGTGACCCCAAGGGCGGCCACCGCCAACGCGGGAAAGAACGCCGAGCCCGCCTCGAGCGTTCCTGTGCCGATGGCGATCGCCCCGGTCAGGCGCATCTGCGTCGAGGCAAGGAGCCGTGGCGGAAGGATCGGATCCTCGGCCCGCTTCTCGATACGCCAGAACACCGGCACCAGGACCAGGACCAGGAGGGCAAACGGCGCCACCGGCAACGAGGTGAGGCTGGTGACGACGCTGCCTGCATCCATCTCCGTGAAGACGATCGCGAGGCTGGCGAGCCCCGCCGACAGCGCAACGGCACCTGCCGTATCGAACCGCCGGGGGTTCTCCACGCGGCTGGTGGGCAGGAGGCGGAGGGACTGCCAGATGAGGACGGCGATGATGGGAAGGTTGATCAGGAACAGCCAGTGCCAGGAGAAGCGGAGCAGTACGCCGCCGAGGACCGGCCCGATGAGGAAGGCGATGCCGAAGACGGCTCCGAGCAGACCCAGGGTTGGACCGCGCTTCTCCGGGGGGAAGGTGTCACCAATGACCGCGCTCGCCACCGGGAAGATGCCGCCGGCGCCAAGGCCCTGGATGGCCCGGCCCAGCAGGAAGACCTCGAAGCCGGGAGCTGCCGCCAGGACTACCGACCCCAGCCCGAAGAGTGCAAGGTTGAGTACATACACGCCGCGACGACCGTAGCGATCCGAGAACTTCGCCATCAGGGGCGTGCCGACGAGCTGGAAGAGCACGTAGATGTTGAAGATCCAGGCGAGCTCCCGGGTATCGAGCCCGAGGTCGGCCTGGATGGCCGGCAGCGCCGGACCAATGATCGCGAGGTCGAGCGCGCCCATGAGCACGCCGACGAACAGGATGGCAAGGAGTGGCCGGAGGTTCTGCGGATTCACGGGGCAGGATCTTTCGCGGCCGGTATTCTACATTCGCGCGACTGGGGGTCGGCTATCACCCGCCGACGACCGCGAGGACCGCCCGGCGCAACTCCCGGCGCACGGCAGTGCCACGGTCGCGCGCCATGGCCTCGGCCGCCGCTGCCCCGACCATGCCGTTGATCAGCGCCACGGTCAGGCCCACGTCCCGGCGCCGGCCGCGCAGGGCCTGGGCCACGGCCTGCTCGATCACCACTCCCGGCGCGGTGTGCAGCTCGAGAAGTCGCCTGCGGAGGTCCGGGGCGTCACTGCGGATCTCGGCAATCATCTCCAGCGTGGCATGGGTGGGGCCTGTGGCCATGTCGAGCTGCATGTCGAGCCAGGCACCCAGTCGTTCCCGGGGATCCGGGTAGCGTCTGGCGAGGTCGCGAAGACGGAACACGAACTCGCCCATGTCGCGCTCCACCAGGGCGAGCAGGATGTAGTCCTTGTTCCGGTAGTAGCGGTAGAGGGAGTTCCGGGCGAGGCCGACCGCGGCGGCGATGTCGTCCATGTCCGTGCGGCGATAGCCACGCTCGCGAAACAACCGCCCGGCTGCATCCAGTATGCGGGCAGTCTGGAACCGGACATGCTCCTCGATCGTCGAGGCTGCGATTCGCGGCACGGCGGGCCTCCCCAGGGTCCGGCCCAGCATGAGTGCATGGCGACACGAGGTCAATCGGTGTCGACAAGCGAACAACTGCCCCGGCACCGGCCGGGTCCCCGCTCGCCGGGCGGGACGCTGCCCGCTGCCGGTTTGGTGTATGATTCGCGCGCCTGCCGGCTGTCAGCAGGCACGAGGGATGGAACCGGTCGTGGCGGCTTGCCTTCCGGACGGGGTGGTCCGGAGCAGGCGGCCATAAGCCGGCTGGCCGCAATGTCAGGCCGGAATGATTCCGGCGCTTAGCAAACTGGATACAGGAGGACGATCGATGAACACTACGATTCGCCAGGCTTGGCTGGCCCTGCCGATGGCTCTGGTAATGATCGCAGGCTGCGGCGGCAAGCCCGCCGAGCAGGCGGCTGACTCCGCCGAGCAGGCGATGGAGAGCGCCACCGAGGCCGCCGAGGCCGCCGGTGATGCCGCCAATGCCGCTGCCGACGCGGCCGGTGAGGCTGCCGAGGCCGCCGGGGACGCCGCTGCTGATGCGGCTGCCGGCGCTGCCGACGCCGCTGCCGGCGCCGCCGATGCCGCTGCCGACGCTGCCGGTGCTGCTGCCGACGCTGCTACGGACGCGGCCGCTGCCGCGGGCGAAGCTGTCGAGGAATCTACCCAGCAGTAAGCTGATCCAGGGATCAGTCGACGACAACAGGGGCCGCCATTGCGGCCCCTGTTCTTTTATATACTCGCGGCATGCGCTGCCTGAGATTCCCGGCCCTGGGCTACGCGGGCCTGCTGGCCCTGGCAGGCGCCGGTCCGGCCACCGGGGCGCCGCCCGCCGGCAAGCCTTCCCCCTGGAACGCCGCCACGCAGAAGCCGGCACCCCAGCCATCCCCGCTGCCCCAGGACGCCATGGACCTCCGGCTCTACGAGTCCCCCCTGCCGTATCGCCCCGGCCTGCCCCGGC
Organism: uncultured Gammaproteobacteria bacterium; assembly: GCA_937958785.1. Taxonomy (GTDB): domain Bacteria; phylum Pseudomonadota; class Gammaproteobacteria; order Steroidobacterales; genus SHZI01. Next base: position 110 of record CALGMY010000010.1, on the reverse strand, counting down.
GGGACGACCCGGCCTGGGCCACCGACGTGACCGCGGTGATGACGACCTGTCCGGATGGCAGCCGAATCATCACGGCGCTCGTGATCGGTGGCCAGCACACGACCCTCGAC
>CALGMY010000009.1 GCA_937958785.1 uncultured Gammaproteobacteria bacterium | reverse complement strand
CGCCTATCCTCCCTGGGCGCTTGTCCTCGCTCCGATTCCCCTCCGGTTTCCTTCTGTTTCTGCTCCGGCGCTGGGTGTTCCCGGCCACGTTAGACCCTACGCTATCAACGCCGAATCCGTCGGCGCTGTAGAAACAGCGAGGGGCCAATGTCCAGCAATGTCAGTGTGGTGGCCGCCAGCCTGAAGCGTCACGCCAGCAACACCCAGATGGTCCAGGCCACCGTCGATCTGGGGGTGCCGAACAAGAGGGGTGAGATGGTGCCCTTCCAGGTGAAGGCACCTGAGCAGGTCTGGTACGAGCTGAGCGGGGGTACGACCTACCAAGGCGAGATGAAGGCCACCGCGAAGAAGGGCCGCTACCGCCACAACCACGTCAATCTGGCGGGGACCAGCTTGCGCCTGGTGATCAAGTTGGTCACCGACTCCAAGAACGTCGAGCCGATCTACGACCAGAGTCTACCGGTAGGCTGATACCCACCTCGCTGTCATCACTCCACCTCGCCGGGCTCGACGAGGTCGGGGCGCCAGTCCTGAAAGGACCCGATCATGACATTCGACCACATCCTCTTCTGGAACGATGCGGCCCTTGAGGCCAATCGCATGGCCCACAGCGGGCTCGAGGACCCCTTGGTCATGGGGCCCGTCGGTAGCTCGCGGGCCTTCGCCATCGTCCATCTGGCCATGCACGATGCCTACCGCAGGGCGACGGGGCTGTCGACCTACCTGCAGAACCCGCCGGCCGCGCCCGCCGGCGCCTCAAGGCAGATGGCCGCCGGGGCAGCCGCCCATCACGTGCTTGCCCAGCTCTACCCCAGCCAGGCAGGCGCCCTGATGCTGCGCCTCGGCACCGCCACGAACGATCTCGTGGCCAATGGCGTGACCGGCATCGGCGGCGGCATGACCCTCGGTGTCGCCATCGCCGCTGCGCTACTCGCGGAGCGGGCCGGCGATCCGGGTGCAGACGACGGGGGCTATGTGCCCAGCATGGCCCCTGGGCGGCACCGGCCCGACCCTTACGCCGCGGACCTTGACACGGCACCCAGCGGGCCGGGCATCGACTACCATGGACCTTTCTACGGGACGGCAACCCCGTTCGCGGTACTCCCTGACAGCCATCCGCTGGATGCCCCCCCGGCGCTGAACTCGCCGGAGTACGTCGCGGCGCTCCACCGGGTGCGATCCAAGGGCATCGCGCCGGCTCTTGCGGCGACCGTGCCGGCCAGTGGCCGCCGCACGCCGGAAGAGACCTTGATCGGCACCTACTGGGGTTACGACGGGGCCAACGGTCTCGGCACGCCGCCACGTCTCTACAACCAGATCGTGCGCCAGCTCAGCATGGCGATGAACACGTCGGAACAGGACAACGCCCAGCTCTTCACCCTGGTCAACGTGGCCATCGGCGACGCGGGCATCCTGGCCTGGCGCGAGAAGTACAGGCACGACCTCTGGCGGCCCATCCTGGGCATCCGTGAACACGACACGTCGATGGGTCCCAACGGGGCCTACGACGCCGCGTTCTCCGCCGACTGCGACCCGGAATGGCTGCCTTTGGGCGCCCCGAAGAGCAACTCCTCCGCTAAGAACTTCACCCCGCCTTTCCCGGCCTACCCCTCGGGCCATGCCACCTTCGGCGCGGCCGCCCTGGACATCGCCCGGCGCTTCTATGGCGTCATGATGTACGGCCCCGACCCACTGCTGCCGGCCCCGAACACCTTCGTGTCGGACGAGTGCAACGGGATCACCCGAGACAACCAAGGCACCGTGCGTTCCAGGCACGCCCGCGGCTTCCCCGGCGGGCTGTGGCAGATGATCGAGGAAAACGGCCGCAGCCGCGAGTACCTGGGCGTTCACTGGATCTTCGATGCCTTCGCGGAGGACGCGAACGGCGAAATGGATACCACCAAGAACGTCGGTGGCGTGCCCCTGGGCCTCGCCATCGCCAAGGACATCTGGGAGCGGTACGAGGCCAACATGAAGCAACTGTTGCATCCCTGAGCGCTGTCGTCAGGCGGCGTCTCTTCCGGGACTCCGCCCGACAGACATCCTCAGATGCTGGCTTGTCGTCCAGGCAGGACATGGGGCACGCAGCCCGAACATGGGGGCTTCACCCCAGCGCTTCACACCGGCTTCGGCGAAGTCAGGTGGGCCGGGCGCTTTGTCAAAGGGGCAGACCGTAAGAACGGTGTCAGCATCAAGCTACCAAGTCCTGAAGTCATCAGGTTTAGTAGTCCCCAATCTATCACACGGCATGCACGCTTAGCGAACACTCGTTCTGGACGCAGATAAGGCAGCTGTGCTGACCAGGGAGACCAACGCCATGATCAAGGCCTTGCACGAACGGAGGGTTTCCAGCAGGACATCGCCCGGCAGATCGGAGGGTGTCCAGCAGGACATCGCCCGGCAGATCGGAGAATACTCCAAGACCATCGGGCGGGCGTTGGCGCGCAAGGGATCTCCTGCCGGGACGCGGAAGAGGCGGGGAGAGCAAGCTGGACACCTACAGGGCGACGTTGGACAGGCTGCTTGGGGAGGGCGTGTGAAACGCTGTGGTGATCCACCGGAAGATCGCCAAGGAGGCTACGACGGGGAGATGACAGCCCTGAGGCTGTACATCGGCCCCAAGCGCAAGCTGCGGCCGACCTGAGCCACCGTGCGCTTCGAGACGAAACCGGGGCAGCAATCGCAGAGCGACTGGGGGGAGAGCGAGACCAGCATCACCGGCGTGGCGGCGCGGGCGTATTTCACCACCGACCTGCTCGGCCACCTCCGGCAGATACACTTCTGGTGCGCGCCGAGTCTGGACACCGAGGACACCTTCGAATGACTGAGCCGATCCTTCGACTACCCCCAGGGAGTTACAGCGGAGGTGCTGGTGGATAATCAGATCGTGGCGGTATTCAGCCACTTGCCGAAAGGGGACCCTCGGTTTCAGGAGCGCTTCCTCGAC
>CALGMY010000008.1 GCA_937958785.1 uncultured Gammaproteobacteria bacterium | reverse complement strand
CGACAGGAGCGTGTTCATCTAGCGACCAAGGGAAGCCCGGGAACCGGTCGCGGCTGAAGCCGCGCCTACTTCAGCGCCGGGGCGCTCTTCTTCGCCGCCGGCAGCGGTGTCCGCACCAGCTGGTACACCGGCCGCGGGCCTGGCTGCTGGTAGTAGGTCATCATCTGGGGCGCCAATGCCGCCAGGGTGGCCTGGCGGTTGCCCGGCGCCGGGTGGGTGCTGAGGAACTGGGGCGGACCCTTGCCGCCGGCCTTGCCCATCTTCTCCCACAGGGTCGCCGCGGACCGGGGGTCATAGCCCGCCTTGGCGGCCAGCTCGATGCCGATGCGGTCGGCCTCGGTCTCGGACGAGCGGCTGTTGGGGAGGGTGATCGCGAGGGCAGCCGCGGCCTGGGCGCCCGCCATGCCCGCCGCCGAGTCGGAAGCGATGCCCACGGCCAGGGCACCCAGCTGGCTGGCCATGGCCACGGACATGCGTTCGGCCGTGTGGTTCGCCAGGGCGTGGCTGATCTCGTGGCCCATGACCTGGGCCAGTTCGTCGTCGGTCGGTTGCACCTTCTCGATGAGGCCGGTGTAGACCGCCATGCGCCCGCCCGCCATGCACCAGGCATTGACGGTCTTCGGGTCGTCGATCACCTGGACGCTCCATTCCCAGGCCTTGGTGTCGGGGCGCAGGAGGATCGCCTGGGCCACGAGGCGCCCCGTGATGGTGTCGATCCGGTTCAGCACCTTCGGGTCGGTGACCAGCTTGCCCTCGGAGCTCAGCTGGCTCATGGTCTGGACGTACTGCTGCTTGGAAGCCGCGATGGCGGTTTGCTCCGACACCAGCATCAGCTGGCGGCGCCCCGTGGGGCTCGTGGCGCAGGCGGCGGCGAGTGTCGCGACCAGCACGGCGAAGGCCAGGCGTCGCAGGATGATCATCGGTGTCCTCCTCCTCCGGAGAAGTTATATCACCGGCCCTCTTCCGGGACTATCTGCTGCAGGGTACCGGACGCGGACTGGTAGAGCAGGGGCGCCACCAGGATCCGCGGATAGCGCTCCCGCAGCCGGGCCGCCTCGGCGGCCGCAAAGCCGGCCGGATCCTCGACGGCGAACAGGTCCGCCCAGTGATCGAAGTGCTGCTCCGCCGCGGGGCGCTCCCAGCCGGCGGCCTCGATCATCTGCACCACGAACGGTTCCCGGTGGTTGCGCAGTTCCGTCAGCCGGCAGTCGTCGTGGCCCACGATGGCGATCGCCTGCACGCCGGCGACGCCGATCGCCCAGGACACCTTGAAGGGATCGCGCTTGAGGTTCGCCGCCGCGGTATGCAGGGTAATCGCGAAGCCCGGTGGCAGGCGCAGCGGCGTGCCCTGCTCGATGCAGGTCGCCACCAGGATCGCGGGGCGCGGCCATTGGTCCGGGACGCTGGCGGTACCCAGGTTCTGGAACCGGAGCAGGTCTGCCACCGGCGTGCCGCGGTAGGCCGGCAGGATATCCGCCTCGGTGCGGACGGCGGCTAGGGTAACGGTCATGGGTTGGGGGACTCGGCCGGGGTGGTGGGCAGGGGGCGCCTATTTGGCCGGGATTCGCCCTCCGCCGCAAGCGCATCGAAGGTGTCCGCGGCAAGGCCGACGCCGGCCTCGGCAAAGTAGTTGTAGGTAATGTCGGCTCCGGCGGCGAGGATCGGCGCCTGCTCTTCCGGCCAGACGTAGGTGGCGCTGATCAGGCCCTGGAACCCGCGCCGGCGCAGCTGCTCGCACGCCAGCACCTTGGCCTCAGCATCCGGCAATGCCAGCATGATGACCCGCACCTGGTCCAGGTTCAGCCGGTGCCAGAGCAGGGGATCCTCGGCATCTGCGTAGACGACGCGCCGGCCCTCGCTGAGGTGCTTCTCGACCTTGCCGAGGTCGCTGTCCAGGCCCACGACCTTGCGGCCGCTCTCCCGCGCGTGGTTGTACGCGCCGGTGCCTACGCGCCCCATGCCGGCAACGACCACCTCCGCCCGCCCGAGCGAGATCGGCTCGTCGTCCGGGTGGCGCCGGTCGCGCTCGAAGCGCCGCAGGAAGCGTTCCAGCGCCGTGTAGACGTCGTGGGACTGACGGCTGAGCGGCGCGGCCAGCGCGAACGACACGGCCACCGCGATGGCCGTCGCGACCAGCCATTCCTCCGGGACGAGGCCGCGCTCGACGCCGGCCGCCATCACGATCAGGCCAAACTCGCTATACGTGGCCAGGGCGATCCCCGCCAGGAAACCGGTTCGCGCGGACAGCCCGAAGGCGAGCAGCAGGAAGAAGTAGAGCAGGACCTTGAGGGGCAGCACGAGCAGCGGGATCGCCGCGAGTTCCAGCGTGTGCCAGGTGGGCAGCCCGGTGAGGCCGATGCTCAGGAAGAACCCGACCAGGAAGAACTCCTTGAGGCTCCACAGGGAGTCGCTGAGCTCGACCGACTTCGGGTGGTTCGCGAGGACCATGCCGACGAGCAGTGCGCCGAGCTCGCCGGTCAGCCCGATGGCCTCGAAACCGTAGCCGCCGACGCCCAGCGCGAGGGCGCCGCCGAAGAGCACGAGCAGCTCGCCGTGGCCCGCCAGGTCGAGGAGCCGGCGCACCAGCGGCTGGGCCAGGGGCAGGAGCAGGGCGAGGGCGGCCATCCAGGTGAGTGGCCGCGTGTCGATGAGGCCGAGCACCGCGACGGCGACGAGGTCCTGCACGATCAGGATGCCGATGGCCACCCGGCCGTGGAAGGCGCGGATCTCCCGGCGCTCCTCCAGTACCTTGGCGGCGAGGACCGTGCTCGAGAACGCCAGGGCTGAGCCCAGCACGAGCACCAGCGCCAGTCCGCCATTGCCGGGTAGCAGGGCCACGACCAGCACGGCCAGCAGGAACTGCAGCAGTGCGACGCCCCACACCTCGGCGCGAAACAGGTTCCGGATGCGCAGCTTAAGGCCCACGGAGAACAGGAGCAGGAGGACACCGAGGTGGGCAGCCTCCTCGAGCATCGGCACCTGGCTCACCCCCGCCGCCTTCAGCAGGAACCCGGCGCCGAGGAAGCCCACCAGGGGCGGCAGGCCGAGCTGGCGGGCCAGCAGGCCGAGGGCGAAGGCGGTGGCGATCCAGACGGCGAGCATAGGCCCGCATCTTGGCGCAATATTGCGTGATGCAGAAGCCGAGCTGGTCATCCGGAAAGTACCTAGTGGCTGCGGGTGCAGCCATCGCCCTCTACGCCGCGCTGGGATTCATGGCCGTCCCCCGACTCGTGGCGGATTACGCCAGGGACCTGGTCCAGGCCGACTACGGCCGCGACCTCAAGCTCGGCGCGGTCCGTTTCAATCCCTTCACCCTCGCGCTGGAGGTCGACGACCTGGTGCTGCCCGATGCGGACGACAGCCCCATGGTGCGCTTCGACCACCTGCTCGTGGACCTCGAGGTGAATTCGCTCTGGCGGCGGGCGCTGTCCTTCGGCGCGATCCGGCTGGACGGGCTCGTCGTCAACGCGGTGGTCCGGCCCGGCGGGAACCTCAACCTCGGTGACCTGGCGCCAGGTCCGGAGCCCGGCACGGCGCCCGCGCCGGAAGAGCCCCTGCCCCGGCTGGTCATCGCCGACCTGGTCCTCGACGGCGGCCGGGTCCGGTTCGAGGACCGGGACCGGCCCGAGCCCTTCGTGGCGGAACTGAAGCCCCTCGCCTTCCGGCTCACGGCCTTCAGCACCTACGTCGGCGAGGGCGAGCGTTACGAACTCGACGCCACGCTGTTCGACACGGGGCGCTTCGCCTGGCGCGGCACGCTGAAGGCCCAGCCCCTGTCGTCCGAGGGGGAGTTCACGCTGGCCGACCTGCCCCTGCCCCGGATCGCGGCGTTCCTGGGCGACGCCCTGCGCCTCGAGGTCACCAGTGGTACCGCCGGCCTGCGGGGTCGCTACCGCTTCGCGGACGGGCCGGCCGGGCCGGACGTCGTGGTGGAGTCCGGCGCGCTGGAGCTCCGCAAGGTCGCCATCCGCGATCGCGGGGAAACCGTGGACTACGTGGACCTCGACACCGTCACCGCCACGGGCCTCGGCCTGTCGCTGGCCGAAGCGAAGGCCGTCGTGGGCGAACTCACCCTGGAGGGTGGCAGCATCCAGGCCTGGCTGACCCCGGAAGGCGACCTGAAGCGCTCGGGGATCTTCGACCCCCTGGTCACGGAGGCCGAAGCCCCGGTGGCATCCGATGGTGATACCGAGGCCGGGGGCGAGGCCGGGTGGGTGGTGGAGATGCCGCGGATCAACGTGCGGAAGCTTCGCCTCAGCCTGGAGGACCGGAGCGTCGTCCCGGCGCCGCTGTTCGTGCTGGAGCCGCTCGACCTCACGGTCAACGGCTATTCCACCGCACCGGGCACCACGCTCACGGCCGACCTCGCGGCCACGCTGAACGGCAAGGGCAGGCTGGCGGCCGCCGCCACCGCCAGCCTGGATGCGCTCGTCGTGGACGCCGACGTGGAGGTGGCGGACCTGCCGCTCGCGCTGGCCCAGCCCTACCTGGCCCGGGAGACCAGCCTGACACTCGCCCGGGGCGAACTCGGGGCCAAGGGCCGCGTCACCTACGAGGACGCCGCGCCCGCGGCGAAGCTCGGCTTCAGTGGTGACGTACGCATCACGGGCCTGCGCACGGTCGACAACGCGCTCCGCGAGGACTTCGTCACCTGGGATTCCCTGTCGCTCGACGCCGTCGAATACCGCTCGGTGCCGGAGAGCCTGAAGATCCGCACCGTCGACGCGCGCAGCCCCTTCGCCCGGGTCATCATCGGGCCGGACGGCACCACCAACATCAGCGCCATCCTTGCCGGCCCCGGCGCGACCGCAACGACGGTCGAAGGCCCGACTCTCGGTCCTGACGCCAGCCGCGGGGCCGACGCCGTCGCCGTAACCCCCGCCGCGCCGGCGGCGGCGCCCAGCGAGGCCGCGCCGTTCCCGATCCGCATCGGCACGGTCCGCATCACCAACGGCTCGGCCCGGTTCGCCGACTTCACCACCCGGCCGAACTTCGCGATCGGCATCGAGAAGCTGAAGGGCACGGTCGCCGGCCTGTCGTCCGCGCCGGCGGCCCGGGCGACCGTGAACCTGGATGGCCAGGTCGACCGCTTCTCCCCGGTGACCATCCGCGGCCAGGTGAACCCGCTCGCCGCCGAGACCTACGCCGACATGGCCATGACCTTCCGCAACGTGGAGCTGGCCTCCTTCACCCCCTACTCCGGCCGCTTCGCGGGATATGCCATCCGGCAGGGCAAGCTGTCGGTGGACCTCAACTACAAGGTCGATGACCGGCAGCTCGACGCGGACCACAAGTTCGTCATCGACCAGCTCGAGCTCGGCGACAAGGTGGAGAGCCCCGACGCCGTGGGGGTGCCGCTGAAGCTGGCCGTCGCCCTGCTCAAGGACCGCAACGGCGTGATCGACCTCGACCTGCCGGTGACCGGGGACCTGGACGACCCGCAGTTCCGCATCGGGCCGATCGTCTGGAAGGTCTTCGTGAACCTGCTGACCAAGGCGGTGACCGCGCCGTTCGCCCTGCTGGGCAGCCTGTTCGGTGGCGGGGAGGAAGTGAACCTGATCGCCTTCCCGGCCGGCGATGCGGCCGTTGCCCCCGCGGAGGGCGGGAAGCTCGCCAACCTGGCGAAGGCGCTCACGGAGCGGCCGGGCCTCGAGCTCACCGTGCCGGCCGTCTTCAACCGGGATGTCGACGTCGCGGTCCTGCAGGAAGCGGGGCTGCACGAGCGGCTGGTTGCGGCCCGGAAGGCCGAGCTGGCTGCGCGCAGGAAACCGGTCGAAGGGGTCGACTACGCGGCCATCAGCGCCGATCCCGGCGAGCACCTCCGGCTGCTCACGGCGCTGCACCGGGAGCTGGCCGGCCCGGACGCGCCGCTGCCCGAGCCGCCGCCCGACGCGGCCGACCCCGCGGCGCGCATCGGGCTGATCGAGGCGGAGTTGCGCGGGCGGGTCCCGGTGACGGACGCCGAGTTCTTCGCCCTCGCTACCGCGCGGGCCGGGAACGTCCAGGCGAAGCTGCTGACCGACACGGGCATCGATCCGGCCCGGGTCTTCCTCACCTCGCCCGCGGAGGGCAAGGCCGCCGACGGGGGCGTGGTGATGGAGCTGGCGCTGCGCTGAGAAGCGGGCCTCAGGTCAGGATCAGCTTCAGCCCGGCGATCGTGAGCACGACGGCGAGCAGCCGCTTGATCGCCACCGGCGCGAGGCGCCGGCTGCCAGCCCAGGAGCCGATCGCGCCGCCGGCCATGACTGCCGCCACGAGGGCGATACCGAAGCGCGGGAAATCGCGGGTCGCCGCGATGTTGCCGGCGAGGCCGGCCGCGGAATTCAGCAGGATGAAGAGGGCCGAAACCGCTGCCGCGGTGCGCGTGCGGGCCCAGTGCAGGAAGAGCAGCAGGGGGGTCAGGAAGATTCCCCCACCCGTTCCCGTGAGTCCCGAGAGCAGGCCGAGGCCCGCGCCCACGCCGAGGGCCACCGGCTTCGGCGGGAGGCGGGGATCGCTCTCCGCGGGTGGCCGCACCAGGAACTGCACCGCGGACCCGAGCAGGATGATGCCCACCAGGACCTTGAACACCTGGGTGGGCAGGTTCAGGTAGCCCCCGACGAACGCCATCGGCGCTGCCAGGAGCGCGAAGGGCCAGAACGTCGCCCAGGAAAAGTGCCCTGCGCGCCAGAACTGCCAGCTGCCGATGGACGCCACGACGACGTTCAGCGTCAGGGCGATGGGCTTGATCTCGGCAGGGGCCAGGCTGAACAGCGTCATGACCGCGATGTAGCCCGAGGCGCCCGCGTGCCCCACCGACGAATAGAGCAGCGCCACCACGAACACGGCCCCCGTGAGGGCCACCAGGAACTCCGGTGTCACGCCAATTCCTTGCTTCCCGCCGCCAATCGTGTATTGTGCCCCGCGCTACACAAGCTTGCGTCCGGTCAGCTCGTTCATCTGAGCCTTTCGACCCCAAGTCACCAGGCCACCCAATATCCTGCCTCTACCGGACCAGAGGACAAGCCCGCCCCAGGGATTGGCGCGGGTCTCTGCAGGCCGGAGAGGAAAATCATCAAGTGTCGTTCCAATCGCTCGGGCTGAAGCCCGAACTGCTGCGTGCCGTAACCGAAAGCGGCTACGAGACCCCGACTCCCGTCCAGGCCCGGGCCATCCCGGAGATCCTGGCCGGCCGTGACCTGCTCGCCGGCGCCCAGACGGGCACCGGCAAGACGGCGGGCTTCACCCTGCCCATCCTGCAGCTGCTCACGGCGCCGGGCACCGAGCGCCTGCGCATGCCGCGGGTGCTGGTGCTGGTCCCCACCCGCGAACTTGCGGCCCAGGTGGCGGAAAGCGTGAAGACCTACGGCAAGTACGTGCCAGTGTCGGTCACCTGCATCTTCGGCGGCGTCGGCTTCCATCCCCAGGCCGAGAGCCTGCGGCGGGGCACCGACATCGTCGTCGCGACGCCCGGCCGGCTGCTCGACCACGTCCAGCAGCGCACCATCGACCTGAGTCGCATCGGGATCCTGGTACTGGACGAGGCCGACCGCATGCTCGACATGGGCTTCATCCGCGACATCCGCCGGATCCTGAAGTTGCTGCCGCCGAAGCGGCAGAACCTGCTGTTCTCGGCCACCTACTCGGATGACATCCGGGAGCTTGCCGCCGGCCTGCTCCACGACCCGGTGTCGGTCGAGGTGGCGCGACGGAATGCGCCCATCGAGCTCGTGACCCAGCACGCCTTCGACATCCGCAAGGAAGACAAGCGCCGGCTGCTGTCCCACCTGATCCGCACCAGCGACTGGGGCCAGGTGCTGGTCTTCACCCGCACCAAGCATGGCGCCAACCGGCTGACCAAGCAGCTGGAGGACGACGGCATCAACGCCGCCGCCATCCACGGCAACAAGAGCCAGTCGGCCCGCACCAAGGCCCTCGGCGACTTCAAGGCCGGCCGCATCACCGCGCTGGTCGCCACCGAGGTCGCGGCCCGTGGCCTCGACATCAACCAGCTGCCCTGTGTCGTCAACTACGAGCTGCCCAACGTCCCCGAGGACTACGTGCACCGGATCGGTCGCACCGGCCGGGCCGGCGCCACCGGCGTCGCGCTGTCGCTGGTGGCCGCGGAGGAGCGGGGTCTCCTGAAGGACATCGAGCGGCTCCTCGGCCGCCCGGTCCAGCGGGCCCAGCTGCCCTCCATCTCGGAGCCCCCCGTCCGTCCCGGCCGGCCGGCGCCGGGCCCTGGCCGCGATGGCGATCAGCAGCCCGCCGGCCAGCACCAGCATGCCCGGCGGCACGGTAACGGCGGCCAGCGAGGCGAGGGCGGTCCCCGCAACGGCAACAATAACGGCCACAACCAGCGGCGTGGCGGCGGACGACCCGGCGGCTGGTCCTCCGGCCGGTCCGCGGGCCGGTCGCCGGGACGCTGACCCGCGCGGGTTGACCGCGCCTGCGGTGTCCGGCAACGTCGGGCTCCCATGAAGCCCGTTGCTGCCGCCTGGCTGTGCCTCGCGGGCGTCGCCGGCCCCGCCCGGGCCGCGGTGCCCGTGGATCCCGTCGAGCAGTTTGCCTGCGAGGCGCTGAAGGCCATCGACTTCAGCGAGGCTGCCGGTGCGACGGTCGAGCTCACCGCCGTCGGCATGCTGGCGCCCGCCGGTGACCAGCCCGCGCTTTGCCGGGTCGGCGGTCGCATCGACCCGCAGGTGGGCTTCGAGGTGCGCCTGCCTGCCGCGAACTGGAACGGCAAGCTGCTCGTCACCGGGTGCACCAACCTCTGCGGCGTCATGCCGGTCCAGGGGATGGAAGATGCCCTCGCCCGGGGCTACGCGACGGCCACCACCGACCTGGGCCACCAGACCGGCGACCCGGCGGACGCCCGCTGGGCCCTCGACAACCTGGCCCTCGAGGCCGACTTCGGCCACCGGGCCACCCACGTGACGACCCGGGTGGCCAAGGAACTCGTCGCGGACTATTACGGTGACCGCCCCGCGTACGCCTACTTCCGCGGCTGCTCGACCGGGGGCCGGCAGGCGCTGGTCGCCGCCGAGCGTTACCCGGACGACTACGACGGCATCATCGCGGGCGCGCCCTTCAACCAGTCGCTCTCGGTGCCCCACATGGCCTGGGCCCTGGCGGCCAACACCGGGCCCGACGGCAGCCCGGTGCTCCGCGCCCCGCAGTTCGCCCTGCTGGGCCGGGCCGCGCTCGAGGCCTGCGACGCCACCGACGGCCGGACGGACGGCGTCATCGGGGATCCGCCGTCCTGCGCCTTCCGCCCCGAGGACCTGCTCTGCCCCGCGGACGCCGGCGCGGGTGGCATGGCCGACTGCCTCCGCCCGGCCCAGGTCGAGGCCGCCCGCCGGATCTACGCGGGCCCGGTGACGTCGAGTGGCAAGCCCTGGTCGTCGGGCGGCGCCCCGGTCGGCAGCGAGTTCACGTGGGCGCAGTCCCTGCTGGCGCCCCCGGGCAAGACCCCCTTCTTCGGATTCATCGTCGACAACTGGTCCCGATACCTCGCCTACGTGCCCGACCCGCCCGAGCCGCCTGCCGTCGACTTCGGCGCCGGCCCGGGCCAGTTCGCGGCGACCGCCGCGGTGGCGGGCTTCCGCCCGGACCTCGCGCGGTTCCGCGCCCGGGGCGGCCGGCTGCTCGTCTACCACGGCTGGGCGGACGAGAGCCTGATGCCCGCCCACACCCTGGACTACTGGCACGAGGCGGAAGGGCGCCTCGGCGCAGCACGCCTGGCAGATTTCGCGCGCCTCTACCTGGTCCCGGGGATGCTCCACTGCGGTGGCGGGCCCGGCGCGGCGGACATCGATTACCTGACGGCGCTCGAGCGCTGGGTGGAGGCTGGCGAGCCCCCGGCGACGCTCACTGCGCACAAGGTGCGCAATCCCGCCCGCACCTTCGAGCGGCAGCCCCGGTTCCCCCTGCCGCCGGCCAGCGTGGAGTACACCCGCGAGATCCTGCCCTGGCCGGGGAAGGCACCCTGATTTCGTCTAGACTTCCGCCATGCAAACCATCGCCCGCCTGCTCGCCCTCGCGAGCCTCGTCCTCGTCCTGCAGCCCGGTGCCGCCGTTGCCCGGGTGCAGGATCCCGCCAGCCCGACCATCCTGCTGACCGGCTCGAACCGGGGCATCGGCCTCGCCCTCGCCACCGAGTACGCGAAACAGGGCTGGAACGTCATCGCCACCTGCCGTACGCCCGGGAAGGCCACCGAGCTCAAGGCGCTGGCCGCGGCCAATCCAAAGGTCGTCATCGAGCAGCTCGACGTCACGGACGTCCGGGAGATCCGCAAGCTGGCGGCGAAGTATCGCGGCGTGCCGATCGACGTGCTGTTCAACAATGCGGCCTGGCTCGGCACGCCCGTCGCCAGCCAGCAGCTCGGCAACCTGGACCAGCAGCTCTTCGACGAGGTGATGAACACCAACGTCTACGGGCCCCTCAAGCTGTCCGAGGCCCTCGTGCCCAACGTGGAGGCGAGCACGCAGAAGAAGATCATTGGCATGGCCAGCGGCCTCGGCTCGCTGACCCTGATGGGCAGGATGTCCCGCTTCTACTACTACCAGATGAGCAAGGCGGCCATGAACATGGGCATGCGCGCCCTGCGGAACGACCTCTCGGGCCGGGGCATCATCGTCGCGCTGCTGGCCCCTGGCATGGTCGAGACCGACATGCTCGAGGACTCCGGCTACAGCGGCAAGGCGCTGACGCCGGCCGAGAGTGCCGCCGGCCTCTACAAGCTGGTCGCCGAGCTCACGCCCGCTGACAAGGGCGTTCCCGTCAACGTCGACGGCAAGCCGATCCCCTGGTAGTCAACCGGCGACAGCTCCTGGCGGGCACCGCCGCGCTGGCCGGGGGCGGCCTGGTGCTGGCCTGGCTGCGCCCGGATCCGGACGAGGCGCCGCTGGTCCCCGGCGCCGACGGGCTGAATCCCAATGCCTGGCTGCAGGTGCGGCCCGACGGCGCCATATTCCTGCAGGTCGACAAGATCGAGATGGGGCAGGGGGTGATGACCGTGTACGCCACGCTCCTCGCCGAGGAGCTGGACGTGCCGCCCGGCCGGATCACCACCGTGATCGCGCCGATCCACCCGCTGTTCCAGGACCCCGCCCAGCTCACGGGCGAGAGCCGCAGCACCGCGGGCCGCTGGCAGCCCCTGAGGGAGACCGGCGCCCGGGCCCGGCAGATGCTGCTCACCGCTGCCGCCCGCCGCTGGGACGTTGCCGCGGAATCACTCCGCACGGACGGCGCCGGCGCCGTCGTCGCCGCGGACGGCCGCAGGTTGTCCTACGGCGACCTCGCCACTGAGGCGAGCCTCCTGCCGGTGCCGGATACCATCACCCTCCGGGAGCCGGGCGCTTACCGCTGGATCGGCCGGGACGTGCCGCGTCCGGACGTGCCTGCCAAGGTCCGGGGCACGGTCGCCTACGGGATCGACACCCGGCTGCCAGGCCTGCGCACGGCCGTCGTGCTGCGCCCGCCGCGGCTCCGGGCCGCGCTGAGGTCCCACGATGCGTCGGCCGCCCTCAAGTCGCCCGGCGTGCACGCGGTCTTCGCCATCCATAGTGGTGTCGCCGTGGTGGCCGATGGCTTCTGGGAGGCGCGCCAGGCGGCGTCACTGGTGAAGGCCGAGTGGGAGCCCGGCCCGCTCGCCGGCGTCAGCAGCGCCGCCATCCGCGCCGGCCAGGCGCAGGCCCTCGACAGCCAGGAAGGCCAGCGCATCCGGGACGACGGCGAGGCGGAGGAGGCGTTCGGGCGTGCGGCCCGGGTGCTCGAGGCGGAGTACTGGCTGCCTTATCTTGCCCACGCGACCATGGAGCCGATGAACGCCACCGTCTGGTTCCGCGACGGCGGCTGCGAGGCCTGGATCCCGACCCAGGCGCCGGACATCGCCCGGCAGGCCATCTGCGAGGTCGCGGACTTGCCCCGGGCGGCGGTGACCGTCCACCCGACCTACGTGGGCGGCGGCTTCGGGCGACGCTTTCTCGCGGACTACGTCACCGAGGCGGCGGAGATCGCGCGGCGCGTGGAGGGCCCGGTGCGGCTGGTCTGGACCCGGGAGGACGATCTTCGCCACGGCTACTTCCGGGAGGCGTCATTGCACCGGCTGCGGGCCGCGCTGGATGAGGAGGGCCAGCCCCAGGCCTGGCAGCACCGGCTCGTCGCCGCCAGCATGAATGCGCTGGTCCTGCCGATGACGATGGGCCTGCTGCTGCCCGAGTGGGTGCCGGACGCCGCGGAAAACGGCATCGGTCGCGGCGCCGTCGCGCTGCTCGACCGGCTGCTGGGCTCCTTTGCCGCCCGGGAGGGCGCGAGCAGCATGCCCTATGCGCTACCGGCGGTGCGGGTGGACCTGGCGGAGTGGAATCCCGGGGTGCCGATTTCGATCTGGCGCTCGGTAGGGCACTCCTTCACCTGCTTCGCGATCGAGAGTTTCATCGACGAGCTCGCGGCAGCGGCCGGGGAGGACCCGGCGGCGTTTCGCCGGCGCTACCTCGGGGATTCACCCCGTCACCTCGCCGTGCTGGATCGCGTGGTGGCCGAGTCGGGCTGGGGCAGCAAGCCGGCGCCGGGTCGCCGGCGCGGAATCGCGATCCAGGAGGCCTTCGGCAGCGTGGTGGCCCAGGTCGCGGAAGTATCGGTGGCCGGTGCCGGCACGATCCGCGTGCACCGGGTGACCTGCGCCGTGGACTGCGGTACCGCCGTGAACCCGGACGTGGTCCGCCAGCAGATGGAAGGCGGCATCCTCTTCGGCCTCTCCGCCGCCCTCCACGGCGAGATCACGCTGGAGGACGGCGCAGTGCGGGAGACGAACTTCCACGAGTACCCGCTGCTCCGGCTCGCGGACTCCCCGGCCATCGACGTGCACATCGTGCCAAGTACCGCCCCGCCGAGCGGCGTGGGGGAGCCGGGCGTGCCGCCCATCGCGCCGGCGGTGGCGAATGCGGTGTTCGCGGTGACGGGGCAGAGGCTGCGGACGCTGCCGTTGAGGCTCGGCTGAGCGGATGTGCGTGTTTCTGCTTCAAACCGCAACTATTGCCGGCTGACATCCCGACGGGCATGCGCGCATGCTGGGTTCACCTGTCTAGCCCGACCGAATTCCGGATCATGAAAAGCACCCTTGCGATTTACGACGCGATGCTGGAGGCTAAGGTGTCCGCCGCTGCCGCCCGGGGCGTGGCCGAAGCGCTTGAGAGGGACATGGAAGCCATTGTCGCCACCAAGACCGACCTGCAATACCTGCGCGAGCAGGTGAGTGGTGAGATACATGCCCTGAAGGCAGAGCTGCAGGCGTTGAAGTCCGATCTTCATGCCCTGAAGGCAGAGCTGCAGGCGCTGAAGTCCGATCTTCATGCCCTGAAGGCAGAGCTGCAGGCGTTGAAGTCCGAAATGGACAGTCGCTTTGAGCGACTCGAGTTGCGACTCACCGTCAAGCTGGGCGCATTCCTCGCGATCGCCGTCGGGCTGATCGTGACGCTGGAGCAGTTACTGCGCTAGTTCAGCGTCCGCCGAAGGCGTTCCGCAGGGGCCGAAGCAGCTGCGCCCGGTCTTCCTACGGGCCGGGTGGCAAGCCCAGGAGCTGACGGTACAACGTCGTGTCCTGGGCGTTTACGGCGCCATTGCAGTTGATGTCGGCCGGATTGAAGGCCGGATTCGTGGACGGCTCGCCCAGCTGCGCCCGGAACAGGACGGTGTCCTGAGCGTTGGTGGCATCGTTGTTGTCCAAGTCGCCATCGCAGTGATTACCGTGACCGTCGTTGTCGGAATCGCACTGGCTGGCGTTGGCGGCATCCCGGCAGTTGTCGGCGAAGTCGGGCACGCTGTCACCATCCGTGTCGGTGGTGGTGTCGACGACAGTGATGGTGACGACCGCGGTGTCGTCGTATACCGCCGGCGAAATGACCCGGTACGAAAACGATTCCTCGCCGACGAATCCTGGCGCGGAGGTATAGCGGACCCATTGCGCCAAACCGTCGTTGCCCACCATGGGTATCGCCGTGCCGCCGTTGTTCGGGGGCGCAGTGACGGAGAGCCTGGGCTCATTGAGGGGGTATGTGTAGTCATTGCCGAGAACTTGGATGTCGGTCGGTACGCCGGACTCCACCGTTACCTGGTCATCCGTGGCGCCGTCGCCGGCATAGACCGTGGTGAGGGTCCACGTCTGTCCCCTGTTGTGGGCGCCAGCGGGCAGGGTGGTGCAGGTTCCGGTGCAGGTGGCGTTGCTCAGGACCAACGTAGGCTGTCCCGAATAGGCACCGGGTGACCGGATGCCATCGAGCGTACCGACGCCCAGCGGTGCACCGGTGGCCATGTCGTCGCCCCCGAGCGTACGGGCCACCGCCGTGCCAGGGCCCCAGGTCGTGGTGGACTCGTCCAGGAAGTTGAGGCCAAAGGAATAATTGCCACAGAGGTTTGCCCCGATCCCGGAACCGAAATTGCCTTCCGTGCAGGCGAAGGTGGCGGCGCCCGCGGGGGCGTCATTGCCCATCACGAGTCCCGTGACCGACAGCCGGTAGAGTGTGGTGGTTGGTCCCGTCGCGAAACGGACGTTGAAGATACCGCCGGTCTGGGTGAGACGGCGGGTGCCGCTGTCGTACGTCCAGGTGGCCGTCGACGTGGCGACGTTGCCGACGGCGCCTGTCGTGATGCCATCGGCGAATGCCCGCACCTCGGTCAACGTTGCGGTGTAGATCGTGGCGCCTGCCGCCCCTGCTGCACCTGCCAGGGACACCGCCAGCGTGGCCTGAAGCTCTCTCCTGCCCATCCCCGGACTATGCGCCTTCGTCGCCGCTGGCGCATCCACTGGATCGGTGGCACGGGGATTAAAGTTAACTGGCGGTGAGGGGAAGATGGCCCCTCAGGTCCGGCCGACGAGTGCCCGCAACGGCCGCAGCAGCACCCCCAGCCACCGCGCCAGGCGCGGCAGCAGCCATATCGCCACCAGCACGGCGACGAGCAGTGCCCCG
>CALGMY010000007.1 GCA_937958785.1 uncultured Gammaproteobacteria bacterium | reverse complement strand
GCTACAGCCTGTCGCACGCGTTCGGCGCGGCCTTCGACAACCCGGATCTGCTGGTGGCCGTCGCGGTGGGCGACGGCGAGGCCGAGACCGGGCCTCTCGCCACCGCCTGGCACTCGAACAAGTTCCTCAATCCCGCCCGCGACGGCGCCGTGTTGCCCATCCTCCACCTCAATGGCTACAAGATTAACAACCCGACCATACTGGCCCGCATCCCGCACGAGGAACTGGATGCCTTGCTCCGGGGCTACGGGTGGTCACCCCGCTTTGTGGAGGGCGAAGATCCCCTGACCATGCACCGGCTGATGGCGGCAACGCTGGACCGGTGCCTGAAGGACATCCGTCGGCTCCAGCAGGACGCGCGCGCCAGTGGTGACGCGCCACGGCCGCGCTGGCCGATGATCGTGCTCCGCAGTCCCAAGGGGTGGACGGGTCCGGCGGAAGTCGACGGACACCGCGTCGTGAATTCCTGGCGGGCACACCAGGTGCCGCTGACCGCCGTGCGGGAGAACCCGGCGCAGCTCGCGACACTCGAGGCCTGGCTGCGGAGTTATCGGCCGGAGGAGCTGTTCGACGGTTCGGGCCGGCTGGTCGCCGACTTGCGTCGGCTCGCGCCACCCGGCCAGCGGCGGATGAGCGCGAATCCCCACGCCAACGGCGGACTCCTCCGGCGCCCACTGCGCCTGCCTGACGTTCGCACCTACGCAGTCCCAGTTGACCGGCCGGGAGGTAGTGAAGCCGAAAGCACCCGCCCCCTCGCCGCGTATCTCCGGGACATCCTGCGGCACAACCCCCACGGCTTCCGGGTCTTCGGCCCGGATGAAACGACGTCAAACAAGCTCGATGCGGTCTACGCAGTCAGCGGGAAAACCTGGATGGCGGACCTGCTGCCGGCCGATGCCGACGGCGGCCACCTGGCCCGGGACGGCCGGGTGATGGAAATGCTGTCCGAGCACACCCTCGAGGGCTGGCTGGAGGGCTACCTGCTCACGGGCCGTCACGGCCTCCTGGCCACCTACGAAGCCTTCGTGCACGTCATCGATTCCATGTTCAATCAGTACGCCAAGTGGCTCGACACCTGCCAGGACATCGCCTGGCGGGCGTCGGTCTCATCGCTCAACCTGCTGATCACCTCGACGGTCTGGCGGCAGGATCACAACGGTTTCACTCACCAAGATCCCGGCTTCCTCGACATCGTGGTCAACAAGAGCCCCCGGGTCACGCGGATCTACCTGCCGCCGGACGCGAACTGCCTCCTGGCCGTGGCCGATCATTGCCTGAAGAGTACCGGACACATCAACGTGATCGTCGCGGACAAGCAACGACACCTCCAGTACCTGGACATGGACGGCGCCCTTCGCCACTGCGAGAAAGGCATCGGGACCTGGGACTGGGCGGGCGGCGAGCGGGGCGGCGAGCCGGACGTCGTGCTGGCTGGCTGCGGGGATGTGGCCACCCGGGAAGCGCTGGGAGCAGCCGCGCTCCTGCGGGAGTACGTTCCTGACCTCCGGGTCCGCTTCGTCAATGTCGTTGATCTCCACACGCTGACCCCACCGCGCGAGCACCCCCACGGCCTGTCGGACGCCGACTTCGACGCGTTGTTCACGACCGATAAGCCGATCGTCTTCAACTTTCACGGCTACCCGTGGCTCATTCATCGCCTCGCCTACCGGCGCACCAACCACGGCAATCTCCACGTCCGGGGTTACAAGGAGAAGGGCAACATCAACACGCCCCTCGAACTGGCCATCCGCAACGAAGTGGATCGCTTCAGCCTGGCCCTCGACGTCATCGGCCGGGTGCCACGGCTGCGGGCGTCATCGGGGACGATCAGGGACACACTCAGGAGCCTCCAGACCGATTGTCTGCGGCATGCCCGCGAACACGGGATCGACCACGCGCAGTACCGGGACTGGCGTTGGCCCGGGTGACGCGACCAACGCCCTGGCACGGTCGTGCGGTGCTCGGTCTGGGCTGGGGCGGCTTCGCGGGGCTCAGCGGCGACAATGTGCATCACGCCCACCACGCACTGCAGATTTGCGTGGCCGACAGGGGATGCACGGTGGAGGACGAGACCGGCCGCCGGACCGACGGCCCGGTGCTGGTCGTCAATGCGCGGGCGACGCACCGGCTGTTGCCCAGCATGAGGCCGGTCTCCCTGTGGTACCTGGATCCGCAAACCCGTCTGGCGCGCACACTGGTAACGACTCGGCAGGCGTTGAGCACGGCGTGGCCGGTGGCCGTGCCCCCGGAGCGGCTGTCCCTCGAAGCCATCTTTCAGACGCGCCGGCCTACCACCGAGGCGCTGGCGGCGGCCCTGGACCTGACCCTCGCCCCAGCCCCGGTTGATGCCCGTATGGCCGACGCTGTCGCCTGGCTGCACGCCCGCCGTGGAGAAGCGATCAGCGCTTCGACCGCGGCGCACGCGACCGGCCTGTCGGTGAGCCGCTACCTGCACCGCCTGCGCGCCTACACCGGACTGCCGTTCCGGCCCTACGTGCGGTGGCTGCGAATCCTGCTGGCCATTGAGTCAGTCCTGGCCGGGAGCAAACTGACCGAGGCGGCCCATGCCGCCGGGTTTGCCGATGCGGCGCACTTCTCCCGGACCTTTCGTCGCCACTTCGGTGCGGCGCCGCTCACCGTTCTAGGCCAGGTCCAGCCCGTCAGCGGCCGCAGCCAGATCGTTCAAGCGCCCGGGCGCCCCCACCCGGTACGGTAGTGACGAACTGCGATGCCGAGGCGAACCTCCACATGCCGACACTCATCCGCTACACCGCCTATCCGCTCGTCTTCGGGGGAGCCACGACCGCCATCCTCGTGCTCGGCTACCGGGACTTCTGGCCGGCTGTCCCGCTGGTGGTGGCGGTCGCCCTGCTGACCGTCGCACTCCTGGAACGGGTGCAACC
>CALGMY010000006.1 GCA_937958785.1 uncultured Gammaproteobacteria bacterium | reverse complement strand
GCCGAAGCGAGCGACAGCAAGTTCGTCACGCAGGTCCTCCGGCTAGCTGGTCCCCGGCTGGGCCGAGGCCTGGGCGGTAAGCGCGGCCCGGGTCGCCTGGGCCGGGGTCAGGCCGCCGCCCTCGCTGGCCTCCGCTCACCAGGTCCCCGCTCCCGCCGGGTCATCGTCAAGGCACGGCTCATCGTCCTGCCCGGGCGCCTCACGCCATCCACCATCCGCCACGCCCGCTACCTGCAGCGCGAGCTCCGCGGCGAGCCCGGCAACCTGCCGGCCTACGGGCCCGGGACGGGCCCGGCAGACTTCGACGCCTTCGCAGCCCGCTGCGCCGAGGACCGCCACCAGTTCCGCTTCATCGTCTCGCCGGAGGACGGGGCGGAACTGGGCGACCTGCAGCCCTACACCCGCGCCCTCATGAGCCAGGTCGAGCGGGATCTGCAGACCCGGCTGGAGTGGGTCGCCGTGGACCACGCGGACACGGACAACCCCCATACCCACGTCCTGTTGCGGGGCAAGTCCGCCGACGGTCAGGACCTGGTCATCGGCCGGGACTACATCAGCCGCGGCATGCGGCTCCGCGCCCAGGAGATCGCCACCGACTTCCTCGGTCCCCGGACTGACCTGGAGATCGAGGCGACCCGCGTCCGGGAGCTGGAGGCCGACCGGCTGACACCCCTCGACCGGACCCTCCAGCGGGAGGCCGTGGACGGCGTGCTCGACGTCCGGCAGATCCCGGCCACCACCCTCGCCCGCCAGGCCAAGGCAGCAAAGCTGGGACGGCTCACGCACCTCGCCAGACTCCGCCTGGCCGCCGAACTCAGGCCGGGAATGTGGCAGCTGCAACCCGATGCCGAGGCCATGCTCCAGGCCATTGGCGAACGGGAGGACATGCTCCGCGTCCTGCACCGCACGCTGGGCGCCACGGGCAACGACGCGGCGATCTACGATCAGGCCCGCTCCCTCCCCGTGACGGGACGGATTGCGGCCAGGGGGATGGCTGACGAACTCCGGGAACAGGGCTACCTGGCCGTCGCGGGCACCGACGGTCGCGGCCACTACATGCGGCTGTCGTCGAAGGCCAACCCGCAGGACTATCCGGTGGGCGCGATCCTGACCGTCCGGGGGCCGAAGGTGGTGCTGGAATCGACGCTGCCCCTGGACCGGCAGACCCGGGCTCTCGGTGCCACCTGGCTGGATGCCCAGCTGGTCGCCGGCAAGTCCAGCGATATGGCGATGCGGGGCTTCGGCGCGGAAGTCCGGTCGGCGCTCGCCGTGCGCACGGAGTTCCTGATTGAGCAGGGCCTGGCCAGTCGGGAGGACGGGCGGGTAAGGGTCGCGAAGGACGTGCTCCCTGCCCTGCGCAGCCGGGAGCTGGCCACTGTCGCGGCCCGGCTTGCGGCGGAGACCGGGCTGACCTATCGGCCGGTGCAGGAGGGCCAGCGGGCGAGTGGTATCTACCGGCAGGCCGTGACGCTGGTCAGTGGGAAGTACGCGATGCTGGCGGATGGTGTCGGGTTCAGTCTGGTGCCGTGGAGGCCGGAGTTGGAGAGGTCGATTCGGCGGGGTGTGGGATTGCCGGGGCCGCGTCGTGGGATTACGCGGTAGGCAGACTATTCTGCCGTTCGGCTTTTAGGAAGGGCCGAGATCATTTCTTCCACCACTATCTGGCCAAGCACATACCCGCCGCCGATCTGCAGCACTACGCTCCTATTCCCCGATTCGTAGCGCCATAGCTCAGGTATCGCCGCGGGCGGCGGCTCCCCCGCTACGCTGGTGAAGCCATGGCTGGTGTTCCCTCTTTGTCGAACCATGGCGCCTAATGGCTGAAATAATCCGAGCCGCGAAGCGGCCTCGGCTTGAATGAATTGCTATTCGCCGTCACGGCTGCAGCACGAGCTGGCCTGCTGCATGGGCGGGCATTTGACAGTGCCATACGAGCAGTAAACGCAGCAGTCACCCGGCAATGGATTTAGCCGCGTCTGACAGGACGCACACTCATAGAACCACTGACATGCGTTAGTAGGCATCGTCTCCGGCTTGGAGAAGCCACACTTGGGGCAGGTAATCGTTGATTGAAGCTCTACGCGCGACATTGCGGGCTCCTTGTGGGACGGAATATGTCCAGCAGGGACACGGCCAGCATGAGCCCAAGGCCCGCATAGAACAAATGGATGCTCCAGTCGTACTGCCAGAAGGCAAACAGTGCCGCGAGGACAGCCACGGGCCCGGCTATGGAAAGGAGCCCGCGAAACACCACGCGTTGCCGATACCAGCCAATACAGTTCGCTACCAGGGCGAGGATGGCTAGGGCAGGAATCAGCTTGCGGAAAAGAAACCCCTCGTAGCTGGACAAG
>CALGMY010000005.1 GCA_937958785.1 uncultured Gammaproteobacteria bacterium | reverse complement strand
TGTAGCCCCCTCGGAAAGTCGGACCACTTGGAAGTAGAGTTTTCCATGAAGGAGAGCTCTCTTGAAGAAGTCCAGGTTTACTGAGGAACAGGTGGTCACGGCCCTGAAGAAGGTCGAGGCCGGCATGACGGTCCGGGAGCTGGCCCGGCAGCTCAAGGTCAGCGAGGCCACGGTCTTCCGCTGGAAGGCCCAGTACGGCGGGATGCAGGTCTCGGAGGTCCGGCGGCTGCGGGACCTGGAGCACGAGAACGCCCGCCTGAAGCGGATGTACGCCGACCTGTCCCTGGCCCACCAGGCGCTGCAGGATGTCCTCGCAAAAAAATCCTGAGCCCGGCCCGGCGCCGGGAACTGGCCGAGCGGCTGGTGCAGGAGCACGGGCTGTCCCGGCGGCTGGCCTGCCGGACGGTGCGGGTGGCCCGCTCGGGCAGCTACCGCCCGACGCCGGCCAAGGACGACGGCCCGGTGATCGCCGCGATCGAGGCCTACATCCGGGAGAACCCGACCTGTGGCTTCGACAAGCTCTACGCCTTCTTCCACAAGCAGAAGGCGCGGTTCCCCTGGGGCAAGTCCCGGCTGGCCCGGGTCTACCGCCAGATGGCGCTGAATATGCCCCGCCGGGGCAAGAAGCGGCTGCCCACCCGGATCCGGGAGCCGCTGGCGATCCCACCCGAGCCGAACCGGGTGTGGTCCGCCGACTTCATGGCCGACGCCCTGTGGTCGGGGCGCCGCTACCGGACGTTCAACGTGCTCGACGACTACAACCGCGAGGGGCTCAAGATCGAGGTGGACATCAGCCTGCCCGCGCCGCGGGTCACCCGGGTACTGGACGAACTCGTGGAACTCCGGGGCAAGCCGGACACCCCGCGCCTGGACAACGGCCCCGAACTGGTCAGCCAGGCCCTGGCGCTGTGGGCACGCCGGCACGGCATCCGCCTGCAGTTCATCCAGCCCGGCAAGCCGACCCAGAACGCGCTCATCGAGCGCTTCAACCGCACGCTGCGCACCGAGGTCCTGAACTGCTACATCTTCGAGACCCTGGGCGAGGTCCGGCGGATGACCCGGGACTGGCTCGAGCGCTACAACCACCAGCGACCCCACGAAGCCCTTGGCAACCTCACACCGGTCGAGTACCGGATGGCAAACTACCCCCAGTCTCTACTTCTGAATGGTCCGAAATAACGAGGGGGCTACAATCGCACTCACACCCCGCTGGCACTGTGACCCGGACCACCACAATCGCGCCCTGGCGCAATCGAGAGGAAAGTCATGATTGAGTTCCTTGTCCACTACGAGGACTATTCGAAGGGCTATCGCGCTCTGCCCATGCACGCGATGCTCATCAACCCCAAGTTCGTTGTCGCCGTGCACGCCGCTCCAAGTGACCTGGCGGCCAACAAGCCGCGAGTCGACCAGTTTTCTGTCATCCGCCTGGCCAACGGGACGGCTGCCGTGGTCGCGGGAAACGTTGGTTCAACCCTGAGCCGTCTCGGGCTGACCGCAACCTGAACCTTGAGTGCGCGCCTACCACTCCTGACCCAGCAGCAGCGAGGCCTAACCCCTCATATATGGACTCCCCCCGCAAGTCGGGCGAGTGATCGATAGGTCTGGCCGCGGGGA
>CALGMY010000004.1 GCA_937958785.1 uncultured Gammaproteobacteria bacterium | reverse complement strand
TGGTTACGACTGCCCCGGAACTCCTTGAGGAGGGTATTGAGACGCTTGCTCTCGTGAATGAAGGTGGCAGGGCGGATGTAGCCCGCGATGTCCAGGGGCTGGTCAGGGGTGTGAACGAAGTGCCGGAGGACGTCCTTGGCCAGCAGGATGCCGACGACCTCCTCCCGGTCCTCACCGATCACCGGGAACCGGGAGTGGCCGCTCTCGACGATGGCCTTGAGGGTTTCATCCCGCGGTGCGTCACGCTCAAGCATCGCCATCTGGGAGCGGGGCACCATGACGTCCCGGACCTGGGTCTCGGAAACGGCTAGGACGCCCTCGAGCATGGCCAGCTCGTCCGCATCGAGCACCGTCTTCGCGTGGGATTCCCGCAGCCATTCCAGCAGGTCGTTGCGGGTGGCGGCGTCGCCCTTCAGCACCCGCCGCAGTCGGCCGTACCAGGTCCCGCCTGGTCGGTCGTCGGAGTCGTCATCGGTCATGGGTCCATTCTAGCCGGTTCCGGGGCGCCCCTCCCGGTCCGGGCGTCGGCCAGGATCCGCGCCCTGCCTCGCTATATTACATAAGGATGGCCCGGGTCCGACCGAGGCCCACCGTGCCGCCGGCCTCTGGCAGACTCGGCGCTGGGTCATCTGGAAGGTGCCTTCCCATGAGCAGGATTACCGCCTCGGCAGTGCTGGCGCTGCTCACCCTCGTTCCCGGCCTGGCCGACGCCGCCGCCGGTCCGGTGAACGTGAGCCCCGCCGGGCACAAGGCGATGGCACCGGAGATCGCGGTAGCCCCCGACGGCACGATATTCGTGCTCTGGCTGGAGCGGACCACCCGGGGCGAGCAGATCGCCGCCGCTGGCGCTGCCAGCGCGGAAGGCCACACCCACCAGGCAGAGGCCGATATCTGGCTGGCCCGCTCGGTGGATGGCGGCGCCAGCTTCTCAGCGCCCGGTCGTGTCAACGCGCGGGACGGCGCCGTGTGGGGGTTTCCGGTCAGCAAGCCGCGGATCGGGGTGTCAGCGTCCGGCACTGTCCACGTCTTTTTCCCTGGCAACGCGGTGGAACCACGCACCGGCAAGCCCATCGTGCTGCCGATGGCCAGCCGTTCCCGGGATGGCGGTCGCACTTTCGATCCGCCGCATGTGCTCGGTGCCGTGCCCGAATCCGACAACAGCCACCTGGTCAGTGGCCTCGCCAATGCGGAGTGCTTCGGCACCATGACGCTGGACGAGCGGGGCGGCGCATTTGCCTACTGGATCGACACCCGCGACATGACCACGGAGCAGCCCAACGGCAAGGTGTTCTCGGCCGTCTCCACCGACGATGGTGCGACCTGGAGCCGGGATTTCGAGGTCCTGCCCGCTGATACGTGCCCGTGCTGCCAGCTGACCGCCACGACCGCGGCAGGCCGGATCTACCTCGGCTCGCGCCGGGTCAGCCCGGCGGGTGACCGGGACAGCGTCGTGGCGATTTCCAGTGACCGCGGCCGCAGCTTCCAGCCACGAACCGCCTGGGGCGGTGCCCCCTGGCGCATCGAGGGATGCCCCCTGAAGGCGACCGCCCTTGCCGTCGACGGCGCCGCCGTCTACGCCGCGGCGTTCGATGGGGGCGCAACGCCGCCCGGAGCCCGTGTGTCCCGGTCCCTGGACGGCGGCCGGAGCTTCCAGCCCGCCCTGCCCTTGCATCCGGCCGCCGCCGTGTCGGATGCGCCGGTGCTGGCAGTTTCCAACGGCGTGTTGATCGCCGCCTGGCATGCCAAGGCGGGCGACGGGCCCCGCCAGGTCTACGTCAGCCGGTCCCTGGACCGGGGCGGCGCGTTCTCGCCGCCCGCGAGGGTCACTGCCGGGGATGACAGCGGTGGCTACCCGGTGCTGGCCGTGCGCGGCCAGGGCGTCCAGCTCGCCTGGCAGCAGGGCGATACCATCGTCAGCCGCCACCTGGCCGTCGACGACCCGCTGTTCGGGCTCGCACCCGCCCCCGCGCCATGACCAGGAGCAGGCCCGGAGTGGCGACGCACGCCCTGGCCGTCGCCGCACTGGCGATGTCCTGGACCGGAACGCCCGCCCAGGTGATCGATGCCGTGTCCCCAGCAGAACTCCCCGGCGTGCTGGGCGCGCTGCGGGGACAGGTGGTCATCCTGAACGTCTGGGCGACGTGGTGTGCACCCTGCCTGAAGGAGATTCCGGATCTCCTGGCGGTCGAGGCGGAACTCCGTGACGAGGGACTGGTCCTGCTCGGACTCGCCATCGACGATCCCGCTGACGCAGCCGAGGTCGAGAGGGTCCGCCAGCAGCACTTCCCGGGGTTTCGCACCGTGACCCGGGCCGGGGGCGACGCAGACTCGATGGTCAGCGTCGTCGACCCGGCATGGAACGAGGTCGTCCCGACGACCTACCTGCTGGGGCGAGACGGCGGGACCTTGCAACGGCTGCAGGGCAAGTTGTCACGTCAGGACCTCCTGGCCGTCGCCCGCAGGCACCTGGGGGATCCAGCGCGCCAGTGAGCCGGCTCCGGGCGTACCATCGCGGGACCGTTCCTCGATGGAGCTTCCGTTATGCGGCATACCAGACTGGCGGCCGTCCTGCTGGCCATCGCCTGGGCAGCGGCGGGTCCCGCCGCCGCCGATTCCCTGGCCACCCCTGAAGCCATGGACCCGAGCTGCCGCGGCCACGAACAGAACCGCATCACCTACCTCAAGGAACTCGAGCTGGTCGTGAACGGCGGCCGGATGGAACTGGTGGACGAGCTGGTGGCCGCGGACTACGTGAACCACTCGGCGCCGCCCGGGGCGCCACAGGGACGGGAGGCCATCCGCAGCTACCTGAAGCTGCTCAAGGGGGCCTTCCCGGACCGGAAGGTGAAGAACGAGATGCTCCTTTGCGCGGGCGACTACGTGATCGTGCGTTCCACGGTGACCGGCACCTCCACCGGTCCCTACTTCGACCGCCCCCCCACGGGCAAGACTTTCAGTGTGATGGGCACTGACATCTACCTGGTGCGGGATGGCCAGCTCCGGGCCCGGTGGGGCAACGAGGACGCCCTCGGGATGATGGGGCAGCTGGGTTACCTGCCGGCCGAGGGAGCCCGGTAAGCCGGCACCCGCGTCAGCGCGGAGGCCGCCCCAGCTGCGCCTCCGCGGTCGTCGCCCAGTCGACGACGACCTTGCGATCGGCATCCGGCATCGGGGTGCCCTTCTGCTTCTGGTACTTGGCCGGTGGCATGTCGCCATCTGCCACGGACTTGCGGATTTCGGTCATCAGCTTCGACAGCTCCCACTTGCTGGCGAACGGGAAGCCCTTGTCCATGTCGAGCTTCTTGTGGGCCCGCCGGCTCTTCTTCGTGGCGGCGGTGCGCGCGGGCTCGGCGAGGCTGGCCGGGAGCTTGCCGTGGCAGTCCGCACAGTGGGCCTCGAACGCCTGCGCCACCGGCCCCTCGTAGCTGGCCCCGACGGCCGCGAGGGCTGCCGGTGGAACGTCGGCGGCGGCAAGCAGGAGGGCGAGGCTCGATCCGATCAGCAGGCTCATCGCAGGTCTTCCTCTGGCGTTGGGGACATGCCTCAATTGTGCACTGCCGTAGGTGGCCTGTCGCCAGGTTCGAATCCGGGCCTGGCCAGAAGCCGAACCCTGAACCATGAGCCCATCAGGCCTGATCCTTGCCACGCTGACGGCAGCCCTGCTGCTCCTGCCGCTCGTTCCGGCGACTGCCACGGAGGAACCCGCGTTCAGACTGATCGAGAAATCGGGCAGCTTCGAACTGCGGGAGTACCCACCCCTGCTCGCCGCCGAGACCCTGGTGGCGGGTGCGGGCTTCGAGGACGCCGCCGACGTCGCCTTCGGCCGCCTGTTCGGCTACATCTCGGGAAACAACCGCGGCCGGACGGAAATCGCCATGACGGTGCCGGTCGTACAGTCCCGGTCGGACGACGGCGAGAAGATCGCGATGACGGCGCCAGTGATCCAGCAGGGTGACGCCGGCAGCTACCGGGTGGCCTTCCTGGTACCCGCCCGCTACACCGCGGAGACCGTTCCCGAACCGCTGGACCCCGCGGTGCGCATCGTCGCGACACCAGCCCTGCTGGTTGCCGTGCGTCGCTACTCCGGGCGGGCCTCGGCGGAAAGCTACCGGGCCGAGGAGGCGCGCCTGATGGCAGACATCGCCAGCCGGGGCCTCAAGGCCGCTGGCAACCCCATCTCGGCCCAGTACGACGCACCCTTCATCCCCGGCCCCTTCCGGCGGAACGAGGTACTGATGCCGGTGACGCAGCCGGACTAGCCGGCCACGTCCGGACTCAGGTCCGGGAAGCCTCGAAGATCGCCTGGATGGAGGCATCCATCGCCTCGTCGAACTCGGCGTCGGTCTGCTGGGCAGTGAGGCCCTCGACCAGGGCCCGGGAGAAGCTCGCGATCATGCCCTTCTGTCGCGCCAGGCGCCGGTTCGACTCGTCACGGCTGTAGCCACCCGACAGTGCCACGACCCGCAGCACGTTCTGGTGGGCAATGCAGTCGGCGTAGAGGTTGTCCTGCTCGGGCAGCGTGAGCTTCAGCATCACGCGCTCATTTGCCTTCAGCTTGCCGAGGTGCTGCATGATCGAGGCCTTCAGCAGCGCCTCGGCCTTCGCCTTGTCCGGGCACTTGATGTCCACCTCCGGCTCGATGATGGGCACGAGCCCGGCGGCGACGATCTGCCGGCCAACCTCGAACTGCTGGGCGACCACCCGGTCGATGCCACCGGCATTGGCCTGCTTGATCACCGAACGCATCTTGGTCCCGAAGATCCGCTTGCTCACGGCCTTCTTCAGCAGGGCGTCCAGCTGGGGCATCGGCTTCATCATCTGGACGCCGTCGGCCTCCTCGGCCAGGCCCTTGTCCACCTTCAGGATCGGCACGACCCGCTTCACGTTCCAGAGGTAGTCGGCCGTCGACATCCCCTGGATGTCCCGGTCCATGGTGCCCTCGAACAGGATGGCCGCCAGGATGCGGTCGCCGTTGAAGGCGGGCGTCACGATGATGCGCGTGCGCATCGCGTGCACCAGGGCGAACATCTGGTCCTCGCTGGACCAGGCGTCGTCCTTCAGGCCGTAAAGGTTGAGCGCCTTGGGGGTGCTGCCACCGCTCTGGTCCAGGGCGGCAATGAACCCCTGCTGGGTGGCCATCTTGCGAGTCTGTTGTTCTGTGCGATTCATGTGGGGCCTCGTGGTTGAGCCGGGCCACCGGGAGGTTCCGGCGCCGGCTGGGATTGTAGAGGATGCGCCGATGACTGCACATAACGCACTGCTTCGCAGGTTCATGCGACTTTGCCCGGAGGATTTTCAGTTATATTTGCCCTCGCGCACCGGCCTTTGCCGGGCGCCGGGTCCAGGCCCGGGCGCATTGACCACGAGTCCGCTCTCTCGCTGAGGATAGAAGACAGTCTGGGGAGCTCTGAGAACAGACCACCGGGGAACTGCACATCTACTGAATAGAAAGCAACCCTACTCAAGATTCCGGAGGTCTCCACCATGAGGAAGCTAGTCATTGGGCTT
Source organism: uncultured Gammaproteobacteria bacterium (assembly GCA_937958785.1). Lineage (GTDB taxonomy): Bacteria > Pseudomonadota > Gammaproteobacteria > Steroidobacterales > SHZI01. Next base: position 9,089 of record CALGMY010000004.1, on the reverse strand, counting down.
ACGCTCGGCCTGTCAGCAGCCGCGGCGAACGCCCAGAGTGTTCTCGAAGCCGAAGTGGTCTTCGATACCGTCTACGAGGCGTCCGGCAACTTCACGCCGAACCTCCAGCCCGTAGCGCCAGGTCCCTTCAACAGCAACGCGCCGATAGCGCCGCCCAACCTCAAGGGCCACGTGACCCTGAGCGCGGTGCCGAGCGGAACCCAGCTCACCGCCATCAATACCATTACCCTGAACGGCAGCTTTTCCACCGAGAGTGGCAATTCGCCGTCGAACGGCTGGGCAGTGCACACGTTCAATGCCGCCAGATTCAACCTGCTGAAGGCGGGTGGCAACAGCTACTTTGCCATCGACTTCGTCACCAACCCCAACGACTGGCCCAACTTCATTGCGACAGCCGCCAATGGCTACCTGTCGGACCACGGCCCTGCGGCACCCTATCCAGGCGGCACTTGTCCGTTCTTCTTCGGCTGCGTGAGCGCTCAGCCGGCTGGCAATGGCGCAGGAGCGGGAGTATTCGGCCTGTTCGCCGCGGGAACCAATATCTTCAACACAGGCACCCAGCTACCGTCGTTTCCGACCCTTGCCAATGCCGGCCACTACCCCCTGGTCAGCGGCACGTACACCAACTCCAACCCGAGCAGCGGCCTCGGCTTCGACAACGGCATGGATGCTTTCGCATTCCAGTCGGTGCTCGATGTGGCCAATTCCCAGGGCAACGGCAGCTCCCAGCCGTACCCCGATGGCGTCAACGGCTATCCGGGCATCGTCCGGATCCTCATCACGTCGACCACCGGCCAGACCGCCTACATGGTCCAGGGCAAGATCGTGCCACCCATCGTCGACGCCGACGTCGACAGCATTCCCGACGGCCTCGACAACTGCCCGGCAGTGGCTAATTTCAACCAGGCTGACACCGACGGCGATGCCCGCGGCGACGCTTGCGACAACTGCCGTCTGGTAGCCAACAACAGCGGGGCAGCTGCCCAGTGCGACTCGAACGGCGATGGCTTCGGCAACCGCTGCGACGGGGACCTGAACAACAACGGGGCCACCAACGCCCAGGACACCACGTTGTACCGGCAGCAGCTGGGCCAACCCAGCGTCGCACCTGTCTTCAACGCGGCCGACATCAACTGCAACGGTGCCGTGAACGCCCAGGACACGACGCTGTTCCGCACTCGCCTTGGCTCGCCGCCGGGGCCGGGTGCCGCGCCGTAAGTCAACGGTCCCCCACTTCCCCGACCTGGTTCCTGCCACGCACGCCCGCGTGGCAGGGACCGGGACCTGGGTACTGACCGGAGCGATGGCAATGCGGCTCCCGTTGCAGGCCGGGCTCTGGTTCTGCTGCACGGTCCTTTCAGTGGCCGGCTGCACTCCGCCCGACGAAAAAGCCGCCAACTTCCTGGAGAGCGCCCGCCAGCACTACGAGGCTGGCGACGTGGGCCGCGCCCGGGTTGACCTGCGCAACGTGCAACTGGTGCAGCCCCGCAATGCGGAGGCAGCCTGGCTCATGGCGCTCGTCGAGGAGCGGAGCGAAGACTACAAGGCCGCCCTTGGCAGCCTCCAGCTGGCAGTGGATGCCGACCCGCAATTCCTCGATGCCCGGGTCAAGCTGGGCAACTACTACGTCCTGGGTAACCAGGTAGCCGAAGCCCGCGCCCAGGCCGACGCCGCCATGGCCATCGCCCCGGAGAGCGCCTCAGTGCGTCTGCTCAATGCCCGGGCGCACTACATCGCGGGCGAGGCCGACAAGGCTCTCGCCGAGGCCGGTGAAGTCCTGCGCCTCGAGCCTGGCCGCCGCGATGCCGTGGCCTTTGTCGCCAGCATCTACGCCGGCGCGGGCCGTATGGACGACGCGCTCGCGACGGCTGACCGGGCCATCCGCGCGGCGGCCGGGCAGGACGTGGAGGGCCTGCGGCGGGTCCGCGTGACCCTGCTGATGTCGGCCGATAACGTCGCCGCGGCCGAGCAGGAGTTGACGCGCATGGCTGCCGACTACCCGGCCACGCCAGCCTACGAGCTGGCGCTCGCCCGGCTCTACGCCGGCCAGGGGCGGGCCACCGATGCGGAGGCACGCATCCGCGCCCTGGTGGCCCGCGAGCCCGGCAACGCCGAGTGGCGGATCCAGCTGGCCGGCCTGCTGGTCCAGGCCGGCCGCCGGCAGGAGGCCGAGGCACTTCTCCGGGAAGCAGTGGCGAAGAGCCCCGACTCCATGGCCCTCAAGTTCTCGCTGGCCGGCTATTACGAGGCAGGACAGCAGCCGGAGGACGCGCGCCGCCTCTACGAGCTCATCGCCGCTGCCGGCCCGCTGACGGAAGACGGGCTGGCCGCCAGGAACCGGCTCGTGGCGCTCGCTGTCGCGTCGGACCCGGCCGGTGCCAGGAAGCTGGTGCAGGCCATCCTCCAGGACGCGCCGACCAATCCCGATGCACTGGTGGTGCGGGCTGCCTACAGCTTCGAGGATGGGCAGTTCGGCAATGCGGTCGCGGACCTCCGCGCGGCCCTCGCCCGCCAACCCGGCTCTCCCCGGGTCCTGCTGATGCTCGCCAGGACCTACGTGCGACTGGGCGACAGCGCGCTGGCCGAGGACAGCTACCGCCGCCTGCTGGACGTGGCTCCCGGCAACAGCGCGGCGGCAAGCGAACTCGCGGCAGTGGTTGGCAAGCGGGGTAACCTGGTCGAGGCCAGCGAGATCCTGCGCCAGGCAACCGCGCAGGATCCAGCGAGCCCGGGCGCTTCCTTTGGTCTCGTGAGCGCACTGCTCGGCCAGGGCGACTTCGCGGGCGCCGAGGGCGAGGCACGTCGGATCCTCGCCCTGGGCGAGGACACAGGCGCTGCGGATTACCAGCTCGGCGTGGCACTGCAGTTGCAGAACGAGGACCAGCGGGCTGTGGCGTCCTACCGGGCCGCGCTGGCGAAGACCCCCACGGCGGACGCGCCCCTGGCGAGCCTGGTGCAGCTTCTCGTCAGGTCGGGGCGGGCCGGCGAGGCCGAGGCCTACCTGGAACGGCACGTGAAGGAACATCCTGACCACGTCACCGGGCGCCTGCTGCTGGGAATCGCCTACCGGGACGCTGGCAAGGTGGACCGGGCGCGGCCCCTCTTCGACCAGGTGGTTGCCAGCCGGCCGGGGCTGCCGGCCGGCTGGGTTGCCTATGCAGCCATGTTCCCGGTGGCGGACCCGGAGCACCTGCGGCTGCTTGCCGAAGGCCACCGGCAGGTTCCCGGAGATCCCCAGCTCGGACTCGCCCTCGGCGCCGCCCTGGCGGCCCGCAGCGACTACGAGGCCGCGATCAGGGTCTACGAGGAGGTGCTGGCGGCGGGGGGCGAGAACGAGTTCGTGGCGAGCAACCTTGCGGGCTTGCTGCTGGACATCCGGAAGGATGGGGCGAGCTACGCCAGGGCCCTCGAGCTCACCAGGCCCTTTACGACCGCCACCCACCCCTTTCAGCTCGGCGTCCTCGGCTGGGCGCTCTGCCGGAACGGCCAGTATCCGGATGCGGTCACTTACCTGAAGCGGGCCGTGGCAGCGAGCCAGGCACCCAGCCCCCAGCTTTACTACTACCTCGGCATGGCCCATGCCGGGGCCGGGGATCCAGCCGCGGCCCGTCGGGAATTTCGCCGGGCCGTGGACGGCGCAGCGACCGCCGGGGTGACCTTCACCGGCCTGGCGGACGCCCGGGCCCGGCTGCGCGGGCTGGATGACGGGAACGGGTGAGTGTCGGTTCGCGACCGTGATAGGATTCGGTTATGTAAAGCAGGCCTTCCTGCTACGCAGTGACTTGGGTTACCGTTTGTCCATCTGGTCGTGCGTACGGCCCGATGATCAAGACAACATCGTCGTGGGGGATAACTCCAGCCATCGGCTCTCTCGCTGAGGATAGAAACCAGTCTGGGGAGCGCCGGAGATCAGGATAGTCGGAATATCACCTCCAAATAACTACTTTCTCTAGAAAAGTTACGGAGGTTTTCTGTGAAGAAGCTACTGATCGGGCTGGTGCTCGGCCTTGCTGCGGCCGGTGCCAATGCCCAGAGCGTGCTCCAGTTCAACGTCGTCTTCGATACTGTCTATGAGGCTTCCGGGGCCTTTGCGCCCAACCTCAATCCCGTCAGCCCCGGGCCCTTCAACGGCAACGCACCCATCGCGCCGCCCAGTCTCACGGGCACGGTCACGCTGATCTCGCCCCCGAGTTCTTCGGCCATCACCAGCGGCACCATCACGCTGAACGGCAGCTGGTCCTCGACCAGTGGCTTCGCGCCGCCCAGCGGCTGGGGCACCCAGACGATGACCAATGCCACGTTCAACCTGGGCGGGGGCTTCTTCGGGCTGGACTTCTTCTCCAACCCCACGAACTGGGCCATCAAGACGTCCACGGCTGCCAACGGCCTGCTCTCGGACCAGGGTCCCGAGTCGATCTACGGTGGCGTCGGCAACTGCCCGATTCCGGTGTTCTTCGGCGTGAACTGCCAGAGTGCCCAGTCGGGTGGCTCGCCCACCGGCGCCGAGGCCCAGGGTTTGTTTGCCCCCGGCACGCAGATCTACAACGGCGCCGCGGTCTATGCGCCCGGGTTCAGGAACACGGGCAACCACGCCCTGGTATCGGGCACCGTGACGCCAAACGCCGGCATCGCCGGCGCCGGTCTCGGCTTCGAGAACGGCATCGATGCCTTCGCGCTGGACGGCGTGCTGGACACGGCCAACACCCAGGGCAACGGCCCGTCCCAGCTCTATCCGGATGGCGTCGGTGGCAACCCGGGCAAGGTGCGCATCCTGACCTGGTCGAACAGCGGTACGACCGCCTACATGCTCGAGGGTCACGTGACGTACGCGCCGGTGCCGATTCCCGCTGGCGTCTGGCTGATGGGTTCCGCCCTCGGCCTGCTCGGCTGGATGCGTCGTCGCGCCAACGCCTGATCCTGCCTGATACCCTGGGCGCGCCCGGTCCTGGTAACCGGGCGCGCCTCTTCTTTTCCTGCCGTAGAATTCCGCCGGCGGCAGGGCTGCCTGCCATGTGGGGAGTCCAGCATGCGTACTCGTTGCTCACGGTTGTTCCTTGCCCTCGTGTCCCTGCTGGGAGCCCCGCTCGCACTGGCCGCGACGGTCACGATCGTGCCCAGCACGCTGACGCCGAATGTCGGTGACACCTTCACGGTGACCATCACCGCGGATGTCCCCAATACCTTCGCGGCGACGATGGGGCTCTCCTTCAACGGTGCCACCGTGGCCTACGTCGGTGGCACGGCCCTCTCGCCCTGGAACGTCTTCGTCAAGAACAGTCCAGATGCAGCCAACCCGACGGTGTTCGACGTGGAGACGCCCTCGGCCACGGCCGCCAACCCGGGCGTATACAACGTGGCCGAGCTGACCTTCCAGGCGATCGCCGCCGGCGCCGCCGATATCCTCATCAACGACGACGGCGGCACTTTCACGGGCTGGTTTGACGCCAACACGGCCGAGTACATCCCGAACACCTATACCCAGGCCAACATCACGATCACGGCCAACGGGCCAGTCATCACGGTCACCGACAGCGAGGCGCCGGTGGATGACCTGCTGGTGCCCTTCGGGGACGTCAACGTGGGCACGACGGCCACGGTGAAGACGGTGACGGTCGCCAATACCGGTACCCAGGACCTGCTCCTCGGCGGAGTCGCCCTCGCCGATCCCCTCGCGCTGCCCTATGCACTGGTCACGGACAACTGCTCGGCCCAGACCCTGGCGCCGGCGGCCAGCTGTACGCTGACCATCGACTTCTCGCCGGCGGCCCTTGGCGCTGCCCAGGACACGTTCGACATCCCGTCCAATGACCCGGGCCGGCCCACCGTGACCGTCTCCGTGTCCGGCACCGGCGTACCCGTGCCGGTGGGCAACATCGTCGTCACAGACTCGGTCGCACCGATCGGCGACAACCAGATGCCCTTCGGCGACGTCGAAATCAACCTGCCGGCGCCGGTGACCCAGACCGTCAGCGTCACCAACATTGGCAACGCCAGTCTCGCGATCGGCCAGGTCGGGGGCACGAATCCCCTCGCGGTGCCGTTCAGCATCGGCACAGACACCTGCTCCGATGCGGTCCTCGCGCCCTCGGCCAGCTGCAGCTTCCAGGTACGGTTCCAGCCCACCGCCCTCGGCGCAGCTAGTGACGCGGTGGATATCCCGTCGAGCGATCCGGACCAGCCCAGCGTGACGGTCAGCGTCAGCGGCAGCGGGACGCCGGCTGCCGTTGCCGACGTGGCGGTCACGGATTCTGTTGCTCCGGCGGATGACCTCAGCGTGCCCTTCGGGGACGCCACCGTGGGCGGCGCCCCCGGTGGCCAGCAGGTCACGGTGACCAACGCAGGCACCGCGAACCTGGTGATCGGCACGATCGCCGGCACCGACCCGCTGGCGGCACCCTTCGGCATCATCACGGACACGTGCTCGGGCCAGACCATCGCGCCGGCCGCCAACTGCGTCATCGGCATTACGTTCTCCCCGCTCGCCGCGGGGTCCGCCAATGACAGCTTCAACATCCCGTCCAACGACCCGGACGAGGCCTCCGTCACCGTGGCCGTGAGCGGCACCGGCGCCATCGCGCTGGTGGCTGATATCACCGTTACCGACTCCATCGCACCAGGCACGGACCTGCAGGTCCCCTATGGCAACGTCCAGGTCGGCTCTCCCGCCAGCCAGACGGTGACAGTGACGAACGACGGTACGGCCGACCTGGTGATCGGCACTGTGGCCGGCTCGAACCCGCTGGCGGTCCCCTTCAGCATCACGGCCAACACCTGCTCCGGCCAGACGCTGACGCCGGCCACCGCGTGCACGCTGACCGTGGCCTTCGCCCCGGTCGCTGCGGGTGCTGCAAACGACAGCTTCAACATCCCGTCGAACGACCCGGATGAAGCTGCCATCACCGTGGCCGTGAGCGGCAATGGTACGCAGGCCACGGTGGCAGATATCGCGGTATCCGACTCAGTGAGCCCCAGTGGCGACCTGCGTATCGACTTCGGGCGGGTGGACCTGGGATCGGCGTTCCGGCAGACCTTTACGGTGACCAACGCAGGCACTGCACCCCTGCAGATCGGCACCGTGGCCGGCGCGAATCCGCTGGACCCCGCGTTCGTCAAGGAGACCGATACCTGCTCCGGGCAGTCGGTGGCGCCGGCGAGTACCTGCTCCATCGCCTTGACCTTCACCCCGGATGCCGCGGCGACCTACAACGACAGCTTCGATGTGCCGTCCAATGACCCGGACAGGCCCTCCGTGACGCTCACGGTCACCGGCACTGGCCGGGCGCTCGACGGCGGCAGTTCAGCCGTCGACCCGGCGATGCTGCTGGCCCTCGGAATTCCACTCGTCGCGGCCCGGCGGCGGGCGCGGACTCAGTCCCGGAGTTCGTAAGGATCCGGGATCCCCAGCCCCGCCAGCACCCGGGTCTCCAGCGCCTCCATCCGCGCCGCGTCAGCCTCCCCATCGTGGGTATGGCCGAGCAGGTGGAGCGTGCCGTGCACGACCAGGTGGGCCAGGTGGTGGAGGGGCGGCTTGCCCTGCTCCGCCGCCTCCTGAAGGACCACGGGCAGGCAAATCACGAGGTCACCGTATTCTCGGGGGACCCCCGGCGGGAGGTCCTCGGGCCCGGGAAAGGCCAGCACGTTGGTGGGGCCGGACTTCTTCCGCCACGTCGAATTGAGGGCGGCGCCCTCGGCCAGGCCGACCAGCCTTATCGCCAGGGCGCCACTGGCGCCGGGCCCCAGCGCCGCCGTCACCCAGGTGTCGAAGGCGACCCCGTCCGGAACGCCGGCAGCGAGGTCGTCGGCGACCTGCAGGTCGAGGTCGATCAGCGGGGGGCCTTTCCCGTAGGAGCGCCTTCAGGCGCGATCGCGGCTGAAGCCGCTCCTACAGGCGCTTCTACGGTCGCCGGACCCCCCTCGAAGCGCTGGTACGCCTCCACGATCCGCTGCACCAGGGCGTGGCGCACCACGTCACCGGCGGTGAAGCGGGTGAAGCTCACGCCCTCGACGCCCGCCAGCACCTCGCTGGCGTGCTTCAGGCCCGACACCTGGTGCCGGGGCAGGTCGATCTGGGTGATGTCTCCCGTGACCACCGCCCGGCTGCCGAAGCCGAGACGGGTCAGGAACATCTTCATCTGCTCGATGGTGGTGTTCTGGGCCTCGTCCAGGATCACGAAGCTCTCGTTGAGAGACCGGCCGCGCATGAAGGCGAGCGGCGCCACCTCGATGATGTTGCGCTCGATGAGGCGCGCCACCCGCTCGAAGCCCAGCATCTCGTAGAGGGCGTCGTACATGGGGCGGAGGTAAGGATCGACCTTCTGGGACATGTCGCCAGGCAGGAAGCCCAGCCGCTCCCCGGCCTCGACGGCGGGCCGCACGAGCACGATGCGGCGTACCCGCTCCTCCTCGAGGGCGGCCACGGCGCAGGCCACCGCAAGGTAGGTCTTGCCGGTGCCGGCGGGGCCGATGCCGAAGCAGAGGTCGTGGCCCTGGATGGCGTCCATGTAGGACCGCTGGTTGGCGCCCCGGGGCCTGATGTGCAGGCGCCGTGCCTTCATCACGACGCCACCGTCGGTGGCCTCGCTGCCGGGCTGGACCGGTTGTTCCATGAGTGCTTCCTGTAGGGCGATGTGCACGCGCTGGGTGTCCACCGCTTCGCGGCCGGCGATGACGTAGAGGTCCCGGAGCACGCCGGCGGCGGCGCGAACCCCGGCCGGCGGGCCGGACAGCCGGAACCGGTTGCCCCGGTGGTTGATCTGGATGCCGAGGCGGCGCTCGATCTGGCGCAGGTTGTCGTCGAACTGGCCACCCAGGTTCGCCAGGCTCTGGTTGTCGGCCGGCTCGAGCAGCAGCTCGTGGGAATCCACCGCCGGACCCTGGTTGCCGGGCATCACGCGGCCGCGGCGCAGCCAGCCAGGCGGCCCCGCAGCGAGTTGGGCAGCGCCTCGGTGATGGTGAGGTCCACGAAGCGGCCCACCAGGTGCGGAGGGCCGTCGAAATTGACCCAGCGGTTGTTGCCGGTGCGCCCCGCGAGCTGGCGCGGGTCCTTGCGGGCCGGACGCTCGACCAGCACGCGCTGCACGGTACCCACC
>CALGMY010000003.1 GCA_937958785.1 uncultured Gammaproteobacteria bacterium | reverse complement strand
TGGCCACGCTCTGGGACCGCCCCCAGGCCACCTTCGCCTCGGCCCTCGAACTGAGCGACGGTTCGGCACGTGTCACCCGGGAGGTTGATGCGGGCCTCGAAGTCCTCGAGGTGGATCTGCCGGCCGTCGTCACCACGGACCTCCGGCTCAACGAACCCCGCTACGTGAAGCTGCCTGACATCATGAAGGCCAAGAAAAAACCCATCGAGACCATCCCGGTCGACTCGCTGGGCGTCGACGTGACCCCCGTGCTGGCCGTCCGGCGATACGAGGCTCCTTCCGGCCGCTCCCGCGGGGTGGTCGTGAAATCCGTCGACGAGCTGGTCAGCGCGCTGCGGGACCGGGGGCTGGTGGCATGAGCAGGCTCCTCATCATCGCCGAGCACGATGGCGTCACGCTCAACCAGAGCACGGCCCGCTGCGTCGCCTGCGCCACCGCCATCGGCCCCTCCGCCATCGACGTCCTGGTCCTCGCCAGCGATCCGGCTGCCGTCGCCAGCCAGGCCGCCGCCCTGGCCGGTGTCAGCGCGGTCCTCTCGGTCGCCGATCCGGCCAATGCCAGGCCCGTTGCTGCAATCCTCGCGCCCCAGGTCGCGGAACTCGCGTCCGGCTACGACCACGTGCTCGCGCCTTCCACGACCTTCGGCAAGGACCTGCTGCCCCGGGTCGCCGCCCTGCTGGGTGTTCCCCAGGTCAGCGACATCATGGACGTCGTCGGTCCGCGCACCTTCAGGCGGCCCATCTACGCGGGCAACGCCATCGTCAAGGTCGAGGTGCCCGCCGGTACGCGGGTGGTGGCGACAGTGCGGGGCGCGTCGTTCAAGCCGGTGGGTACCGGCACCCCGTCACCCGTCCACAGTACCGCGACCACGGCGGCGCTGCCCGGCCACAGCCGCTTCGTCGAACTTCGCTCCGGCAAGGCGGACCGGCCCGACCTGCAGACCGCCCGGCTCGTCATCTCCGGGGGCCGCGGCGTGGGCAGCGCCGAGAACTTCGCCCTGCTATACCGGTTGGCGGAGCGCCTGGGCGCCGGCGTCGGGGCGTCGCGGGCCGCCGTGGATGCCGGCTTCGTCCCCAACGACATGCAGGTGGGCCAGACCGGCAAGATCATCGCGCCAGACCTCTACCTCGCCTTTGGAATCTCGGGCGCCATCCAGCACCTGACGGGCATCAAGGATGCCGGGACCATCGTCGCGGTGAACAAGGACGCCGAGGCGCCGATCTTCGAAGTGGCCGACATCGGCCTGGTGGGCGACCTGTTCGAGATCATCCCGGAGATCGAGAAGCGGCTGCGTTGACCACGAAACCGGTCCCTGCCCTGTGGCTGCTTAGCCTGGCGAGTTCACTGTCGCCATTCGGCATGATCGTGGTCGTGCCCACCCTGGCAGCGCTGGCAGAGCGCTACGAGGTTGACCAGGGGCAGGCCCAGTTCCTCATCGCGGCGTACCTCTTCGGGCTCGGCGTGGGCCAGCCGCTGGCCGGCGCCCTGAGCGACCGCCATGGGCGCCGCCCCGTGATGCTCACGGGCTTCATGCTCTTTACGCTGGCCAGCGTCGCCTGCGCCGTCGCCAGCAGCTTCCCCGCGCTCCTGGCCTGTCGCCTGCTGCAGGCGCTCGGGGTCAGCGTCGGCACCGTCGGTTCCCGGGCGATCGTCCGGGACACTCACGACGCCCTGGGTGCGATCCGGGTCCTCGCGTGGATCGGCGCCGCCATGGGCGTCGCCCCCGTCGTGGGTCCCCTGGCGGGTGGCCTGCTCAGTGCGTCCTTCGGGCCCCAGTCCGTCTTCCTGGCGAGCGCACTGCTGGGACTGCTCGTGACGGTTGCCATGGCCCTGCGGCTCCGGGAGACCCGGCAGCCGGCGAGCGGTCCGGTGGCCCGCCGCTCCTGGATGTCCAGCTACCTGGAGCTGCTGGGATCGCGGACCTTCATGGGCTACACCCTGATGTACGCCTTCATGCAGGGGTGCTTCTTCGCATTCCTTGCCGTGGCTGCCGTGGTGTTCGACCAGCATCTGGGCCTCGACGAGGCCCGCTTCGGGGCGATCTGGGGCGCGATGGGCCTGATCTACATCGTCGGTGCGGCCGCCGGGGGCCGCCTGACCGGACGACTCGGCATGCGCCACATCCTGTTTGCCGGCACCACCCTCATCGTTGCCTCCGGAATCTCGCTGCTGATCGACGTGGGCCTGTCCGGGGTATCCCTCGGGGGGCTGCTCGTGCCACTCGCCGCGCTCATGCTGGGTGCCGGGGTGCTGACGCCACTCGCCGTGGCCGGCGCGGTGAACTGCCGCCCGGACGTGGCGGGCACGGCGGCCGGACTGTCGAGTTCCCTCGCCCTCGTGCTGAGCGGCAGCTTCAGCATCGCCGCCGGCTTTCTCTACACCGGCGACTTCCTGCCAGTGGCGATGCTGATCGCAGCCTCCGCCGTGCTCGCCGGGCTGAGCTACCTGCTCAGCCGCTGAGGCTACATCCCGGGCTTCCAGACGCCCAGGAAGGCCGAAAGCGCGACACCCGCCCAGATCGACCACACGTAGGGCCGGCACGCCATGATGCCCGCATGCATCTTGGCGTCGCTCTCCGGGGTGGCGCCCTGCGCTGCCAGGGTGCGGAAGCCCTCGACGAAGGGTGGCAGGTTCCTGCGGATCATGAAGCCGCAAAAGATGAGGAATGCGAAGACCAGCAGCTTCGCCGCAAGCCAGGGGAATGGCTGCAGTGGCCCGGTGATCCAGTGGTACACCACCGACGCCGGCAGGGCGAAGATCATGATGAAGCGGAACCAGTAATCGCCCTTGGCGAGGACCTTGCCAAACTCCGTGCCCTCACGGGCATGCACCAGGTGCACGACCCATACCCAGATCGGCCCGAGGGCAATGATGCCGATCATCTGCCAGATAGGATGCTCGTAGCCGACGAACTCCGCGAGGACTCCGCCTACGGTGAGCATCAGTGCCAGGCAGTATCGCGGCAGCATGTCCAGGTTGATGAAGATCTTGAAGGCCGTCAGGCGCGCGTCGCGGGACAGCTTGTTGTTGATCACGAAGGTGCTCGAGTAGAACACCCCGGCGTCCCCACCCAGCCAGTACACGAACAGCAGGATGTGCACGTACTTGAAGACGGCGTAGACGAGCGGCAGGGTCTGGACGGCCTGGACTTCTTCCATCGCGGGTTTCCTGGGTAGCGAGCGGCGGGTGGATAGCGGCGGGTGATCAGTAGGGCCTCAGAGC
>CALGMY010000002.1 GCA_937958785.1 uncultured Gammaproteobacteria bacterium | reverse complement strand
GGTGCTGCGGGCGGTGCCTCCGCCTTCGCGGGTGCGGCGGGGGCCGCCGGCGCGGCCTTCGCCACCTCGCCCTCGGCGGGCTCGAGCAGCGCGAGCAGGTCACCACTGGTCACGGTGGCGCCGCCTTTCACGCGCAGCTCCCGCAGCACGCCCCGGGCCGGCGCGGGCACCTCGAGCACGACCTTGTCGGTCTCGAGGTCCGCCAGGTTCTCGTCCCGTTCGACGATGTCGCCCACGGCCTTGTGCCAGGCCACCAGGGTGGCGTCGGCGACGGACTCGGGCAGGCGGGGCACTTTGACTTCGATGCTCATGCTGGGGTGCTTTGCGTGGAATCAGTGGATTTCAGCGAACAGGGCGGTCTCGACGAGGGTCTGCTGCTGCTCGACGTGCAGCTGGAAGATGCCCGGGGCCGGCGCGGCCGCGCCCCGGCGCCCAGCATAGAACACCTGCCTGCCGGCCGGCATCGGCCGCTGCAGCTGGTGGCGGATCTGGTACCAGGCGCCCTGGTTCTGCGGCTCCTCCTGGCACCAGACGACCTCCCGGGCCCCGGGATAGCCGGCGAGGCTCGCGGCGTACTCGGCGGCCGGGAAGGGATAGAGCTGCTCGATGCGCACGAGGGCGACGTCGGTCGCCCCCTTCGCCCGCCGGGCCTCGAGGAGGTCGAAGTAGACCTTGCCGCTGCAGAAGACGACCCTGCGCACGCCGGCCGGGTCCAGGGCGTCCACTTCCGGGATCAGCAGCTGGAAGCGGCCCTGCTGCAGGTCCGACACGGGTGAGCTGGACAGCCGGTGGCGCAGCAGGCTCTTCGGCGTCATGACGACGAGGGGCTTGCGCAGCGGGCGCAGCATCTGCCGCCGGAGCATGTGGAACATCTGGGCCGGCGTGGATGGCACGCAAACCTGCATGTTGAGCTCGGCGCAGAGCTGCAGGAAGCGCTCGAGCCGGGCCGAGGAGTGCTCGGGCCCCTGCCCCTCCTGGCCGTGGGGCAGGAACAGGGTGAGGCCGCAGAGCCGGCCCCACTTGGCCTCGCCCGAGCTGATGAACTGGTCGATGACCACCTGGGCGCCGTTGCAGAAGTCGCCGAACTGGGCCTCCCAGATCACCAGGCAGTCCGGCACCGTGGTCGAATAGCCGTACTCGAAGCCCAGCACGGCCTCCTCGGAGAGCAGCGAGTCGGTGACCGTGAAGGCGCCGCGCTCGAGGCCGTCCAGGTTGTCGAGGGGCGTGAAGGTCTGGCTCGTCGGCTGGTCGTGCAGCACGCAGTGCCGGTGGAAGAAGGTGCCCCGGCCGCTGTCCTGCCCCGTGAGCCGCACCCGGTAGCCTTCCCGGAGCAGGCTGCCGTAGGCCATCAGCTCGGCGAAGCCCCAGTCCATGGGGATTTCGCCGGCGGCCATGCGGTCCCGGTCGGCGACGATCTTGGCCACCCGGGGATGCAACGTGAAGGACTGGGGCACCCGGTTCATCTCCCGGGCTAGGCCCGCGATCACGTCCGGGGCGAGCCCGGTGTCACGCAACTCGTCCCAGTCGCCCTTCTGGTAGGGGGACCAGTCGACGGTGTACTCGTTGCCGATGTTGCCGACCACCGACTGGGGCAGCGGCTGGCCCGCCTCGACGCGCCGGCGGTAGTCCTCGTTGAGGCGCTCGGACTCGGGGGCGTCGACGATGCCCCGCTCCATCAGTGCACGGGCGTAGAGCTGGCGCGTCGTCGGGTGCTTGCGGATCACCTGGTACATCACCGGCTGGGTGGCCGAGGGCTCGTCGGCCTCGTTGTGGCCGTGCCGGCGGTAGCAGACGAGGTCGATGACCACGTCCTTGCGGAAGGTCTGGCGGTACTCGAGGGCGAGCCGGGTGACGAAGACCACGGCCTCCGGGTCGTCGCCGTTCACGTGGAACACCGGGGCCTCGATCATCCGGGCGATGTCGCTGCAGTAGGCGGTGGAACGGGCGTCCCGGGGATCGCTGATGGTGAAGCCCACCTGGTTGTTGATGACCACGTGCAGCGTGCCACCCGTGCGGAAGCCCCGGGCCTGGGACATCTGGAAGGTCTCGGCCACGACGCCCTGGCCGGCGAAGGCGGCATCGCCGTGGATGAGGATCGGCAGGATCTCGTTGCCGTCCTCGTCGCCGCGGCGCTCCTGCCGGGCACGCACCGAGCCCTCGACCACCGGGTTGACGATCTCGAGGTGGGACGGGTTGAACGCCAGCACCACGTGCACGTTGCCGCCGGGGGTGCGGACGTCGGCCGAGAAGCCCATGTGGTACTTCACGTCGCCGGAGCCCTTGACCCGGGCGGGGTCGTAGACGCCCTCGAACTCGGAGAAGAGCTCCTGGGGGGCCTTGCCGAGCACGTTCACCAGCACGTTGATGCGGCCCCGGTGGGCCATGCCCACCACCATCTCCTGGATGCCCGCGGCCCCGCCCTGCTGGATGAGGTCATCGAGCAGCGGGATGAGGCTGTCGCCGCCCTCCAGGGAGAAGCGCTTCTGGCCCACGTAGCGGGTGTGCAGGTAGCGCTCGATGCCCTCGGCGGCGGTGAGCTCCGCGAGGATGTGCCGGCGCTCGTCGTCGGTGAGGGGGTTGTTCAGCATGCCGCGCTCGAGGCGCTCGCGGATCCAGACCCGCTCCCGGCCCCGTGACAGGTGCGCGAAGTCGGCGCCGATCTTGCCGCCGTAGACCCGGGTGAGCGTCGCGAGCAGGTCACGCAGCCGCAGGCGCACGTCGGCCTGGCCGGCGAAGTTGCCGACGTAGAACTCGGTGTCCATGTCGGCGTCGGTGAGGCCGGCGTACTCGAGCCGCATGACGTTCGGCATGGGCCGTTCCTGCATCCCGAGCGGATCCAGGTCGGCGATCTGGTGGCCGCGCAGGCTGTAGACCTGGATCAGCCGCGAGACGGCCGCCTGCTTCTCGGTGGCGGGGCCGTGCTCGTCGTGGAAGTCGCCGTAGGCTGCCGCCGGCGGGCGGGCGGCGGGTACCGGCTGGGTCTGCAGGGGTGAAACGGGCGGGGCCCCGCGCCCCGCGGCCGCCGCATCGGCCGGGACCTGCTCGGTGAAGAACTGGCGCCACCGGGCCGGAACCGAGGCGGGGTCCTTCAGCCAGCTCGCATAGAGATCCTCGACGTAGGCAGCGTTGCTGCCGAACAGGGGGGACGACGCGTAGCTCTGGCGCAGGCTCGGGGACGTCGAGGGGCTCTTGGAGGTCGTCATGGGGGTTCCGTGCGTTCCGGAGGCGCCACTATAAGTATGTCGCGGCCCGGATCAAGGACCAAATCACGGAATTCCCCGGGTCGGGGTCAGGCTACTCCGTCCAGGGACGCCAGTGGAACGGCAGGTCGGTGACGTAGACGGAAAAGAGCCAGATTTCCCAGACGATCAGGGCGGCGTAGCCGAGGCAGAAGAACTGCAGCACGCGGAACACGGGGACGACGCCGAGGAACTGACGGCGCGCGGCCACGCCGAGCAGCACGAGGCTCGCGGCCGTCACGCCGATCTTGAGCTGCAGGAAACGCTCGACGTCGTGGGTGATGAGCGCCGCCATGAGGGCGTTCATCTCCTCGGCACCGATGGCGAGCAGGTTCAGGGTGAACAGCGCGTCGGCGCAGCACATGAGCAGGATCGCGAGCGCGAGGTAGAGCACCCGGGGCTCGTGCCAGTCGAGAAAGATGCGGTCGTGGTCGCCCTCCCGGCGCCCGACCCGGCGACGGGGCCGGAAGCTGCCGTAGGCGAAGGACCAGGCCGAGTGGTTGCGCCGTTCCCGGCGCCGGCGCTCGGCGCCGTGCACGGCGGCGGACTGGCCGCTGAGGCGGTTCAGCCAGTCCCGCCAGGCGCTGCGCACGGGCCGGCCGGATGTGTCATCCCCCACGGGCATGGTTCTCGTTGGTTCCCGGGCCAGCATAGGGCGCGGGCCCGCGGGGCACCGGACCTGGTTCGCAGTTACGCCGTCCGGGCCTCCAGCCGGTGACCCCCGAGCACGAGCAGGGCCAGCACGAACACCCCGCCGAGGAGCGTCAGGGGTATGCCGGCGAGCTCGGGAACGCGCCCGAGCTGCCCGGCGTAGAGCCCGGCGACCCCCGCGGCGTAGCCCGCCGCGATGACCCACCGCGCCCGGCGGGACAGGCCGAGGCCATGCATCTGGGTGACGATGAACATGCCGAGGCCGCCCATCAGGAACATCCGCCAGGAATGCCCCGCCAGGTAGGCGACCATGGCGCCGTGGATGGCGAAGGTGACCTCGAGGGTGACGGTCCACCCGCGGTTCACGTGGGCGCGGGTGAAGAACAGGCTGCCCTGGAGCAGCAGCAGGAACATGTAGAAGAACCCGAGCAGGTGTCCCCAGGTGGCTTCCATGGGGTGGTACCAGAACGTGTAGATGGTGGCCCAGGCGAAGTAGTAGCCGTGGTAGCGGCGGACGAAGGGCCCGGCCCGCTCGACCCAGCCGGACTTCGCGCCGAACACGAGGCCGCGCCGGCCGTTCTCCATGAGCAGCACGGCGATGAGCAGCACGATGACCGACCACTGGGCCGTGGCCTCGTGCACGTCCTGGGCGAGGCCGTCGTACCACACCTGGGTCTGGAGGAAATGCAGCCCGATGAAGAAGGCGTTGACCCCGAGCGCGGCGACATTGAACCCGTGCAGGCCCGCGGTGTAGCCGGGCCGCTGCTGCTGGGCGCGCCAGATGAGCCACCACATCGCGACCTGGTGCAGCAGGTAGCCGCCCCACGCCGTGAGGCGGGTCAGGGCCGTGGGCTCGAGGAGCTGCCACTCGTACCAGAAGCCGGGCCGGTCGGGGGTCAGGGGCCCGGGCTCCAGCCAGTGCTTGCCGGCATACCAGATGAGCACGGTGAAAGCCGCGCTGAAGGCGATGCCGCCCCAGAGGGCCGCGCTGCTCTGCCGGACTGTCTGCATGGTGCTCATCATCCGGGGGCTTCGCCGGCACCCGCAACCCGGATTTGCCGCAACCGCCGCCCGGCGGCCGTTGCCCGCGACAACGGCAACGCGTATAAGCGCGGCGTCACCCGCCACCGGGAAACCCGATGCTCGTCCCCGTCGCCCTCGAGAACTGCCCGGACGGCCGCCGCCGGGCCCACGCGCCGGACCTCCCGGGCTGCGAGGTCACGGGCGGGTCGGAGCCGGAGGTCCTGCCGAAGCTCCGCCTCGCGATCGAGGCCGAACTGACCCGGCGGCTGCTGGCGGATGAGCCCCTGCCGGACACGCGGGACGGGCTGCCGCCGCCCTCCGCCGCGCAGCCGCGCGCGGTGCGCTGGCTGACCATCGACATCAACCTGGGCCACCTGGTGGCCCTGGCGAAGCACCAGGCCGGACGCTAGCCGCCCCGGCCGATCAGCCAGCCGGCGGCGACCAGGTAGAGCAGGTAGCCGAGTCCGTTGAGGGACAGGTGCCGCACTTCGATCCCGCCATGCCTCAGGCGCCAGCGCAGCCAGAGGGCCGCCAGCATCGTGATGCCGATGGCGATGACCACCGGCGCCTCGGGCTGCCAGGGCGTGGTGACGAGCCCGAGCGCGGGGAGCAGCGTGCCCTGGAAGACCATGGCCCCCGTGAGGTTGCCGGCGGCGAGGGTGTCCTTGCGCCGGCGGATCCAGAGGATGCTGTTGACCTTCTCGGGCAGCTCGGTGGCGACCGGGATGATGAGCAGCGAGAGGATGAGCGCCGACACCGCGAGCAGGGCGGAGAGCTGCTCGACCGAATAGATGAAGGCCTTGGCGCCGGCGATGAGCAGCCCGAAGCCGAGCACCACCTGCAGCAGCACCACCGCCGTCACGTCGGGAAGACCGATCCGGCAGAGGAACATGGGGTCGTCGGCCGTGGTGCCGTGGCCCTCCTCCACCAGCGCCGCGGAACTGCGCAGGGTGAGCACCACATAGAAGAGGTAGAGCAGCACGAGGGCGATGGCGAGCCCCCCGCGCAGGACGCCACCGTAGGTCCAGTGCCCGGGCACGAGCAGGCCGAGTCCCGCCAGGGTGAAGGCCACGAGGAACACGTCGAGGTCCCGGCGCATGCCGGTGGGCTCGGGCGCGATGGGCCCCCGGAGGCCCCGCTGCCCGAGCGCTGCGGCGCCCATCAGGAAGAACGCGAGGGTGCCGAGCATGAGCGGCGCGCCGACGATGGCGCCGACGCCGATGGCGTGGTTGACCGCCATGTCCTCGGTGCCCGCGACCACCGCGAGCACCGGCACCATGGTCTCGGGCATGGCCGTGCCCACCGCCGCGAACAGCGACCCGGTCACGCCCTCGGAGATCTTCAGCCGCTGGCCCAGGTGCTCGAGGGCGTTGGTGAAGACTTCGGCGGCGACGAGGATGGCGAGGAGGGAGCCGAGGAGGAAGAGCCAGATCATGGGTGAAGGGCTGGGTATTGGCGCCCACCCCTGCTGCTGCCGACAGGCCTGACAATCTACAATACTTGGCCGCTGCAACCAATTGAGACAAAAGGAATCACGGCGCTGTCCCAACAGCCATCAGCCAGCGGGTACCCCGGCGGGGATATGCATCTGGTCAGCGACGCGCCTGCGGTTGACCTTGCCCGTCGCGGGCCGGAGCGGCGCTGCAACCACGGTAATCCGGGACGGGACTTTGCCCGCCGGCAGAAACCGACCGGCAAAGTCCCGCAGCTGCGCTTCGCTGGCCCGTCCACCCGGCCTGAGCTGGACAGCGGCGCCCACGGTGCTGCCGAGATCCTCATGGGGCAAAGCGCAGGCGACGCAGTCCACCACCGCCGGGTGGCGGAGCAGCACCCCCTCGACCTCGATCGGATAGACCTTCGTCCCGCCCACGTTGATCTGCTCGTCGTTCCGGCAGACCACGTGCAGGTAGCCCGCCTCG
>CALGMY010000001.1 GCA_937958785.1 uncultured Gammaproteobacteria bacterium | reverse complement strand
CCAGCATGAAGGACGACTGGCGCACGGTCTTTCCTTAGGCGGGTGACGGGTTGCCGCACCCGCTGGACACCCCGTCCGGCGGTGGCATAGGCTGGCCCGGCATGACCACACTCCGCGCCCGGGACGTCTTCCTGGCACTCCTGTGCCTGCTGGTGCTGCTGCCCCGCGTGGGTGGCCCGCACCTGCACCTGTGCCTGGATGGCACCGGGCCGCTCGTGGCCATCCACCTGGCTGACGCCGACGGCGTTGACGCGGCGGGCAAGGCCCACGACGACGGCCACCAGGACCAGACCTTCGACGCGACCGGCCCCGCCATCGGCAAGGCCTGGCCGCCGGGCCTCGATGTGGCCCTGCTGCTCGGCATCGTCCTGTTGCTGGTCACGTCGCAGCTCGCGCGAAATCCCGCCGTCCCGCGCGACGTGCCCGTACCACGGGGCACGCCCTTCCTCCGTCCGCCCCTCCGGGGTCCCCCCGCCTAGTCTCCCGACCGTCGCCGACGTTGTCCGGCCGCACCCACGCGGCCAAAGTAACGGGAGACCACCATGTCCTTGCCCTGCGCGCGCACCCGCGGTGCGCGCCTGTCCCTGGCCGGAGCCGCGCTCGCCGCCGGGCTCGCGGTCGCCGTGCCCGCCGTCGCCACGCCGCTCACGCTGGGCGAGGCCATCGACCGGGCCCTCGCGGCCAACCCGGCGCTTGCCGGCTTCGCCTACGCGCTACGCGCCGAGGAGGCGCGCATCGCGGGGGCGGGGCAGTGGGCCGCGCCCGGGCTCTCGCTCGAGGTCGAGAACGCCCTGGGCTCCGGGGACTTTGGCGGCCTGGACGCCGCGGAGATCACGCTCGCCCTGTCCCAGGTCATCGAGCTCGGTGACCAGCGGGCACTGCGGACCGCGGCGGCCCGGTCGGCGCGGGAGGTGGTCGCCATCGAGCAGGCCGCCGCCCAGCTGGACGTGGTCGCCGAGGTGTCCCGCCGCTTCCTCGCGGTGGCCGTCGCCGCCGAGCAGGTGCAGCTGGCCGGCGAGGCCGTCGGGCTCGCCCGCGAGACGGTGGCGGACGTGGAGCGCCGGGTGCGGGCCGCGCGTTCCCCCGAGGGGGAGCTGAAGCGGGCGGAGGCGGCCCTGGGCCGGGCCGGTCTCGATGAGGAGCGAGCCATCGGTGAGCACGCCGCGGCCCGGGATGCGCTGGCCGCCACCTGGGGCGCGACCCGTGCCGACTTCGAGGGCGTCGCCGCCGACCTCTACCGCCAGCCAGATCTCCTCGGCTTCGAGGCCCTCGCCACCCGTCTCGAGGCCAACCCGGATTTCCTGCGCTTCACCACCGAGGCGCGACTGCGGGACGCGGAGTTGCGGGTGGCCCGCGCCCGGCGCCGCGGCGAGCTCGAGTTGTCCGGCGGCGTGCGCCGCTTCGAGGAGTCCGGCGACCAGGCGCTGGTGTTCGGCGTGGCGGTGCCGCTGTTCGCGGGGCGCAGCGCCGCGCCCGCGGTGGCGGAAGCCGAGGCCGCCCGGGCCCGCATCGATGCGGACCGGGAGGCGGCGCGGCTGGCGACCCGGACGCAACTGCGGGCCTGGTACCAGCAGCTGGAGCAGGCCCGCCGGGAGTCGGCGGTGCTGGCGGAGGACATCCTCCCCCGGCTCGAGGCTGCCCTCGGGTCCACCCGCTACGCCTACGAGCGCGGGCGCTACGGCTATGCGGAGCTGCTGGAGGCCCAGCGCGAATTCCTGGCCGGGCGCCGCGACCGCATCGCTGCCGCGGCCCTCGCCCGGGAGCTGCTGGTCGAGATCGAGCGGCTGACGGGCGAACCCCTGACGACCCCTGCCACCCTGCCGGAGGAACCATGAACACACGCCACCCCGCCAACTGGCGGCTCCTGTTGGCCACTGCGCTGCTGGCCGTCGCCGCGGGCTGCGGCGGACCCGCGGACCCGGCCGATACGCACGAGGAGCACGAGGAGCACGAGGAGCACGAGGAGCATGAGGAGCACGACGAGCACGATCACGACGAGCCTGCAGACGGCACGGTCCGGCTGACGGCGAGCCAGATCGAGGCGGCGGGCATCCGGGTCGAGACCGCCGGCCCCGCCACCCTTCGTGAGCAGCTGCCACTGCCCGGCGTGATCGTGCCGAATGCCGAGCGGGTAAGGGACGTTACGGCACGCTTCGATGGCGTGCTCCGCAGTGTCGCGCGCCGGCCCGGTGACCGCGTCCGCGAAGGCGAAACCCTTGCCACCGTGGAGAGCAACGAGAGCCTGCAGACCTACGCCGTGACGGCGCCCATTGCCGGTGTCGTCACGGCGCGGGACGCCAATCCCGGCGAGCAGACCGGGGGCCGGGTTCTGTTCACGGTGGCGGACCTCGCCACCGTCTGGGTGGAGGTCGCCCTGTTTCCCCGGGACAGCGCCCGGGTGCGCGCCGGCCAGCAGGTGCGGGTGCGGGCCACCGGCCCGGGACCCGTGGGCGAGGGCGAGGTCGCCTGGGTGGCGCCCGTCGGCAGTGCCGCGAGCCAGACGCTCACCGCCCGGGTGCTGCTCGACAACCGGTCGGGCGGGTGGGTCCCCGGCCGGCACGTGACGGTGGAGGTGCTCCTCGGCGACGCGGACGTGCCGGTCGCGGTGCGCAACGAGGCCCTGCAGACGCTCGACGGCCAGCCGGCGGTATTCGTGGCCGGGCAGGAGGGTTTCACCCCGGCGACGGTCCGGACGGGCCGCCAGGACGACGGGCAGACCGAGATCCTTGCCGGCCTCGCCCCGGGCAGCCGCTATGTCGCGGACGGCAGCTTCATCCTCAAGGCCGAGCTCGGCAAGGGCGAAGCCACCCACGAGCACTGAGGGACCGGGCCAATGATCGACGCGCTCCTCCGCTTCGCCATCACCCGCCGCTGGGTGGTCCTCTTCCTCGTGCTGCTCGTGGCGGCGGCCGGCGCCTGGAACTACCAGCGGCTGCCCATCGACGCGGTGCCGGACATCACCAACGTGCAGGTGCAGATCAACACGGCGGCTCCCGGCTACTCCCCGCTCGAGGTGGAGCAGCGGATCACCTGGCCGGTCGAGACGGCGCTCGCCGGCCTGCCGGCGGTCGAGTACACGCGCTCCCTGTCCCGTTACGGGCTGTCCCAGGTCACCGTGGTGTTCCGGGACGGGACCGACATCTACTTTGCCCGCAATCTCATCAGCGAGCGCCTCCAGCAGGCCCGGGGCGCGATGCCGGAGGGGCTCGAGCCCGAGATGGGGCCGGTCGCCACGGGCCTCGGCGAGATCTTCATGTACACGGTGGACGCGGAGCCCGGGGCGCGCCAGGCCGATGGCCAGCCCTGGGACGCCATCGCGCTGCGCACCCTGCAGGACCGGGTCATCCGTCCCCAGCTGCTGCAGGTGCCGGGCGTCACCGAGGTCAACTCCATCGGTGGCTACGAGCGCCAGTTCCACGTGACGCCGGATCCCGCCCGCCTGCTGGCCTTCGGCATCAGCCTGCACGACCTCGTCGAGGCGCTCGGCCGCAACAACGCGAACGTCGGCGCCGGCTACATCGAGCGCAATGGCGAGCAGTACCTCATCCGGTCGCCGGGCCAGTTGTCCGGTGCGGCGGACATCAGCCAGGTCGTCGTCGCGCGCCGCGACGGCGTCCCCGTGACCATCGGCGACGTGGCCGACGTCGGCCTCGGCCGCGAGCTGCGCACCGGCGCCGCCACCCACGACGGTCGCGAGACCGTGCTCGGCACGGCCGTGATGCTGGTGGGCGAGAACAGCCGCACCGTGTCGGCGGCCGTCGCGGCCCGGCTGGCCGAGGTGGCAGCGTCGCTGCCCGAAGGCGTCGAGGCGCGCACGGTCTACGACCGCACCGTGCTGGTCGACCGCACGATCGCCACCGTGCGCAACAACCTGGTGGAGGGTGCGCTGCTGGTCGTCGCCGTGCTGCTGCTCATGCTGGGCAACGTGCGGGCCGCGATCCTGACCGCGCTGGTGATTCCCCTGTCCATGCTCATGCTGATGACCGGCATGGTGACCAGCCGGATCTCGGCCAACCTCATGAGCCTCGGGGCGCTGGACTTCGGCCTCATCGTCGACGGCGCGCTCATCATCGTCGAGAACTGCGTCCTGCGCCTCGGCGAGCGCCAGCACCGCGTCGGGCGGCTGCTGGCCCTCGATGAGCGGCTGGACACGGTGTACACCGCCACCCGCGAGGTGTTTACGCCGAGCCTGGTGAGCGTGCTCGTCGTGGTCCTCGTCAACATCCCCATCCTTGCCCTCACGGGGGTGGAGGGGAAGATGTTCCACCCGATGGCCTGGGCGGTGATCCTCGCCCTGCTCGGCGCGCTGGTGCTCTCGCTCACCTTCGTGCCGGCGGCCGTCGCCGTCTTCATGACGGGCAGCATCGCCGAGCGGGAGAACCGGCTGGTCGGCCTCGCCCGGCGCGCCTATGCGCCCGTGCTGGATGCGGCCCTGCGGTTCCGGCTGCCGGTGCTGGCCGGCGCGGTCGCGTTCGTTGTGGCCTGCGGCCTGCTCGGCACCCGGCTCGGCTCCGAGTTCATCCCGAACCTGGACGAGGGCGACCTGGCCGTGCAGGCCCTCCGGATCCCCGGGACCAGCCTCACCCAGTCCCTCGCCATGCAGTTCCAGGTGGAAAGGGCCCTGGCGGAACTGCCGGAGGTGAAGACGACCTTCGCCCGCGTCGGCACCGCCGAGGTGGCGACGGACCCCATGCCGCCGAACATCGCCGACGGCTACGTGATGCTGAAGGACCGGGCCGACTGGCCCGATCCCGGCAAGAGCAGGACCCAGCTCGCGGCGGAGGTGGAGGCGCGCCTCGCGGACCTGCCGGGCAACGCCTTCGAGATCAGCCAGCCCATCGAGCTGCGCTTCAACGAGCTCATCTCCGGGGTGCGCTCGGATCTCGGGGTGAAGATCTACGGCGACGACCTGGACCGGCTGCTCGAGGCGGGCGAGGAGGTCGCCGCCGTGCTCGCCACGGTGCCCGGCGCCCAGGGCGTCAAGGTGGAGCAGGTGGCGGGGCTTCCCGTGCTCTCGGTGGTGCCCGACCGGGGCGCCCTGTACCGCTACGGACTCGACGTGGCGGCAATCCAGGACGTGCTCGCCGCCGCGACCGGCGGCGAGGAGGCGGGGCAGGTGTTCGCGGGAGACCAGCGGTCCCCCATCGTCGTCCGGTTGCCGGAAGCAGTCCGCGGCGACCTCGCCGCCCTCGGCCGGCTGGCGATCCCGTTGCCCGACGGCGGCTACGTACCCCTGGCGGAGGTCGCCCGCCTCGACCTCGCGCCAGGGCCGAACCAGGTCAGCCGGGAGAACGGCAAGCGCCGGATCGTGGTGTCGGCCAATGCCCGGGGGCGGGACCTCGGCGGCTTCGTCGCGGAGGCCCGCGCGCGCATCGCCGCGGAAGTCCGGCTGCCCACCGGCTACTGGCTGGCCTGGGGTGGCACCTTCGAGCAACTCGAGTCCGCGACGGAGCGCCTGACGCTGCTCGTGCCCGTCACGCTGGTGATGATCTTCGCGTTGCTGATGCTGACCTTCGGCTCCGCCCGGGACGCGGCCCTGGTGTTCAGCGGCGTGCCCCTCGCCCTCACGGGGGGCGTCATCGCCCTGTGGCTGCGGGACATCCCGTTGTCCATCACAGCCGGCGTCGGCTTCATCACCCTGTGTGGTGTTGCCGTGCTCACGGGGGTCGTGATGGTCTCGGCGTTCCGGGACCGGCTGGCGGCGGGCGCCGCCATCGAGGCCGCGATCCGGGACGGGGCCATGCTGCGCCTGCGGCCAATCCTGATGGTGGCGCTCGTGGCGGCCCTCGGCTTCCTGCCCATGGCCCTCAATACCAGCACGGGCGCGGAGGTGCAGCGGCCGCTGGCCACGGTGGTGATCGGCGGCATCGTCTCCTCCACCATCCTGACGCTCCTGGTGCTGCCCGGCCTGTACCGGCTGGCCTGGCGGGATCGTCCGGCTTGACCTTGAACCACGGTTGAAGGTCTACCCTTGCCAGCTCGCAACTGCGGACGGAGCACCCCATGCTGGGCGTCGATGACAGGCTGGTGACCCCGGCCACCCTCAAGTGGGTCAAGGTGGGCCTCATCGCCGGGCTCGCCACCATCCCCACCACCATCGTCCTCTACTACGTCCTGGGGCTCACCGTCGACGCCGCCCTCGCGGGCACCAACCAGGTGCGGGACTGGCTCTTCGTGCTCACGTTCCTCGTGCTGCTGAAGGCGGGCCTCGCCTGGCTGTTCCGCACCGGCCAGTTCCGCGCCTCGAGCGAGGCCAAGCTGAACGTCCGCGACCAGATCTACCGGCAGGTGGTGAAGCTCGGCCCCGGCATCCTCGGCAAGCGCCGCACGGGCGAGATCGCCAACACTGCCACCGAGGGCGTCGAGTACCTGGACTACTACTTCAGCGTCTACTTCGTGCAGATCTGGGTGGCGATCGCGATCCCCGTCTTCCTCTGCACGGCGATCTTCGCCATCGACTGGGTCGTCGGCCTGTGGATGCTGGCCGGGGTGCCGCTGACGCCGCTCTTCGTCGGTTCCTCGGCCCGGGGCTTCCGCCGCATCAGCAAGCAGAACGAGGAGGTCAAGAACCGCAACAGCTCCCAGTACCTGGACTCCATCCAGGGCATGAGCACCCTCAAGATGTTCAACGAGGGCGACCGCCGCGGCCGGCAGATGGAGGAGGGGAACGAGACCCAGCGCAAGCTCACCATGCGCCTCCTGCTGGTCGCCCAGTCCCAGTTCGTGTTCCTGGAGCTCGGCTTCGCGCTGTTCTCCACCGCCGTCGCCATGGGCGTCGCCCTGTACCGGTGGTCCGGCGGGTTCATGACCCCGGGCGAGGTGGTGGCCGTCGTGCTGCTCAGCCTGGAGTTCAGCCGCACCCTCCTGCTGATCGGCGAGTTCTTCTTCGCCGGCGCGCTCGGCCGGGAGGTCGCGGCCAAGGTGATCGAGTTCCTGGACGAGAAGCCGCCGGTGAGCGAGGGCGAGGGGCGCCACCCGGGCTCGGTCCCGGGCCGGGCCGTGCGCATCGAGTTCCGCAACGTGACCTTCACCTACCCGGGCGCCGACCGGCCGGCCCTCGAGGACCTCAGCATGACGCTGGAGCCCAACGAGACCGTGGCCCTGATCGGCCGCAGCGGCTCCGGCAAGACGACGGTCACGAACCTGCTGCTCCGGACCCTGGAGCCCCAGTCCGGCGAGATCCTCTTCGACGGCATCCCCGAGAAGGAGCTGTCCCTGGACTGGATCCGCGAGCAGATCGCCCTGGTGCCCCAGGACCCCTTCCTCTTCTACGGGACCATCGCCGACAACCTGCGGGTGGCGAAGGCCGACGCCACCGAGGCGGAGCTCATCGAGGCCACCCGGGCGGCGGAGCTCTACGACTTCATCCGCTCGAATCCGGACGGCTTCGACACCAAGGTGGGCGACCAGGGCCTCGCGCTGAGCGGCGGCCAGGCCCAGCGCCTCGCGATCGCCCGCGCCTTCCTGAAGAACGCGCCCATCGTCGTCCTCGACGAGCCCACCTCCCAGATCGACGTCGAGACCGAGACCCTGCTGAACCGCGCGCTGGCCCGCCTCACGGCCAGCAAGACGGTGCTGCTGATCGCCCACCGGCTGAGCACCATCGAGCAGGCCGACCGGATCATCGTCCTGGAGGGCGGCCGGCTGGCCGAGAGCGGCACCCGCCAGCAACTCCTGGCCCAGGGCGGCATCTACGCCGGCATGATCCGGACGAAGCGCGACATCGAATCACGGTCACTGCAGCCGGCAGTGGCCGGTGGCTGAGACAGGAGCAGGTACATGAGTGTCGAGGCAATCTCCGGCGAGCTGCCGGGCGGCGCCACCAACGGCCAGATCATCCGCCGCCTGCTCACCTACATGACGCCGTTCAACGCGATCATGTTCACGTCGCTGACGGCGCGGGTGGTGAAGATCGTCGCCCAGGCGGCGGTGCTCGGCATCGCGGCGGCGAGCGTCGGCATCTACATCGGGTCGGCGACCCCCGGCGAGGTGAACTGGGATGTCATCTGGCAGCAGGTGCGCTGGATCGCCCTGGTGGGCACGATCGTGGGCATCGCGTCCTACATCGAGAACTACACCGGCCACTACGTGGCGTTCCGCATCCTCGCGGCCTTCCGGGACAGGTTCTACTACGCCATGCTGCCGCTGGCACCCGCCCGCACCGCCAAGCTCCAGTCCGGCGACGCCGTGAGCCGGGTGATGACCGACTGCGAGCGGGTGGAGCCCTTCTACGCCCACACGATCGCGCCGGCCGTGGCAGCCATCTCCGTGCCGGTCATCCTTCTGGCCTGGTGCTGGTCGGTGCACCCGACGCTGGTCTACGCCCTCACGCCCTTCTACATCGCGACCACCTTCGTGCTGCCCTGGCTGGTGGCCCGGCTCGGCGGCGACGGCATCCGCTACCGGGAGCAGCTCGGCCAGGTGAACGCCTTCGTGGCGGACAGCATCCAGGGCGTGCGCGACACGGTCGCCTTCGGCTACGAGAAGCGCCGGGCCCGGGAACTGTGGGAGCGGGGCGCCACCATGCAGGCCGGCCAGGAGAAGCTCTACGGCGCCGACGCCACCCAGCGGGCCCTCGCGGAGATCTTCATCACCGTGGGCATCCTGGCCTCGGCCTGGGTGGGCGTGGAACTCGCCCTGGCGGGCCAGATTTCCACGCTGGTGGACCTGCCGGCCGTCATCGCGGTGTCCGTGGTGGGCTTCTACGTGTCCGTCGGCATGGCCAACAACTACACGGACTTCCGGGTCTCGATCATCGCGGCCCGCCGGCTCTTCGGCATGATGGACCAGCCGCCGGCCGTGGTGGACCGCCAGCAGGGCGTCGCCACCGCCGGCGTCGAGCCCTCTATCCACTTCAGCAACGTGCACTTCGAGTACGACGCCGACGACCTGGACTGGAGCCGCCAGAAGAAGGTGTTCGACGGCTTCACCCTCGACGTTCCTGCCGGTCGCCACGTGGCGCTGGTCGGGCCGAGCGGCACGGGCAAGTCGACCGTCGTGAACCTGCTGCTCCGCCAGTGGGACCCCCAGCAGGGCGACATCCGCATCGGCAACCGGGCGCTGAAGGACTTCTCGCTCGCCGACCTGCAGACCTTCTTCGCCGTGGTGTCCCAGCGCAGCTTCATCTTCAACGAGTCGATCCGGGACAACATCCTCATTGGTCGCCATGACGCCACCCAGGCGGACGTCGAGGCGGCGGCCCGGGGCGCCGGACTGCACGACTGGATCATGGGCCTGCCCCAGGGCTACGACTCGCCCTGCGGCGAGCGGGGCAGCAAGCTCTCCGGCGGCCAGCGCCAGCGCGTGGCCATCGCCCGGGCCATCCTGAAGAACGCGCCCATCGTGCTGCTCGACGAGGCCACCTCGAGCCTCGACGTGGAGACGGAGCAGGGCGTGATGCGTGCCATCCGCCACCTGGCGAAGGGCCGCACCTCGCTCACCATTGCCCACCGCCTGTCCACCATCATGGACAGCGACGAGATCCTGGTGATGCTCGAGGGCCGCATCGCCGAGCGCGGCACCCACGCGGAGCTGCTCGCCAAGGGCGGCTGGTACGCGCGGATGTTCGAGATCCAGAAGGACGAGGTGGACGCGACGCTGGTGCGTTAGGGTTCGCCGGGGTTGCTGAGTGGCGTCGCCCTGGCGATGGTCAGGGGCGCGCGGCGAGTCCCAATTCTTCGGCAGCGGCATGGAGCCGCCTGTCACGCGTGAAAAGTAGTTCGCCCGAGGCACTCGCGGCGGCCAGGAGGTGGATATCAATCCACCCCAGGCCGCGCCCGTACAACCGGTGAAGGCCGGAAAAGCTGAGCACATCCGGGTCCGGGACGAGCGGCAACGCCGGCAATGATTGCATCGCCTGGAGTACCTCGTCGCGGTCAGTCAGGTGGCCGCAGGCGACTTCACCCACGACGAACGGGTGCATCGACACGAGGTCCCGCTCGAGGAGGTCCACGAGCGTGGCGTCACCGCCACGCAGGTGATCCACCCAGATCGCTGTATCGACCAGCACTAGCGCGCGGGAGCAGCACGTCGCCGGGGTGCAGGCCGCAGTTTCCTCTGTGTGCCGCCTAGGGCTACCAGGCGCCGGGCACTCTCCCGGGCAATCAGGGCTTCCAGGCCGGCGTTGAGCAGGGCAGTCCGCTCCCGGAGGCCCGTCAGTTCGCTGGCCTTCTGCAGCAAGGACTTGTTGATCTGTGACGGTGCCGGCATGTGCATGACTATCGCTCCGGAATTGCCCGGTCACAAGCCGGGAGAGGCCACGGGCAATGATGACACCCGGCTTCGGGGGGTCCAGTCGAGAAAGCGGGGGGTTGGCATGGTTTCTGGCGGCACCGCGTTTGCTAGACGACCGCCTGCCGCCGGGGTCGCCCCCGGCCCCGATGCCGGGGATTGGCCGGGGCCACCCGCCGCGGTCCGGTGCTGTAGGGCGGAGCCTCCTCCGCCACGCCTGCCCGGAAGGGATTGCCCACCCGGACGCCGTCGAAGTCCATGCCGTCCTGCAGGTCCTCGGTGAGCAGGGTCGTGCAGTCCTGCAGCTGGGCCGCGGCCACGATCAGGGCGTCCCACCAGTTGAGGCGATAGCGTGTCTCCACCTCCCGTGCCCGGGTGAGCAATCGACGGTCGGTCGGCAGCGGACTCCAGACGAGCAAGTCTTCGGTGATTCTCCAGGCAATATCCCTCGGCAGCGGGTGTGGGAGCTTGCGGGTGAGCGTGACATAGAGCTCGTTCAGTACCTGCATGCTCGTCCGGCCGCCTTGTTGCTGCCAAAGCCGGGCGAGAAGGTCTTCTGCCATCACCTTCTTCCGTCCCTGCGCCGAGTCGTGGCAGTAGGCCAGGATATTGGTGTCGACGAAGACAACGGGGCCGACACTTACCATCGGGTCAGCGACCACGGCGGCGGTCATTGACCTCATCCCGGGTGGGGTAGGGTTCGCCGGGGTTGCTGAGTGGCCTCGCCTTCAAGGAGAAGAAGCGCTTCATCGCCCGGTCGTACTCCCGGGCCTCGCCCATCTTCTCGTTGAGCACGTCGCTGATGAACCGGGACAGGCTCAGGTTGCGGCGCGCGGCATGGGTGCGGGCCCAGCCGGCGGTCTTCTCGTCCAGGGTGATGGTGACGTTCTTCATGGCCGGAAAATAACACGGAGGCCGTGTATTTGGCAGCGCCCGTTTCCCCCGTTTGTGAGCCGAATCGCGCTGGCGCTGGTGAGCTGGCCGAGCGCTGGGTTTTCTCGGCTGTAGGAACCCGCGCCCGGTTTGCACGCTGGCGGCAAGGTTCCACTGCCGGCAACGACCCCACTGCACACTGTCATCCCGCCGCTGCGCTACGCGCGCCATCGCCCGGAGACCACACTGTTCTACCGGCTGGTGGCCTTCAGCTGCAAGCGCCGGGGCTTCTGCCCGAGCTGCGGGGCCCGGCGGATGGTCGAGGGCGCGGCGCTGCTGGTGGACGAGGTGCTGCCCCGGGAGCCTGTCCGCCAGTGGGTGCTGTCCGTGCCGTTCCCGCTGCGCTTCCTGTTCGCGTCGGAGCCGGCCGCTCTCCGGTCACCTGCTGAGGAAGGCCGGCCTCACCCGCGCCACCGGGCAGCCCGGCGGGGTCACGCTGATCCAGCGCTTCGGCAGCGCCCTGAACCTGAACATCCACTTCCACATGTTATGCCCGGACGGCGCCTACGCGCTGGAGCAGGGCCAGCCGCGTTTCCGGCGCGTGCCGCCGCCGACGGCCGCCGAGCTCGAGGCGCTCCTGGCCCAGATCACCGCCCGCATCGGCCGCCACCTGGAGCGCCGGGGCCTGCTGGTGCGGGACCTGGAGTCGAGCCACCTGGACCGGGCCCCGGGGGAAGACGCCGCCCTCGAGCACCTGCAGGGCCACTCGATCACCTACCGGATCGCGCTGGGCCCCCAGGAAGGCCGCAAGGCCTTCAGGCTGCAGACGGTGCCGGCCCGGGAGCCCACCACCAAGCCCTTCCTGGCGAGCCACGCGGGCTTCTCCCTGCACGCGGGCGTTGCCGTCCGGGGTGACGACCGGAAGACCCTTGAGCGCCTCTGCCGTTACCTCACGCGCCCGGCACTCGCCGAAGGCCGGCTCTCGCTCACCCCCAGTGGCCGGGTGCGTTACGCCCTGAAGACCCCCTACCGGGACGGCACGACCCACGTGGTCTTCGAGCCGCTGGATTTCATGGCCCGGCTGGCGGCCCTGGTGCCAAGCCCCCGGGTGCACCTGACGCGCTACCACGGGGTGTTCGCGCCCCACAGCCGGTGGCGAGCGCAGATCACGCCGGCGGGGCGGGGCAGCCGCCGCGCAGCGACCGACACCCGGACGCCGGCCGAGCGGCACCGGGCGATGAGCTGGGCGCAGCGGCTGAAGCGGGTGTTCAAACTCGAGCTGGAAACCTGCGAAGGCTGTGGCGGCCAGGTGCGGGTGATCGCCTGCATCGAGGACCCGCTGGTGATTGCGCGGATCCTGAACCACTTGGACTTGCGGGCGGGGCTGCCGGGTGAGCGGTCCCGGCCCGGGGTGCGGGGCCCGCCATCGGCAGGGCCGGAGTTCGGTTAGCTCAGCGGGAGAGTGGCGGTGCCGGCGTCGGTCCGGCGGGGCGCGGCTGCGTCCAGGCCGTCGTGCGGCGCGAGAAACCGGTGGGACGGGGGAGATTCAGGCGGCGGCCGACAAGGCCGCGGGCGCGGCGTGACGGTAATCAGACGTTGCCGGTGCCCGGGCCGGCCGCCAACCCGCTTCCGGCAGGGGCTTTGAATGACCTATTCTCGGCCGTGTATTTTGTACCGAGGCGTGACGGTTATCAGACGTTGCCGGTGCCCGGGCCTGTCAGGCCGACGAGCGCCTCCTTCGACCCAGCGCCAGGAGAGCACCCAGCGCGCTCCCGGCCAGCCAGGCCGCCGAAGGCAGGGGAACGACCGATTCGCGGACGAGGGTCGTGCTGGTATTCAGTATTCCGTCGATATGCACGTCGTTGGTGAAGGCCTCGGGGGAGCAGGGAATGCCGATGCAGAAGTACGACGTCGTGGCATTCCCGGCGGCGTTGCCGTACATGGCCTTGACCCCTGACTGGGGCGACAGGATGCTGAGACTCATCACGTTCAGGAACTGATCTCGTTCCGCACTGCTCATGTCACTGATCGCGGTGTAGGTGTTGGGCGTGAAGGCATAGGTGAACCCGAATGCCGAGAAGAGCTGGCTCACCTCGTCCGCGGTCGCCAGCCGGAAACCGAACGGCGAGTAGGTGCTGAGTGCCGTGCTCAACGACAAGCGGCGGGTCGGGAAGAAATCCAGGAACTCGAGGGTGCGGTTGTCATCGGTCCGGATGACATTCAGGTCCCGTGTCCCCTGGAAGCTGGCTTCGCCGACCAGAGTCGAGGCCAAGGCTGCCGGGCCTGCCAGGCCGAGCAACAGCACTACCAGCGCGCTTCTGACCATCGTGTCCTCCTCTGGCAGATGCTACCCATGATTCGCGGCTGACGGCGGGCCGATTTGTCATCTGGCCGAATCCCGTCACGACAGAAGCCAAGCGCGTGTCCTGGTCTCCGCCGGGGCGATGACCTGGGCGCAGGAATGGCCTATCCTCCACCGATGCCCAGCGCCCACGATTTCACCGCCCGCGACATCCACGGCCAGGAGGTCAGCCTGGGCCGTTACAGCGGGAAGGTCCTTCTCATCGTCAACACCGCGAGCCAGTGCGGGTTCACGCCCCAGTACCAGGGTCTAGAGGCGCTGTACCAGACGCTCGGCCCGCTCGGCTTCGCGGTGCTGGGCTTTCCCTGCAACCAGTTCGGCGGGCAGGAGCCGGGCACCGAGGCGGAGATCCAGTCCTTCTGCCAGCTGAATTACGGCGTCACGTTCCCGATGTTCGCCAAGGTCGAGGTGAACGGTGACGGGGCTGCCCCGCTGTGGAAGTGGCTCAAGCACGAAAGACCGGGCATCCTCGGCACCGAGCGCATCAAGTGGAACTTCACCAAGTTCCTGGTGGGCAAGGACGGGCAGGTCGTCGCGCGCTACGCGCCGAACGACAAGCCGGAGGCCATCGAGGCCGACGCCCGGCGGCTGCTGACGTCAGGTTAAGTCGCCTGGCCTGCCGCTGTTGGATCAACGTATGGTCGAACCCACCATCACAATGGCTTCAGTACCAGGAAGACATCTCATGTCAGCTCGTTCTGTCGTTGCCTCCGTTCTGGCGCTCGCTGCAACGACCGCTCAGTCAGCGACTTTCATCCCGTTGGGAGACATTCCCGGCGGACTCGGCTTTGCCAGCGAGGCCCGCGCGGTCTCCGCCGACGGTACAGTGGTCGTGGGCTTCGGCATCGGCGATGACGATGTCGAGGCATTCCGGTGGACCGGCGGCACCATGGTCGGCCTTGGGCAGCTTCCGGGAGGCAACAACCAGAGCATTGCCAACGCAGTGTCCGCGGATGGCGCGGTGGTGGTGGGCTCCGGCAATTATGGTGGAAATGCGGGGGCTTTTCGCTGGACAGCCACGGCTGGCATGGTCGATATCGGCGACCTGCCGGGTGGGCAGTTGTTCGCCCATGCCTACGGGGTGTCGGCAGACGGTAACGTTGTCGTGGGCGCTTCTGGCAGCACCGCGGGCACGCAAGCTTTTGTCTGGACGCCCGACGCCGGAATGGTCGGCCTGGGCGATCTGCCGGGCGGCTTCTTTTCCAGCAACGCCCTCGCCGTCACGCCAGACGGGTCCGTCATCGTGGGACAAGGCGTCAGCAGTTCGGGTGAGGAAGGGTTTCGCTGGACGGGCGCCGGCGGCATGAGCGGTATCGGTGATCTTGCCGGCGGCAACTTTGCGAGCGCCGCCCTCGCCGTCTCACCCGATGGCAACATCATCGTCGGCTTCGGCTCGAGCACCGGCGGCTATGAGGCCATGCGCTGGACGGAGGACACAGGCATGGTCGGTCTCGGGCGGCTGGGTACTGCCCAGGGCTGGGCCCAGGCCGTGTCAGCCGCCGGTAACGTCATTGTGGGCGACAGTTTCAGTGGCGCCGACTCGGAGGCGTTCATCTGGACGGAAGCTACCGGCATGCAGCGACTCCTCGACGTACTCGTCGCCGGGGGAGCCGCCGGGCTCGACGGCTGGACCTTGCTTCACGCGAAGGGAATCTCGCCGGACGGCCAGTGGATTGTGGGGCAGGGCATCAACGGGAATGGCCAATACGAAGCCTTCCTTGCCCAGGTTGCCGTCGTACCGTTGCCGGCTGGCGCCTGGCTGTCAGCGACGGGACTGCTTGCGTTGACTTCGACCTTGCGACGTCGCCGCACTCCAGGCTTCCGCAGCGAGAAGCCATGAACATCCGCACCCTTGCCGTGACCTGCCTGCTGCTCGCGGGCCAGCCTCATGCCCATGCCGGGGATGCCGGTGCCAGCGAGGCCTCGATCCGGGAGTTGCTGGTCCTGACAGACAGCGAGTCGATGATCGACAACCTCTGGGCACAGGTTGAGGCCATGATGGAGTCAGCCTCGAAGCAGGCCCTGGCGGGCCGGCCGGTCACGGAGGCCCAGCAGGTCATCCTCGACGACATGCACATGGAGATGCTTGCCCTGCTGAGGGAGGAACTGTCCTGGCCGGTCTATGAACCGATGATGATCGACATCTTCCGGTCCACATTCACCGAGGAGGAGCTGCAGGGCATGCTGGCCTTCTACCGGTCGCCTGCCGGCAGGGCGGTAACAGCCAAGATGCCTGCAGTCCTGCAGGCCTCGATGCAATTCGCCCAGGGTCGAATGTCCTCGCTGCAACCCAAGTTGCTCCAGCTTCAGGAAGACACCGCCCGGAGGCTGAAGGAAGCACAGTGAAGGGCGGTCAGCTGCTCCTGGCGCTCGTCACGATATTGGCGGTGCTCGGGCTCCTGGCCGGCGGCTGTGCCAGCCTGCCAGCGCAGGAGGAGCGCACCGTGTCGACCGCACTGACCGCCACGGGAGACACCCGCATCGGCCGTGGCGTGCAAGCCTCGGCTGCCGGGCACCCCGGCAAGACCGGG
This sequence comes from uncultured Gammaproteobacteria bacterium, assembly GCA_937958785.1. Classification (GTDB taxonomy): domain Bacteria; phylum Pseudomonadota; class Gammaproteobacteria; order Steroidobacterales; genus SHZI01. Next base: position 911 of record CALGMY010000001.1, on the reverse strand, counting down.
ATCTACCCGCTGGACGATCCCCGGTCCGCCTTTGCCGCCCGGGCGCTGCTGGCCCGGGCCGCCGACCGGTCCCTCGACGTGCAGTACTACATCTGGCACGGCGACACGACCGGCTACCTGTTGCTGGAGGAACTCTGGAACGCGGCGGAGCGAGGGGGTGCGCGTGCGCCTGCTCCTGGACGACAACGGCACGGCGGGCCTCGACGAGGCCCTGGTCGCCCTGGACAGCCACCCCGCGATCGAGGTGCGTCTCTTCAACCCCTTCGTCAACCGTCGCTTCAGGCCACTCGGCTACCTCACGGATTTCAGCCGGCTCAATCGGCGCATGCACAACAAGTCGTTCACGGCGGACTCCCAGGCGACGATCGTCGGGGGGCGGAACATCGGTGACGAGTACTTCGGGGCCGGCGAGGGCATGGTGTTCGCCGACCTGGACCTGCTGGCGACCGGCGCCGTCATCGCCGACGTGGCGAGGTCCTTCGACGACTACTGGGCGAGCGGGTCCGCGTACCCGGTGGGGTCCATCGTGGGCGAAGCCGGGACCCGGTCCGTGCCGGACCTGATCGCCCGGTTCGGCGCGGTGCGCGCTTCAGCTTCTGCCGTCCAGTACCTGAGTGCGGTGGGCGCTGCGCGCATGGTGCAGGCGCTCCTGGAGCGGAAGCTGACGCTGGAATGGGTGCCGGCGCAGCTGGTGGCCGACGAACCGGTGAAGACCATGGGCGCGGCCGAGGCCTCCGACCTCCTGTTCACCCGGCTGCGCGCCGCCATCGGCACGCCGGAGCGCCAGCTGGACATCGTCTCGCCCTATTTCGTGCCCGGCAAGGAAGGCACGGCGGGTCTCGCCGCCCTCCCGGCCCAGGGTGTCGGCCTTCGCATACTCACCAACTCACTCGCGGCCACCGACGTGGGCG